>NZ_JBHZGO010000105.1:0-319987 GCF_042747725.1 Coleofasciculus sp. H7-2
TGTCAGCTTTTAGAACAGCTATATCCTATCGGTTTGTCCGTTGGCTTCAGGAGAATACTGACGTATTTGCCTTACACCTAGCCCATTTAGGGCTTGTTTGGGCTTGAACAAAGTTCAAGTCCCGTTACCACCTGCATATCCGGGTTGTCGCGACAATTCATTTCGCAGTTTTGAAAGCAGTTGAGTCAGCTGCCGCTCAACGTTGTACTGCCCATACAGTCGGGTGATTAAAGTGTTTAAAACGGGTTTAACAATTTGTTGAATCTGGATTTCTCTGATGTAATCTTTGCCCTGAGGCTTGAGCAATGCGTGGCTGTGCAGGATGGAAATAATGGGTGTCCGGTTTTCTGCTAACAATTCCCCATTTCCGACTTCCAACTGTTGAATTTCTTCACAGACTTGTGCAATCAATCGCTCAGTGATGTACTCCATCACCACAGGTTGCTGAGTATAACTGCCCGACTGCTTTTCGATCAGCGATCGCCAACTCAGCGACCCCAACGCTTCCAGTAGGTCTGCACGAGCAACGGTGGGAACGATATCATCTGCCAATTCCGAGAAGGTTGTCCATTCCCGATTAATGGCAAGCCAAAACAAGATTGTTTTTTCTAGGGGAGAGCAACGCTGACACTGCTGATCTAGCAGTCTGTGAATCCCATTAAAAATCGTGGTATTTTGAGCGAGAAAATCTTGAATCTTGCCATCAAAAACATCTTGAATTGAAGTGGCAACAATCTTCAATGCCAAAGGATTACAGCCGTAGAACTGACACAAATGCTGTTGCTGTGCCTCAGAACCAATCAATCCTTTTGCTTGAATTAATGCTTGAGCTGCCTCTGGTGAGCCGCTCAGTTGCAAGGTTCGCACAGGTAGTGAATTACCATCAACTACGCCTTCTAATATGCCCACCTCAGCAGGTTTCTCCCGACTGGTCAGCACCAGGCAGCTTTGATGGGCTGTTTCTGCGATCGCACGCAGCAGTTCCCCGTAGCCTTCATAGCCAGCACAATACTGCCCCGGACAATTCACCTGAAAAAGGGTTTCTGCATTGTCTAGAATTATCAGGCAACGAGAATTCCGCAGCCAATATATCAGTCGTTCAATTCCACCTTCCGTCTCCTGCCGATCCGATAGAAAAGAGATCGAATCGTGCAAAAGAGTTTCTAGCGTAGGAGCATTCCGTAGCGATCGCCAAATTACAAAGTCAAACTCTCCCTGGATTTCCGGCGCTAGTTTGGCGGACAAGGCAGTTTTCCCAATTCCCCCCATGCCTAATAAGACAACTAGCCGACAGCGATACTGTAAAATCCACTGCTTGAGCGTGTTTAGCTCTTCTGTCCGTCCGTAAAACAAGCTAACATCGATGATTTCACCCCAGTCGCAACGAGGTGCGGGGGAGTTTTGAGTGGGTGTATTTAATTCAGAATTTACATCCAGTAACTTAGAATTATTTTGCCGACTTCTTATCCCTTCAGAATCTTCATTGAGCAGGCGATCGTAGAGGTCGCGGGTAATCGAGCTGGGATCGATTCCTAACTCTTCCCGTAAAAGAGTCATGCAGCGGTGGTAGATTCGCAAAGCACTAGCGCGATCGCCATTGAGCGCGTGCAGCTGCATCAAGTCACCATAGGTTGCTTCGTTGAGCGAGTCAACTTCTAACAACTGCTGGGCATAGCGCATCGCCGCACGGATATCTCGCTGCTCCTTTAACAGGCGAACCAACCATTTCAAGACCTGGATAAAAATTTGTCGCAGTCGTTCCTGTTCCGGAAAAATCCATTCGTCGTAACAGTTGGGCAGCAAATCCCCCTGATAGAGGGCTACCGCCTGCTCTAACAAGGTTCGGACGGTTTTCCGGTCAGCCGCTCGTTCTGCCTCCTCCGAAGCGTGCAACCACCCGCTCAAACTGTGCAACATCCAACGTAAAAGGTGCATCTGAGCGCCACTGTAGCGTTTTTGGATCAACTTCAATGAATCGATCCGCGTCAGGCAAAACCCGCCGTAAGTGGTGCAGTTCCCTTCTCAGGTTCGTTCGAGCTTGCTCGTCTGTTGAGTCAGCCCAAAAGAGGGAAGCCAGCCGCTGACGAGGCTGAGGCGTGCCGCTGTGCAGCACCAGATATGCCAGCAACGATTGCGATCGCTCCGCGCTCACGTCTGTCAGCGGCTTTTCGCCATAAGTCAGGCGAAAGCCACCCAGCAATATGACCTGTAAAGTAGACAGCATCATATTTTTACTCTGCCCGTACATGGTAGCCAGTCTATAACTTTTAGCCGTTTACCGATAGCCGCTGGCGAACCGACAGGTCGGCGCAACGCGCGATCGCGGTTAATACTTATCAACTTATAACTGCTATTCGTAAGTATTATAAGAAATAAATTATTAAATTCTAATAACAAGCCGTTTGGCTCAGTGTGGTGTTAGACTCCAACTTTTCTGGAACGGAAGTCGGATCGTGGATTTATTAACCTCCGATTTCTTGCGTAGGGGCATCGCACAGAAAAAGCCCCTACAGAACGTGAATGAGTGTAAGTTGTTTAATCCATGTTCCTATAGCAATCCTATTGGGAGCATCTTGTTTTTGCAAATATACACCCACAGGCTAGAAGCCTGGGGCTAGAAGAACGAAGCCTGCCTTCACCGGCTAATATAAAGCCTGCTCTCGTCAGGCTTTGTTTGTTTAGCCGCGAATGCGAGTCGTCGGACATTTTTACTTTATTTCATTTATTTATTACCAATTCCAGTAATTTCAGTAACTAACTCTGAGGCTCTATATAATAAAGATTTTTCAACATCAACGCTATAGTTTGGATGATTGATAATTGCATTCACGACTTCTCCCAAATCAGCATTACCTTTCCTCGCTCCCAGTCCATTAATCGAGCATTCAATTTGCCTGACACCCCAACTGAGAGCTGCGATTGAATTCTCCACCGCTAATCCCAAATCATCATGACAGTGGACAGAAATCGTAGCGCGATCGATATTCGACACCCGATTAAAGAGCATATTAAGCAACCCTGAAAATTCTATTGGCGACGATAAACCAAGACTGTCAGGGATACTGATTGTTCTTGCACCGCTTTTGATGGCTGTTTCAATTGCTTTGCAAAGAAAATCTGGCTGGCTTCGAGGAGCATCAAAGGCACTCCACTCCACATCTGCACAGTAGTTTCTAGCAAGTCCAATACAATCGTGTATCGTTTCTAGGATTTGTTCTTCAGCCCACTTTGATTGATGCTTCAAATTAACCAACGTGTAGATGTGAATTCTGCCTCGTACCGCTGGTTTAATTGCTAAAGCAACGTCCATCACTTCATCCGGTTTAGAATTTGCCAATCCGCAAATAGTTAACTGTTTGATTTGCTTGGAGATCGTGAAAATTTCATCAAAATCTTTCTTAATAGCCCCTGGATATCCCACTTCAATTACATCAACCCGCATCTCCTCTAGAAGCTTTGCAAGACGGACTTTTTGATGAATATCCATTTTGACACCGGGCGCAAGTTCTCCATCTCGCATTGTGGTGTCGAAGATGACGATTTTTGGTAAAGATGGTTGTGCCATAGCAGGTTTCTTCTATACATTTTTAGGTAAGCAGTTAGTAATTTTGAACAATCATTTGCTGCCAATCACTTTTCAAGATGCCGTATTGTTCGATGTCTTCAAATGTTTCCCACTTCCGTAAATGTTGACGGCGATATCCCTCATGCAGCATCCCAATTTTTTGCATGACTCGTCCCGAACCTGGATTGTAAAGTCCCGTACCTGCACCTAAATCGAGAACGTTCAGGGATGCTGTGCGGTCGAATGGGATCGCCTGAATGGCTGTTTGGTAAAAGTCATCAAAACATGGAATCAGGGTACCCCGGAGCTTGTCGTACTCAGTTGCTGCTGTGTTAAATGCCTGTTGAAGACTCATATCCTTGACGTTTACTTGATTGTTCCTGATACCATTTCACTTGATGTCTGCAACGGATTCGTCTGTTGCGCCCCTCAAAAGCCAGTCATCGATCGGGATACAAGCCAATGAGCAGGCGCAAAATGGTAGCCAGCCGATTAAGCTAATTTTATGGGTGTTAAAACATTTGCAATTTTGATTGTGGCAACGCTGGGAATCTGGGAAACAAGAGGAGCGATCGCATCCTCCCAACCCCCTGCCCAGACGATTTCGGGCGATATGGCGGCATCGGCACCCATTGATGCCGCGACTCTACCCGTAACGCAGGTGACGCCAGGATTGGCTCAGAGAGCCTATCCAATTCCTGTTGTTGAATATGATGCCAAATACGGTGATTATCTGCCACCGACGATACCGCCAGCGTCCAGTCCGGAGGGCGTCCAGACTGCTGAGGTTGCCTCCAAAATTGTCAAAGATGTGCAGATCCGCTTTGTCAATCGCAAAGGTGAGTCAGTCGATGACCAAAATCGACCGATACCCAGTCGCACCCAAAGAGATTTTATTATTGGTGAACTGAAACTCAAGCCTGGTGAGGTATTTCGTGAGGATTTGCTTCAGGAAGACTTGCAGCGATTGCGGCGATTAGAGTCTTTTGATGATGTCAATGTTTCTGTGCAGGAAGCCACCGACGGGGTTAACATCATCTACGACATCAAGGAGAGTCGCTTCCCTTCTATTACATTAGGGGGTGGCAATAGCGGCGATATCGGGCTTTACGGTTCGGTAAGCTATCGAGACGCCAATATCAATGGTGTCAACGATCGCTTAGCTGCCAAACTTCAAGTGAGCGGCAAGGATGTCCAATTTAATACCCAGTTTACCAGCCCTTATCGTGCTGGCGAACCAGACCGCTTGGGGTATAGCGTTAGAGCGTTTCGCAGTCGGGATTATTCCCGCACCTTCACCGACGAAGTCGAGTTGCCCAACGGGGACAGTACGCGGGAGGGACGATTTGGCGGTGGTGTGGCGGTGTTGCGGTCTTTTAATGATTGGGATGGATCGTTGGGTTTGAACTACACCCGAATTAGTACCCGCGATGCTGATTTCAATATTGCACGGGTGGATGAATTGGGGAATCCGCTATCTGTCAGCAAAACTGGCATTGATGATTTGGTGACGGTGTCGTTAGGCGTGGCGAGAGATCGGCGCGATCGCCGTTCCAATCCGACTCAGGGTTCGCTGCTAACCCTGACCACGGAACAGTCGATTCCGATTGGATTGGGCAGTATTTTGAGTAACCGAGTGCGAGCAAATTACATCCAATATGTCCCAGTCGGCTGGATAGGCAAGGGTAGGGACACCAAAAATCCAGAAATGTTGGCAATAAATTTGCAAGCTGGTACGATACTTGGCGAATTTCCTCCGACTGAGGCGTTTAATCTTGGCGGATTCAATTCTGTGCGCGGCTATGGATCTGGTAAAGTCGCTAGCGGTCGCAGTTATGCTTTGGCTTCCATAGAATATCGCTTCCCGATTTTGCAGTGGCTGGGAGGGGTTGTCTTTGCTGACTACGGCTCAGATTTGGGGTCTGGTAATACGGTGCTTGGACAACCGGGTTTGCTGCGCGGTAAACCGGGGACTGGTTTTGGTTACGGGTTAGGATTGCGGGTCAAGTCCCCGTTTGGTTTAATTCGCGGCGATTTAGGCATTAGCGACCAGGGAGAAGTCCGATTTGAACTAACCACGGGTCAGCGCTTTTGATGGAAAGGGGATGTTTGGGCGATAGCGAAGCGCTTCAAAAAGTCAGTTCGCTCTGGGTTGGTTATAGCACCGTCAGAAACTATGCTCTCTCTTCAGGAATGGCAATGGTTGACTTCACTGCGATTCACAAGCTAGTTCGCACGTTCGATATTTTGATTGAGGACTTGGTTGAGATTTTGGAGGAGTAAGCGATCGCTTTTTTAGATGAAAAGACGAAGAGGCGATCGCTTTGTACACTTCTACCAAACGCTATTATCATAATTTAGATTATTTTGCAAAGGGTTTCCTAGCTACAAACAAGTAGTTTTGACAGATCAGAGAGAAGGGATATGCCAAAATGTCATCTAGGAAATCCCAAATCCATGCCAGCAGTTGAGAATTCCTGACTGCTTTTGGAAATATGCCCCACATATTTCTGGGTAGAAAACCATAACGCTGGACTTCTAGAACCTCAAATCCACTTTCTTGGCAAAGAGTTTTGATTGACTGGCGAGTATAACGATATTGATGATGGTATTTGTTAGGCAAGCGGGAAGCGATCGCTTCAATCAAACTAAACTTATTGGGAAAATGGTAACAAATAAAAAAGCCACCAGGTTGGAGCAAGCGGAATATTTCCCTTAAGCTGGTAATTTCATTTCCTCCAGTCTCTCTGACATGTTCTAAAACCCCTACAGAGACGATTGCATTGAATTTATTATCTGAATAGGAAATGACTGTTGGCTCTTCAGCACTCCCTTTCCTAAATTCATAAGTTGAGCTGTTTAGAGTTTTACGAAGGCAAAAGTCCTCAAAGGCAAATCCAGAGGTTTTATAGCCAGCCTTTACCAGGAAATAAGAAAAATGACCGTTTCCGCACCCCCAATCTAATACTTCACTTCCTTTGATAACATATTTTAAAAAAATTTTATATAGCTGAAGATATTGATTAGCGCTGATTAAGCTTCTAAATTGCCATAAACTGCAATTCCTATTTTGCTCTTGAATTTTTATTAATTGATGGGTGATACTATTGATGTTTAAATTACTCACACTTGCTACAGTTTTATTAAAAATTTTAGATAAAATATTTTACGATTTCCAAGAAAACTAAGCGTTAAACCAACGCCAGCTCATAAGCTACATTTAACAGCAGTATTTCATTTAGAATTTTAGATAGTTTTCTAAAAAAATCCCCTACCCGAAGGCAGGGGATTTTCTTTTAATTACCTACAATGCTAGTTTCAGCCAGATTAACCGAATTTACCAGCAGTGGAAGCAATCAGGAAGGCGGCGTAGGTCAAGACATAGCCAACTGTGAAGTGAGCTAGACCAACCAAGCGACCTTGGACGATGGACATAGCAACCGGCTTGTCCTTCCAGCGAACTAAGTTCGCCAGCGGAGTGCGCTCGTGTGCCCAGACAAGGGTTTCGATCAACTCTTGCCAGTAACCACGCCAGCTGATGAGGAACATGAAGCCAGTGGCCCAAACTAGGTGTCCGAACAGGAACATCCAGTCCCAAACCGCCAGGTTATTCATGCCGTAGGGGTTATACCCGTTGATCAACTGAGCGGAGTACAGCCAGAGGTAGTCGCGCAGCCAGCCCATGAGGTAAGTAGAAGACTCATTGAACTGTGCCACGTTGCCTTGCCAAATCCCCAGATGCTTCCAGTGCCAGTAGAAGGTTACCCAACCAATGGTGTTCAGCATCCAGAACGCGGCGAGGTAGAAGGAATCCCACGCGGAGATGTCGCAGGTACCGCCACGACCGGGACCGTCGCAAGGGAAGGCGTAGCCGAAGTCCTTTTTATCGGGCATCAGCTTGGAGCCACGAGCATCCAACGCACCCTTGACCAAAACCAGGGTGGTGGTGTGGATGGCGAGGGCGAATGCGTGGTGAACCAAGAAATCGCCAGGGCCAATTGTCAAAAACAGAGAGTTGGTGCCGTTGTTGATGGCATCGAGCCAGCCAGGTAGCCAAGCAGCACCAGCGGTGGAAGCCACACTGTCAGGGTTAGACAGTAGAGTGTCCAAGCCGTACAGCACCTTACCGTGAGAAGCCTGAATGAACTGGGCAAATACCGGCTCAATCAGAATTTGCTTTTCGGGAGTCCCGAAGGCAACCACAACATCATTGTGGACGTACAGACCCAGGGTGTGGAAGCCCAGGAATAGGGAGACCCAGCTCAGGTGCGAGATGATCGCTTCTTTGTGCTGGAGTACCCGATCGAGGACGTTACCTCTGTTCTGTTCTGGGTCGTAGTCCCGCACCCAGAAGATTCCTGCGTGGGCGAACGCTCCCAGCATCAGGAAACCAGCAATGTACTGGTGGTGTGTGTAGAGCGATGCTTGAGTTGTGAAGTCCTTCCCGATGAAAGCATAGGGAGGCATCGCATACATATGCTGCGCTACCAGGGAAGTAGCAGTTCCCAGAGCTGCCAGGTGTATAGACAACTGGAAGTGCAGAGAGTTGTTATAGGTGTCGTACAACCCTTGGTGAGGCAGGTTGAATTGACCTTCAGTCTTGGTGCCAAAGAAGTTTTTGGCGTTCAGCATATCTCTGATGCTGTGACCAATGCCGAAGTTAGTCCGGTACATGTGACCGGCGATGATGAAGATGACTGCGATCGCCAAGTGGTGATGAGCCATATCCGTCAGCCACAGCGATTGTGTCTGGGGATGGAAGCCACCCAAGAACGTTAGAATCGCTGTTCCGGCACCTTGAGCGGTACCGAACACATGACCAGGAGCCTCTGGGTTCTCAGCGTAGACACCCCAGTTGCCGGTGAAGAACGGCCCCAAGCCTGCTGGGTGAGGCAGCGTTGTCAGGAAGTTATCCCAACCTACGTGCTGACCGCGAGATTCGGGGATAGCAACGTGAATCAGGTGACCTGTCCAAGCCAAAGAGCTAACGCCAAACAGACCTGCCAGATGGTGGTTCAGCCGAGGCTCGGCACTCTTGAACCAAGACAGGCTGGGACTGAACTTGGGCTGTAGGTGCAGCCAGCCTGCAAACAAGAAGATTGCAGACAGCACGATCAGGAACACTGCACCTTGGTACAGGTCATTATTCGACCGCATACCGATGGTGTACCACCAGTGGTAGACACCTGAGTAGGCAATATTCACTGGAAAGGTCGCACCACCTTGGGTAAAGGCATCTACTGCCGGTTGACCAAAGTGGGGGTCCCAAATCGCGTGAGCGATGGGACGCACATTCAACGGATCTTTAATCCACTGTTCAAAATTACCTTGCCAGGCGACGTGGAACAGGAGGCTAGAGGCCCACAGGAAGATAATTGCCACATGACCGAAGTGAGTAGCGAAAATCTTTTGATAAAGATTTTCTTCCGTCATGCCATCATGGCTTTCAAAGTCGTGAGCCGTTGCAATCCCGTACCAGATCCGACGTGTAGTCGGGTCCTGAGCGAGGTCTTGGCTAAATTTGGGAAATTTTGTCGCCATAGTCTCCTCAATTATCAGTGCTGAGTGCTGAGGACCCAGAGCATCTTACTCCTTACTCAGCACTCGTTACTCAGGCTTAAATCATCCTATTGAAAGGATTCGCGCCTCGAAGAACGCCCAGATCGTGACGATCGCTCCCAGGAGGAAGTGAGCCACCCCAACGGCCCGACCCTGAATGATGCTCAGAGCGCGAGGCTGAATAGAAGGGGCAACCTTCAACTTATTGTGAGCCCAAACAATCGACTCAATCAACTCCTGCCAGTAGCCACGACCGCTGAATAGGAACATCAGGCTGAAGGCCCACACAAAGTGAGCGCCCAGGAACAGCAGACCGTAGGCTGAGAGGGCTGTACCGTAAGACTGAATCACTTGAGCAGCTTGTGCCCATTGAAAATCACGCAACCAGCCATTGATGGTGATGGCACTCATCGCAAAGTTGCCTGCGGTGATATGGTCCACCGTGCCATCAGTATTGACTGTGCCCCACACATCGGATTGCATTTTCCAGCTGAAGTGGTAAACCGCGATCGCAATAGTGTTGAACATCCAGAACAGACCCAAGAACACATGGTCCCAACCAGAAACTTGGCAGGTACCGCCACGACCGGGGCCGTCACAAGGGAAGCGGAAGCCCAGATTCATCTTGTCTGGAATCAGACGAGAGCTACGGGCAAACAAGAAGCCTTTCAGCAGAATCAGAACGGTGACGTGAATTTGGAAAGCGTGAATATGGTGGATCATGAAGTCCGCCGTACCCAGCGCGATTGGCATCATCGCCACTTTGCCGCCTACAGCAACGATACCGCCACCGAAGGCATAGCTTACTGGTTCTAGCGCGTTAGGTGCTGTGCCACCAGGAGCCAGAGTGTGCAGGTTTTGCACCCACTGAGCAAACACCGGCTGCAACTGAATCGCCGTATCCGAGAACATATCTTGGGGGCGACCCAAAGCACTCATCGTGTCGTTGTGGATGTACAAGCCAAAGCTGTGGAAGCCCAGGAAGATACAAACCCAGTTGAGGTGGGAAATAATTGCATCCCGGTGACGAATCACCCGATCCAGCACGTTGTTCTGGTTCACCACCGGATCGTAATCCCGCACCATGAAGATGGTAGCGTGAGCCGCTCCGCCAACGATACAGAATGCCCCAATCCACATGTGGTGGGTGAATATGGACAACTGAGTCGCGTAGTCAGTGGCAAGGTACGGATACGGAGGCATCGCGTACATATGGTGAGCCACGATGATGGTCACAGAACCCAGCATGGCAAGGTTGGTTCCCAACTGCGCGTGCCAGGATGTGGTCATGTTTTCATAGAGACCCTTATGACCGTCACCCGTGAAGGGACCTTTGTGGTTCTCTAGAATTTCCTTAATGCTGTGACCAATCCCCCAGTTCGTCCGATACATATGACCGGCGATCAGGAAGAGTACTGCCAAGGCTAGGTGATGGTGTGCCGTATCTGACAGCCACAATCCGCCCGTCTGGGGATTTAAACCGCCTTTGAACGTCAGGAAGTCAGCATACTGGCCCCAATTCAAAGTCCAGAATGGCGTCAACCCTTGGTTAAAGCTGGGATACAGTTGGGCCATCAAGTCACGGTTCAAGATGAACTCGTGAGGCAGCGGAATATCTTTGATGGCGACTCCCGCATCCAGCAGCTTGTTGGTGGGCAGTGCCACATGAATTTGGTGAGCGGCCCAAGACAAGCACCCCAGACCCAGCAACCCAGCTAGGTGGTGGTTTAGCATCGACTCCACATTCTGGAACCATTCCAGTTTGGGAGCCCGCTTGTGATAGTGGAACCAGCCAGCAAACAGCATCAGAGCTGCTGCTACCAAGCCACCGATGGCAGTGCAGTACAGCTGGAATGTGTTTGTGAAGCCAGCTGCCCGCCAAACCTGGAACAAGCCGGAGGTGATTTGAATCCCGTGGAAGCCACCGCCCACATCGGCATTCAAAATATCTTGACCGACGATAGGCCAAACGACTTGAGCGCTAGGCTTGACGCCTAAAGGATTAGCTAGCCAAGCTTCGTAGTTTGAAAACTTAGCGCCATGAAAATACATACCGCTTAGCCAGATGAAGACCACGGCTAAGTGACCAAAGTGCGCGGCAAAAATTTTCCGAGATACGTCTTCTAAGTCACTGGTATGACTATCGAAATCATGCGAGAGGGCGTGAAGGTTCCAAATCCACGAGGTGGTTTTTGGACCTCTAGCAAGGGTGCGGTCAAAATGACCCGGCTGCGACCACTTCTCAAATGAAGTGGGCACTGGATCGTTATCGACGACAACCCTTACTTTTTTCTCCTCTCGCTCCGGAGGACTGATTGTCATGAGGACTCTCCTCTCTCTAGACAAGGAACGAGTTCTGTCCCATTGAAAATTGATTTTAATGGGTAGGAAAGCTGGCTCTTGAAGAACTACTTTCCCCAATTTATGGAATACCCGTTTTAAAGGGTTCGCTGAGAGGGAAGGGTTGCAAAACCACACCCTCTATCTTTGTAGATAATAGGACTAGGTTTACTGGGTATTTCGAGCCACTTAACAATAATTCAAATTTGGTCAAGTATTGATGCAACTTAGCTTGCACCCCCATATTTGGTGTTAAAAAGTCAAGAGGGATTAAATTTAGTTAATAAAACGCAACTATTAGCTCATTTAAAACCCGTGTCTTCTGGGTTGTCAGAGCCTGAAATTCATGGCATTTCGAGCGGGGTAGTTGATGCTTTTGGGCTATAGTTCCCTATGGACAGGTCTTGATCTTTAATGTTGGTCGCGGAAGGAGTAGGAGTGCGTGTTGGGCATGAATCGCCGGTGGAACCCTGTGAGAACGCTAGTTTCGTTGCTGATGGCAACTGTTTTGGTGGGGAGTTTAGTCGGTTGTGGCGATCGCGCCCTGACGACGCCATCAGGTACCTCCAAACCCTCATCTTCCCTAGGTGGGCAAATCTCAGAGGTATCTCCCCCTGAGGTCATTCAACAGCTGCGCCCAGCTTTGGAGAGTTATCAGCCTCAAGTCGCCATCCTCAGTCCCCAAACTGATGAAGTTCTTCAAGCCACAACAGTGGCAGTGCGACTCCAAGTTCGGGATCTGCCAATCTTCAAAGACCCCCAACTCGGTCTTGGTCCGCATTTACACGTCATCCTCGACAACCAGCCTTACAAAGCCATTTATGACTTAGAACAGCCCCTAGTCTTTGAAGATTTAGCTCCCGGAACTCATACCCTGCGAGTCTTTGCCTCCCGTCCCTGGCATGAGAGCTTCAAAAACGAAGGCGCTTACGCCCAAACAACCTTTCACCTTTTCACCAAAACAACGGACAACAACCCCGATCCAGGGCAGCCCCTGTTGACCTATAGCCGCCCCACGGGCAGCTATGGAGCCGAGCCAATCATGCTTGACTTCTACCTGACTAACGCCCCCCTGCACTTGGTCGCCCAGTCCAATCCCGACGACGAAATTGCCGATTGGCGAGTTCGCGTCACCGTAAACGGTCAAAGCTTTGTCATGGACAGGTGGCAACCCCTTTATCTCAAAGGCTTTAACTCAGGGAAGAACTGGGTACAACTGGAATTTCTAGATGAACAGGGAAATCCAGTCACAAACGTCTTCAACAACACTGTGCGGCTGATTACCTACGAACCGAAAGGCAAAGATACCCTTGCCAAACTGGTACGAGGGGAACTCTCAGCGATCGCTGCTGGCCCGATTGTAAACCCCAACTACAGTGGGAAGACGCCAGTGCCGACTGCAACCCCTGAGCCATCTGTCACGCCGACACCCGAACCGTTAGAGCCTCCTGTCGTTGAAGAAACACCAGCACCGCAGCTGGGTAAAGAAGAACCGACGCCCTCTGAAGTTGAGCCAGCAAAGCCATCTGAGGCACCCCCAGCGGCAAAGCAGTTAGAAAAACCCCAAGGCGGATTCTTCAATCGTTTCCGGCGTCCAGAGACTCCTGTTAGCCCACCGCCTGCACTGCCAGTGCCTGAGGCAGTTGAGGAGCCTTCTCCCTTACCCACACCCCCAGAAAACATTCCTAAACCAGGGACTTTACCAGAGATAACACCAAGTCCAGAAGCAAGTCCAGAAGTAGAAACGGCTCCATCTACACCCCCAGCGCCTCCAGCGGCAAAACAGTTAGAAAAACCCAAAGGCGGATTCTTCAATCGCTTCCGGCGTCCAGATGCAGGTGTTGCTACTCCTACGCCCAATTTACCGCCCACCTTACCGGAGATAGTCCCATCTCCAACGCCAGAAGAGCCGCAGTCAGCACCTTCTCAACCAGAGAGTTCACTACAACCACTGCCTTCGCCTCAGCCGACAGCTTCTGTAAAGCAGAAGACTGAACAGACAACCCAATCGGCTCAATCATCCCCAACCTCCGCTCAAGCAAAACCAAAAGTCGATTTCAATGACCTATTGATTCCTAAACCTGCTGCGGCTCCACCGCTGCGGATTATCCAAGCTCCATCTGAGCCAGATATCCCTAGCAGTTTCTTCCAAAAATCAAAACCAGCAGCACCCGAGCCAGAAGCTCCAGCCGAGGAAAATACAGAGGATGAGCTAGGGGAAGCCGCTACGCCTTAACGCTCTCAGGACTTACGCAACATCACTACATCTGAGGGCAACCACAGGGGGATTGAACCCGAAAAAACGCTATATGTATAAGCTTTGCGTAAGTCCTGGCTCTGTTCCCATCGTGGTCAGTGAAAAAGGAGACATCATGACGCCCCGTGTTAGAGCGCCAGAATTTCCTCAGAACCAAACCTGGTTGAATACAGATCGTCCCCTTTCCCTAAGGGAATTAAAAGGGCGAGTGGTAATTCTTGACTTTTGGACGTATTGCTGTATCAACTGCCTGCACGTCTTGCCAAAGTTGAAGTACCTGGAGCAGAAATACAAAAACAGCCTCACCGTGATTGGCGTCCACTCCGCCAAATTTGACAACGAAAAAGACGTGGAAAACATCCGTCAGGCAGTTTTGCGCTACGACATTGAGCATCCAGTCGTCGTTGATAGCAATTTTGCGATTTGGAGCCAGTATGCCGTCCGTGCATGGCCCACCTTGATGATGATTGACCCAGAAGGTTACGTCATCGGCTATGTATCTGGCGAAGGAAATCGGGATGTCGTAGACGAGCTGATTTTGCAGCTGATTCAACAACACAAAGAGCGAGGAACGATTAATTTTCAAGAACTCAGCCTTACTTTAGAAAAACAGCGGCAACCACTGGCAACGCCGCTGGCTTTTCCCGGTAAAGTGTTAGCGGATGCAACAAGCGATCGCCTCTTCATCGCCGACTCCGGACATCACCGGATTATTGTCACTACCCTTGCCGGTAAAGTGCTACAGATCATTGGTACTGGCAAACAAGGCTTAACCGATGGTTTCTTCACAAACGCTCAGTTTTTTGCACCCCAAGGCATGACACTCGACGCAGAAAATGAAATTCTTTACGTTGCCGATACCGAAAATCATGCCCTGCGACAGATTGACCTAAAGAGTCAAAAGGTAGAAACAATTGCCGGTACTGGCGAACAAAGCGATCGCATTCGTCCCTACAGAGGTACAGCACGAGAAACTCCGCTCAATTCCCCTTGGGATTTAGAAAAAGTAGGAAATCGCCTGTTTATCGCGATGGCGGGACCCCACCAAATCTGGGAAATGCAGATGGAAACTGGCATCGTTGGCACCTACGCAGGGATTGGTGCAGAATCATGCGTCGATGGAAATCTTGACGAATCTGCTTTTTCCCAACCCAGCGGCATTACCACCGACGGACAAGAGTTATACGTTGCTGACAGCGAAATTAGCTCAATTCGTGGCGTCGGACTGGGTGAAAAGGCTCAGGTGCGGACGGTATGCGGCAGTGGTGAGCTATTTGGGTTTGGAGATATTGATGGTGAAGGCTTTGAGGTGCGACTCCAGCATTGTTTAGGCGTTGAATACGCCCAAAATTACCTCTGGGTTGCTGATAGCTACAACCACAAAATTAAGCGAGTTGACCCTAAGACTGGCATTTGTCAGACGGTTTTGGGGGATGGGACAGCAGGAAACCAAGATGGTCAAGGCACCAGCACCCGATTTTTTGAGCCATCAGGACTGAGTGCGATTGGTTCTCATTTGTACATTGCCGATACCAATAACCACGCTATCCGTCGTGTCGATGTCGCCACGCTGGAAGTAACAACCTTGAAGTTTGCGGGGTTGTGTGCGCCAGACGTATGTATTCCTACCGCTGATTAAAATAAGCGGCAAGAAACTGGGTGCATCTTATTTAGATTTTGGATTTCTGATTTTGGATTGTAGAAGACTTGCGGCTCGCGCGTCTTGTCAGTAGCCACTTCCAGCAATTTATTTATGGCGACCTTACAGGTGAAATAGTATTACACGACACTAGCGTGCCTCTACTCAGTAATCTACAGCCCCAAGTACCTGTAAGACTCTCTCAATATTATCCAAATCCCCCACAATTCGTCGGACAGGTTCGGGCCAAACTCTAACAAGGGTGGGTGTAGCAGAGATATGATTTGACTCCGCCTGCTCTGGATGTTTGAAGATGTCAATCACTTTCAAAGTGTAAGGATGACCGAGAGACTGCTCTAACAACTGATGCAAGCTTTGGAGAGTGTGTTCCGTGGCTCTATTATGACCGGAAACGAACAGGCGTAGGACGTACCCAGGAGTTGCAACTGGGCGGAATGAAGGCTGGAAACCCGTGCGTTCCAAGCGCACAATTAAATCGTGATTTTCCCAAAGTTGGGAAAATTGGTGACGATAAGTTTCTAATACAATGGGATCGCCTAATTCTGGGGGCCAAGGAGCAACTTGCCAGTTTTGCAAGTTGGGATTCTGGAAAATCCTATTCAGCAATGCCTGATGCCGTCGCACCGGCAGATAAACCTCAGCCGCAATCCGTAACTGCTGGGTGTAAGGATCGAGCCACCGATCGATCGTAGCGGTATACGCTGGCACTAAAAAATGGGGAGGTTCTGGTAATCCCAGCATTTCTTGAAGTCCAGCACACAGATGTAGGTGCCAGTGGCTCTGCTTATTGGGGTCAATGCAATAAATTAAGTCTCCCCCTGGCGTAAACAGGGCAATACCTTTAAAGAGCTGGGGGATGGAGAGAGGATCTTGAGTCAAGAAAAAGCGCCAAAATAATAAAAATGAAAGAAGAAACCCTTCTTCCATTTTTAATTTTTAATTTTACATTTTTAATTGTTACACCCGACCTCGGAGAAACTGAGCCATCTCGTTCGGAGTGGGTGACATTTCCAGAGCAGTCTCTTCGGTGATTCGACCCTCATGGTAGAGTTCGAGGAGGGCTTTGTTCATCGTCATCATGCCGTCAAAACTGGAGCCTAGCATGATTCCCGTAATGTCTTCGTACTTACCCTCCTTGATGTAGTCCTTGATTGCTTCCGTATTGATCAGGATGTCGTGGAAAGCCGCACGCTTGCCATCGGTAGTTTTGCACAATCCTTGGGAAATGATTGCGACCAGAGATTCAGCGATCGCTATTTTCATCGAATGCTGCTCCTCTGCTGAGTAGAGGTTGAGAATCCGCTCAATCGTTTTCACAGCGCTATTGGTGTGCAGCGTCCCCATCACCAAGTGACCCGTTTGAGCCGCTTTGAGCGCAGTGTTGACAGTTTCTTTATCCCGCATTTCCCCGACCAGAATCAAATCGGGATCTTCCCGCAACGCGGCTTTTAGGGCGTTGTCAAACTTCAAAGTGTTCAACCCCACTTCTCGGTGCTTAATCAGCGACTTGCGACTGGTATGAACAAACTCAATCGGGTCTTCAATCGTGATGATGTGCTTCGCCATCTCCTTATTGATGTAGTCAATCATGGCAGCCATCGTGGTAGATTTACCCGACCCCGTGGGACCTGTGACCAAAACTAATCCCTTATGGTAATGGGAAATATCCTTGAACACCTCTGGCAACCGCAGCTGCTCCAAAGTCAGGATATTGTTCGGGATCAATCGCATCACCATTGATGGGCCGCGCATCGAACCAAACACATTGATCCGGGCGCGGGAGAATTCATACTGCGTAACGCCGTCAAAGTCTAAGCGCTCTTCAAATTCCCGAATCTGGGCGTCAGTCATCACCTCTCGCAACCAGCTCATGAATGTCGCTTCATCCGTCTGCGGATAATCGGTCATCTCCATGTCGCCCCGTTTGCGGTAGCGCGGAATTTCACCGACACCCGCATGAATGTCGGAAATTCCGTTTTCATGGGCTTTTACGACGATTTCCTTTAACGTGGGCTGTCCGGGACTAGGGCCTGCTCCCCTTGCAGGCGTCCGAGCCACCACAGTTGTTGCCGTTGCTGAGGTTGCCGAGGCAGCTGCGGCAGGGGATCGAACTCCTGTCCCAGCTGCTGGGGGAGCCGCTTTCGGTGGAGGAGGCAAAGCTGCCCCTGCATGGGGGGGAGGTGGCGCAGTCATCTGCATCGTTTGCATGGGCTGCTGCTGAGTAGAAAAGGTGGCAGCATCCCTACCAGGAGGTCGCATTCCTGGCGGGGGTGGGGGGGGAACGCGGGGTGGAGGCGGTGGTGACATGGGCGGACGCTGCGGTTCTGTCATCTTTCAACTACCACTGATGGGAAATTTGTAGGAATCGTTACCAAAAAAGCTAAGGATAGCTCGCGAATACGTTCTTCTAAGGCACGAAGCGATTCGGTGGAACACTCCACAGCTTTTTTTTGGGGAGCGTTAAAAACTCCTATTGCTAGTTTTCCCAAAACTTTTGGTTCGCTAACATTCAGCGCCAAAAATTCTCTGACCGGCTCAAAACAGCAGCATCGGCAACTCAGCAGTCTGTTCGCGGTTTACCTGTTAAAGCTAGATGAGCTGAATTATGAGAACACCTGTTAAAAGTTATAAGATATGTTAAGCATACTGAGATCGACTTTGGTTGTTTCCCTCTGCCACTGGTTGGGCGGCAAAATTGCTCTATCGGTGGAAAAGACTGAAACCCAAAACCTCTTCAAATTTCTATCTTTTGGATGATGGTCGTTTTCTAGGGCAGTCTACTATAGAACATCAGGAAAAATTTCGCATCCATAAATGTTCGGGATTGACTGTAAATTTTGATTAAGAACGGCTCATCTAAAGAAAAGGATTAACTATACTGATTTTCACTTAGTCGATGCCTAGGGATCGATTAAAAGTCATTTTCTGCATATAAATTTGTTGTTTGACTATCTGGAGAAAGGATCGTGCAATTAAGTCAAAATCAAGGTTTGGCAAAGGTTTATTCATTGTCTATGGTCAAGAGCTTTTTGATCTGGACTTTTACTCTAGGGGTTTGCTTGCTGGTGGTGGGTTTCCCCTTAGTTGTTTTGATGGTTACGGTAGGAGCTTTGTTAGCGATCGCTTTACAATCTGTGCTGCCAGTTAGCGCAGTTTTGTTGGTCGCCGGAGCCTTAATTGGCGGGAATATTTTGGCAGTTGTCGCCGGTGCGGCATTGCTAACCCTGAAGGGTGTTAATCCCCAAGAAGTCCGTTGGTTGCACTGGCTGCATGGTGAAGCCAATCCTTTACATACCTCTGTCTATGCAGCTTGCCCATTAACCTGCGATCTAGATTCTTGAATAACCTGTGAACGCTTTTATTAAGTTAGTTTCTTGTCTGCAAGAGTTCTGCGACCCGGCACCTGCCGGGTCTTTTCGTAGGAAAATGGCAAGCGTAGGATGGGAATGGAAGCGCTTGCCCGACAGGTCGGCGCAACGCGCGATCGCGCCGTGCCTCTAGCATGGCGATCGCCAGCCACCCGATTATTCCCAATTAAGCTAAATTTCCATGCCGCCATCTCCTATCAAAGTTTGCATCACACTGGGAACCCGTCCGGAAGCCATTAAGTTAGCACCCGTTATCCAAGAGTTTCAGCGATCGCTGACTTTTCAAACTCACGTAATTTTGACGGGTCAGCATCGAGAGATGGTCGAGCAAGTCATGCAGCTATTTGGGCTGAATGCCGACCAAGATTTAGAAATTATGCAACATCAACAAACTCTGACAGATATTACTTGTCGGAGTTTGCGAGGACTGGAAACTGTATTTGAGCAGTTACAGCCTCATTTGGTGTTAGTTCAAGGAGATACAACCACAGCCTTTGCAGCAGCTTTGGCAGCGTTTTATCAAAAAATTCCTGTCGGTCATGTGGAAGCGGGATTACGCACCGACGAGCTTTTTAATCCTTACCCGGAAGAAGCCAATCGGCGATTAATTTCTCAGCTGACTCAGCTGCATTTTGCCCCCACAACCCTAGCGGTAGAAAATCTGCAACGTTCTGGAGTCACTGGCGAAGTTCACCACACTGGCAATACAGTCATTGATGCTTTACTAACCGTGGCGAAAAGTCAGCCGGATTGTCCGATTCCCGGTTTGGACTGGAGTGGATATCGCACGCTGCTGGCAACAGTCCACCGACGCGAGAACTGGGGAGAACCCCTGCGGGGAATTGCTGAGGGATTTCTGCAAATATTAGATAAATTTCCGGATACAGCCTTACTGTTGCCGCTACATCGCAATCCCACCGTGCGAGAACCGCTACAAGAACTTCTCGGTAATCATCCCAGAATTTTCTTAACAGAACCTTTAGATTATGCCGAACTGGTGGGGGCGATTCAACGCTGTTATTTGCTGTTGACCGATTCCGGAGGATTGCAGGAGGAAGCACCGAGTTTGGGGAAGCCGGTACTGGTGTTGCGCGAAACCACCGAACGACCAGAGGCGGTAGCAGCGGGAACTGCAAAATTGGTGGGAACTGACCCCAATCAAATTGTTGCCGCCGCAACAGAACTGCTAAGCGATCGCAGTGCTTATCAAGCGATGGCAACGGCAATTAATCCATTTGGCGATGGTCGCTCCGCCCAACGAATATTGCAAGTTGTTGAGAAATATTTCCAAAGCTGTTAACAATTCCCTAATTCTTAAGGAAACAGAGCATCGCCCGTGGTGGGATCAAAGACAAATAACTGGTTGAGGTCGAGTTGTACAGAGATGCGATCGCCCGAATGACCCCGCCAATCTGAAGCTGCCTGGATATTTAGCGGTACCTCAGATGCCGGTAAATTAGCCCGAATCAGCGTCTCCCGTCCCAGCGGTTCTACAACCTTCACCTCAACCATCAGAAGTGAGTGCTGTAGGGGCGGGGTTTCCCCATTCATGCTCAGTGCTTCTTTTTCCTCTTGATTCTTAATTTTTAATTTTTCATTTTTAATTGTTATATGTTCTGGGCGAATCCCTAACTCCACGCCTTGCCCCTGGCTAAGTTGCAACTTGTCCTGAAGCGCTGGGGGACAAGATAAAGACTGACCCGCCACCTGAAAAACTTCACCCGTATAAGTCGCGTGCAGAATATTCATCGGTGGATTGCCTAAGAATGTAGCAACCATCAAATTTGCTGGTCGCGCATAAATTGTTTGCGGGTCGCCAATTTGTTGAATCTGACCGCGATTTAGTACCACAATTCGATCCGCTAGCGTCATCGCCTCTACTTGATCGTGGGTGACGTAGATGGTGGTAATTCCCACTTGTTGGTGCAATTGCTTGAGTTCTGCCCTGGTATCGTCTCGTAGCTGGGCATCCAGGTTAGAGAGGGGTTCATCTAATAAGAATACTTGGGGTTGACGAGCGATCGCTCTCCCCAATGCCACCCGTTGCTGCTGTCCCCCCGATAGTTGCCTGGGTTTGCGGTCGAGGAGATGGGCGATATTGAGCGATCGCGCCACCGTCTCCACTCGTTCCTGCATCGTTTTCGCGTCAACCCCGCGCATCCGCAGACCAAAAGCCAAATTTTTAGCAACCGTCATGTGCGGGTAGAGGGCATAGTTTTGGAACACCATCGCCACATCTCTTGCCCTAGCGGGAATCCCATTCATCAGGGCATCCCCAATGTAAAGATTGCCGCTACTTTGCGTGTCCAAACCTGCAATTGTCCGCAAAATCGTGGATTTGCCACAACCGGAAGGTCCCACCATCACCCAGAACTGCCCATCAGGCACCTCAAAGGAAATATCCTCAATAGCAGTGGCACTATTAAATTTTCGGGTAATTCCTTCTAAGCGAACATTTGCCATTGTTGTTAGAGATGAGTCGATTAGTCATTAGTTTATAGTTCAAAGTCCTTAGTTACTACTGCCCACGTCCTATAGCAATCCTGATTAATTTATAAACTTCTCTCTTTTTTCTTCCTTTGCGTCTTCGCGGTTCATCTAAAATCACCAAAGACTAATAATTATCACAAAGTTGGCGATCGCTTTCTCGGACTTTGGGATTATTTTCTAGATAGTCCTGCACCCAACTACAACTGCGTGCCAGGAGATTATCTAGATCCAGATTCCACAACATCACGGTTTTGTCCTTACTGGCAGAAGCAAGAATCTTCCCGTCCGGACTAAAACTGACACTGGTAACGCGATCGCTATGACCTTGGAGCGTTTTAATTAACGTGTCATCCAGTCGCCACAATTGCACCGTGTTTTCCCAGGTCGTCGTCGCTAGAATTTGACCATCTGGGCTAAAACTAACGTGAGCAACGCTATCCGTATGCCCTTTCAAAGTTCGATATAAAGAACCATCGCGCCGCCAAAGTTTTACCGTGTTATCATAACTCGCTGATGCAATTAGCTGACTATCCGGGCTAAAGGCAACATCCAGAACCCAACTACTATGTCCCGGTAGAGTTTGCAGGTATTTTCCCTGACTCGTCCAGAGTTTGACCGTATGATCGTCGCTGGCAGTCGCTAGTAATTTGCCATCGGGACTAAAAGCCACTGCATTGACGCGATCGCGGTGCCCGGTTAAAGTTTTAATCAAATTGCCCGAAGTATCCCAGAGTTTCACCGTCTTATCGCGAGAAGCAGAAGCAATCATCTTGGCATCGGGACTAAACGCCACATCCAAAACCCAATCGCTATGCTTATTCGCCTCATTCAGAGGGTTGAGAAGCGTACCCGATCGATTCCAAAGTTTCAGCCTCTTGTCACGAGAAGCAGAAGCAATCAACTGAGAATTTGGGCTAAAACTCACACTATTTACCCGATCTTTATGCCCATTCAACGTAGCGATCAAAGAACCGCTTGTGTCCCACAGCTTCACTGTCTTATCCTGACTGGCAGAGACAATCATCTGACCATCGGGGCTGAAACTCACATCATAGATATCATCCGTATGTCCCTTTAAAACAGTGCGCGACATATCATTAAGTCGCCATAATTTGACGGTTTTATCGTAACTGCTAGAAGCAATCGTCTGACCATCGGGGCTAAAACTGACACTTGTCACCCCATCGCTATGTCCCCGAAAGATTTTCAGCAGCTTCCCGTTACGCTGCCAGAGTCTCACTGTATTGTCATTACTGGCAGAGGCAATCATCTGGCTATTGGGACTAAAACTGACTCCAAACACCCAGTCACTGTGTCCCTGAAGAACCCGGATCGTTTGCCCAGTGCGGTAGTTCCAAAGCCTCACTGTTTTGTCATCGCTTGCCGACGCTAACAACTGCCCATCTGGACTGAAATCGAGGTTGGTTACTTTGCCAGTGTGTCCCTTGAGAATTTTTAAGGGTTGCTTAAGCGTCATGGAAGCCATGTCCCAGATTGTCACTGTTTTGTCGTCACTCGCCAATGCCAAAAATCGACCATCCAGGCTAAAGTTGGCGCTGGTGACTTTCCCGTTGTGTTTCAACGTTTTCAGCAACTTGCCGGTGCGATAGTTCCAAAGCTTTACTGTTTTGTCATCGCTTGCCGAAGCTAATATTTGACCGTCTGGACTAAAGCTGACCTGATTAACCAAACTACTGTGTGCTTTGTCAAAGGTTCTCAGTAAAGTACCGTCTGTTTGCCAAAGTTTTATTGTCTTGTCAGAACCAGTCGAAGCTAAGAGGCGACCGTTGGGGCTAAAACTGACACTGGTGACGCTGTCACGATGACCCAGAGAACCTGACAGGGTTTTCAGGATCTTGCCGTCGCGCCGCCAAAGTTTTACCGTCTTATCGACGCTTGCAGAGGCAATTGTCTGACCGTCGGGGCTAAAACTCACGCTCCAAACGACATCACGATGTCCTTCCAGGCGATTGCGCTCTTGTACCCCGTAGATTGCCTGCTGCATCGCCGTGACGACGCGCATTTGGGTATCAGGTTCTACCCCAACTGAACTTTTGAGGCTTTTACCTGCCCTCAAGGCTTCGATTAAGGCATCAAATTCTTTGTAGGAGACAAAGAGAGTTTCGGAAGAAGCGCTCAGGGCGGTGAGTTGAGCATTTGTTTGCGCGATCGCTGCTAGTTTTCTTTGAGCTTCGGCTCGCAGCGCAAATCCCCCGGCAGAAACTGCCAGGATCGTCATCATAATGCCGACGCCAATCGTTTGCAATTGTTGTTTCCGAGCCTGATGCAGCTTTTGCTCACTTTGTGCTAGTTGGGCTTTCAAGTTCAGATCGGATTTTTGACGAATCCGCTCGACCAGATAATCATGAACCAATTGGTAACGGGCTTCTGAGCCTTCCCAAATCACAAAAACTAAACCAGATCCTACAAGAATTTCTAAAATTAAGTCTAGTAGGGGCAATTCCTCTCCCACTAATCTTTCCGCCTCAAGCTGCAATACGGTTGCCAACTCTTGCTTCGTCTTCAGGGGTCGCGTCCCTTTCTCGTTAGTCAATAAGAATAAAACATTCCAAGCCACAGCTTCGTTTTGGGTACCACAATCAGCAATGACTTTTTTCAGAAATCGCTCAACCAGTTCGGCTTTTGGATTAGAACCCAGTTGCTGATACTGTTGCATCGTGGTGATTTTGTCTTCTTCTTCCTGCAATTGGGCACCCACTAATTGCAGCTCAATGGGGCGCACCTCTCCCAGTTCTTCAGCCAAATCTTCCACCAACCGATTAATTAGCTGCGGCTCTAAATAAAAAAATGGAGAGCGTTCGGTTAAGCTTTTGACAATCTGCCGCGCATCTGACTTAGAAAAATTCCCCAAGTAGTAGCGAATCTCTTGGTTTAAAATGTCGTTGTTGATGACATCTAAATACTGGAGTCGTTCGCACTCTAGTAAATAATGCAGATAGTCTTCTCGCAGAGACAAAATAACTTTTACAAAAGGAATGTTGAGGCAGTCGCGCAAAAATTCATAAAACTGCCGCCGCATCGCTGGGTGAGTACAGACGAAAAAAAACTCTTCAAACTGGTCAAAAATGAGAACAGTTAACAGATTGCGATCGCTATTGTGTCGCAACTGTTCCAAAAGGTTGGCGGTGAGTAATGTCGGCGCTACCTCCGGCTCATGCGTTTCCTCGGCGCGATCGCTTTCTTCTAAGATTTCCTGTAAAGATAACGTTTCCCCACCCGTTCTTACTTCACTGCTATCTTCTGACTCCTGTACAGACCCGATGGTGGCGGGAAGATGTTGGGCGTCTCCCTCCTCCCCTAAAGTAACTTCCGACTCCTGGTTTCTGACTCGGAGTGCCTTCGCCAATTGTCTCGCCAGCGTCCCCATCCAATCTTTATAAACCTCTACCACGACGGGCAAAACATCGCGTGCGCCGATGCTCTTGAGCTGTAATGCCGGAACTAAGCCAGCGGTGATAATTGAGCTTTTACCAACCCCTGAAGGGCCGTGAATCACAATTAATTTGTAGTCATTGCGACCGATCCGTTCAATTAGGCGCGTGACATCCTGCTGCCGACCAGAAGCGGCAATTTCCTGGGGAATCGACCCTCCCAGCCGCGTGTCGCCTCCAGATGCGGCACCTGGGTTCAGAGCCTGCCGGTAAGGCTGTAGGCGTCCGGCACCCGTAAAAGAACGGAACCCGTATTGATGCTCTAGGGAACGCTGCTCTTGCTTCAGTTGAAAGGCTTGTAGATACTCACCCTGCTGAAAGTAGAGCGATCGCAGTGCCTTGAGAATCCGAAGACATAAATGTGGATCGTACTGATGGTTACACTTGTCGAGCGCCTGTTCCAAGTTGTGAATCGCGGCGGCAGCTTGCCGCTGTCCCAAATGTTGCTGAGACTGTGCCAGCAGCAACAAATATAAGCTTTCATACTGAGATTGAGGGATTGAGACAGAAGTTGTCTGGAACGTTTCTTGCGCCAGCGTAGAAAGTGCCAGATTCGCTTGCTGATACGCTTCTATCCAGTCCAACTGGATAAGCGCCACTTCCGCCAAAAAGCCAAAATCTTGGGCCTGCTGGAGGGTTGCATCATAAGTTTGATGCAGTATCAAAGCTTTTTCTGCCAACTCCTGCAAATCTGCCCACGCTTCTAAACGCCGCAGCACTTCACAAAGGAATGAAATAAACTTAGCAACCAGTTCTGGACGTTGAGCTTCCTCAAAAACCTCAATGCAGTGCTGAAAATAGCTTCTCGCTTGCTTCCAGTGCTGGCGGCTCATTTCTGGTCGCAAGTTAGCCAAACGGGTATAGCATTGCCCCAAGTGAAACAGCAGCAAACCCACTTTCAGGACTGAGTGCTGAGGACTGACGACACAGAGGGAAAAATCAGAAACCCTGACTCTTGCCTCTTGGCTCTCCTTTGTGATGTTTTCCTCAGTCCTTACTTCCTGCCGTGCTAACAGTTCTGAGTCTTCAGTCCTGAAATAAGCCAGACTTCGTTGATAATGGGCGATGCTTGACTGGATTTGATCGGTGGCGTAGTCATTACGTCCCCGCACAAATTCCAGACTTGCCTGTAGTTGAGGCTCCAATTGTTGCCCGCGACGGCGCAAATCTGTTAAAGCCGACTCTAGTTCCAAGCGATGCTGGGAACCAACAGCCAAATCGAGGCTGGAATGATGCCACAACTCAAAATTGCTAGAATCTAGCTCTTTGGCAAACAGGGAGTCCGCCTTCTGCCGCAATAATTCGATTAACTCCTCCCCTGACATCACAAACCGGATTGAAGAAGCTGCCCAGCTTTTGAAATCTGGCGCAAACCGGATCAGCTTTTGCAGCACCGCATCGGAGATCCACAAGACGAGGGGGAAAGGAAACTGAGCGCGAAACTCATCGCGCACTTGGTTGGTCGAGGTCAGCAGCTGATCTAGAGCGACCACTGACTCCAGCCCTAAGATCATCGCGGCGGATAATATTTCTGTTTGTCGGGACGAATTCCCTTGTTCTAGCGCTTCTAAAATGGGGTTGTAAAGCGTCTTGACCGAATCTGCTAATACCACCTCGCGCAGCGAAAATGGATTTTTTTTTCGTACCTGCTGCACCATCCGCTGTTGCAACAAGGCATAGTTGCAGCGCACCAGAATTAGCGAGAATTGCCCCTGAGAAAGGGCGATCGCTCTCAAGAGAGTCTTTAATGAGCGTTGATTGTATGCAGCTGCCTCTTCTGGTCGGCTCAGATCGGTCATTGCTTTTACGTTTGTGCGCGTTCGATGGAGATTATTCCTCTGCCAATGCGTTAGCAGTAGCGGTATTTTAAAAACGAATAGGCACAAATACTACTTTTAATCGGCTGAACCGGCTTTGGAGCTGCTTAGGTTTTGCAATTAACTAATAATCCGCCAGCATTATCGTCGTTATATGTGAGTTTTGTAATTACCAGAAATCGTTGATTAAAAGGAGTCTCTCCATTTATTCCTGCCAAAATGTCCCTTCTACAGGCGACTTAAGTCAAGAGTCTGGCAAATAATCCAGATTGGGGAACCATCTAGAACTGCATACCCAGCAGGAATTTTCGGCATTGCTCCCAGTATTGGCGTCAAAGCATGGTTTGCGCCGGTTGGTTCGCAAGTTTCCCCTCTAGGAGAGGTTCTTGACGTGATTCGGCAGCGCACCTCTTATTATGTCTTTACCAGAGAATAAACGATTTTTCTGATAAAGAAAATAGTATCTGTACTTAGTGAGGACTAGACTCTAACCGCTCCCGATCCAATCCAGTTTCTCTAATCCGGGGTAGGCATCCGCTCATCCGGAAACTTTAGCTGATGTTTAGGGCAAAGTTGCACTCATTGGGATTCCTTGCCCAAAAAATCTCCGAGACTGACGAGAGCAGACTGGAGACTTGGAGAAAATAAGAGCGAATAACAGATGCGAGAAAGCGCGATCGCCTATACACAAAAATTGATGCTTCACCCCACTTCCCGCACCAACAAACTGAAAAACTCCCTTGGCTCGATTAAAGTTTAGCTTCCAGAGACTTGAGAAACTCTGTATTAACACCCGACTCGCGGGTAAGGGCGATTTTGCCGGTGCGAGCAATTTCACGCAAACCAAATTTATTCAGCACTTGGACAATCGCCACCAATTTGCCTGGATCTCCCACCACTTCTAAAGTAAGCGCATCCTCAGCGATGTCTACTACCCTAGCGCGGAAAACCTGAGCCAGTTCAATCACTTCTGAGCGATTGGAACTGGTAGCATTCACCTTCAGCAGCATCAGCTCTCGTTCTACACACGGAGTATCCGTTATATCCTGAACTTTTAGTACATTCACCAGCTTGTAGAGCTGCTTGGTGAGTTGCTCGATCACCCGGTCATCTCCCGGCACGACCATCGTAATCCGGGAGATTCCGAACTGCTCAGCTGGGCCAACAGCAAGGCTTTCAATATTAAATCCCCGACGGGCAAACAAACCGGCAATCCGGGTCAGGACTCCAGCTTCATCTTCAACCAAAACTGAAAGGGTGTGTTTCATTTTATACAAAGCAAGCAGAGGCGCGATGTTGCGAATGCAACACGCTCGATATTTTGCTTCCCTACGAGAAGCGGCGTTGGGTTGTAAACAGTACGTTAGCAAAGACATACTGCCTACACGCTATGCGAAGGCAATGCTGACAGAAATTACGTCAACATAACTCTATCTTAATGTTACTGTATAGCACCCCCTGACTACAAAAAACGGCTATCTCTGTAGAAGCGAGATTTAGCGCCCGGAGAACCTTAAATCTTTTCCTTGATAGATGTCTTGATTTGGCAATTTCATAATAATGGTATAGTTCAGCTTAATTGGAGCAAAAATACCTATGGGTTGGTTAAAAAGACTTTTTGGCATGGAAAAGCCGCAAAATGCCCAAACAAATGCGGTACCAGCACCGACAGCTCAAGCTCCTGCCTCAACCGGCACCGAAAGTAGCAGCGAGACGATTCCCCCAGAGCGAGTGGGATTAACTGGGGAATATGACCAAAGCGGACTTGCCAAGCGGGTGGCTCTAGCTTTCGATGAAGATCCGAATTTGGATGATATTAATACGCTCTATGTCGCCCAAACCAGCGGCACAGTTGTGCTAAAAGGACAAGTTCCCAGTCAGGAAATTCTCAATCAAATGGTCTCGGTGGCTCGGAGTGTGGAGGGTGCCACGGGTGTCGAAAGCGATCAAGTCACCATTGGCTAGAAGCTAGACGCAAGCAGAGAAAATCGATAGGGTGGGCAGTACCCACCCTACTTGACTAAAAGCTAATCACTCACTGCTAACTGTTTTTGGGGTGTAGCAGAGCTATCTGCCTTGTCTTGAGGCATCGTGTCGAGCCAGTTGAGGATAATCTGGTTGACTTGATCGGGACATTCGTCATGGGGACAGTGACCGGCATCCAGCTCTACTAACTGAAGCTTAGGGTTGA
This sequence comes from Coleofasciculus sp. H7-2, assembly GCF_042747725.1. Classification (NCBI taxonomy): domain Bacteria; kingdom Bacillati; phylum Cyanobacteriota; class Cyanophyceae; order Coleofasciculales; family Coleofasciculaceae; genus Coleofasciculus; species Coleofasciculus sp. H7-2. The sequence continues at coordinate 28,700 of NZ_JBHZGO010000105.1, forward strand.
GATCGCTGAACCGAGCCAGTATGCTCAAAGGAATCATTTTATCTTGCCGCCCCCAAATCAGCAGCATGGGGGTGTTCAAGGTTGGCAGTAAGGTTTTGACACTGGGGCTAAAGTTAGCACTGGTCATGGCTTTGAGGATGGCACAGAATGCTGCTGCCGAACCGCGATCTTGAGCAGGACCTACCAGAATATCTACCAGTTCGTCGGTGACAGCATTTGGGTTAGCGTAAGCGATCGCTGCCCACTTGCGGACGAAGGACGGACGCCTGACTAGATAAAAAACGTTCTGGAGAATCACGGGGGAAGCCACAACACCTTTAACCGCTGTCACAACGGGTTGCAGCCATGTAGGAATCGCCTCCTGCTCCACGGATGGATCGGGTAAACTCATCATCACAAAGCCCTTCACCATCTCTGGATGCGCTGCCGCCACCGCCAGACACACCAGCGATCCAATCGAATTTCCGACTAACACCACTGGCTGCTGAATGAAAGTGCGCCAAAAATCGTAAACTTGCTCTACCCAAAGATCGATTTTGTACTCTACCTGCGCCTTCCGGGATGCCCCAAATCCCAGCATATCCAGCGCATAAACCGTGTGAAACTGACCGAATACGGCTAGATTGTGTCGCCAGTGTCCAATGGAAGTTCCAAATCCATGCAGCAGCATCAAGGGAGTCGTCATTTGTGTCGGTTGAGACGCCCGGATGTATGTATAGCGAGTCTGCCAACCCCGCCAAACCCAGTCTCGTTGACTGCCAATTCGATGCTGCCAATGCTGGGTCACGATCGCTTTTGCCTCAAATTTAATAAGTTTTACAAACTTTGTCTTTGTCTGTTAACTTCCATTTTAGTGGTTTGCCGCTAGAGATTGTCTCATCGGTTTTTCTGGGAAGTTAAGTTAATAAACCTAGACAAAACCCGTACTGTATGGCTATAGCACAGAAAAAGTCTTTACCTACTGACACCAGACTGGCACTGCCTGAGTGAATTGCCAATACGCAGTCGGTTGAGGGAGAGATGCCAGCGATCACTTTTTGGAAGTTACATGAACAACTATAGACAGAAACTCTCCCATACTCAGTAGAATGGCAAGTACAAGTTTGAAAAACTTGGTTTCGTTGGGAGTGAAATTGAGAACGCCAGGGAGCAGCCTGTAGTCCTAGTGCGATCGCTCAACCATTCAGTAACCCACTGCTATCAAATTAACCTTATCAACTAACCGAGCAAACATAACCCTAATGCCTGTGATTGAGAAAAGACGCACTCGCGATCTACCCCAAATCAACGAACGTATTCGCTTTCCCCAAATTCGCGTCATCGACACCGATGGCACGCAGCTGGGAATTATGACGCCAAGCGAGGCTATCCGTATCGCCGAAGAAAAAGAGCTGGATCTTGTCCTGCTCAGCGATAAAGCAGAACCGCCCGTTTGCCGGATTATGAACTACGGCAAGTATAAATTTGAACAGGAGAAAAAAGCGCGGGAAGCCCGGAAAAATCAGCATACCGCTGATGTCAAGGAAGTGAAGATGCGCTACAAGATTGAAGAGCATGACTATCAAGTGCGTGTCAATCAAGCCGAGCGCTTTCTGAAGTCGGGAGATAAGGTCAAAGCCACAATTACGTTCCGAGGCCGAGAAATTCAACACAGCGATTTAGCCGAGGAATTACTCAAGCGGATGGCGACGGATTTACAGGAAGTGGCGGAAGTGCAGCAAGCTCCCAAAAAAGAAGGTCGCAACATGATGATGCTGCTGTCTCCGAAAAAATAGCTCAGTCGTCGGCGGTCAGTAGTCAGGTAGTCAGTGGTCAGTGGTGTGGGGAGGACCAGGCGTCGCCCGAACAGTGGTCAGTGGCAAAAAAGAAACAACTGACCACTGACTACTGACAACGGACAAAATACCAATGAAACTGAACAATCGCGCTTGGTCTTGGTCCGATTGGGGACGGGCATTACTCCAGTGGGTCAATCTTCGTCCAGAAGAAGGAGAGCGAACACTATTCATGTTCGCTTTCTACACCACAACTTCCATAGGCATCATCTGGGCAGAAGCCAGCACTGTCGCCCTCTTCCTGAAAGAGTATGGCGCAGAGCAATTGCCCCTGTTCTATATCCTCTCTGCGGGTATTGGTTCGAGTCTGGGCTTTGTCTACTCTTGGATGCAAAAGATTTTGCCTTTGCGCTGGGTAGTTGTCCTAGTTGCCTGCCTTGCAGTCGTGCCCCTCGTACTATTTCGCCTGGGATTAAACATTGTCTATCTAGCTGGCGTCACGGTCTTTCTGATGAGGCTGTGGGTGGAAGCGATTAACGTCCTCAATGACCTCAACACTTCCATCACTGCCAATCAACTGTTCAATATCCGGGAAATTAAACGCACCTACCCCCTCATTAGTAGTGGCATCCTCGTCGCAGATGTGATCAGCGGCTTTTCCCTCCCTCTGATCCTCGCCACCGTCGGACTTTATAACGTTTCCCTAGTTGCTGTCGTGATGATGGGGCTGGGAGCTTGTAGCCTTTTTTATCTCACCCAACAGTATAAGCAAGCCTTCCCGGATTCTCCCCTCAGAGCCAGCTTGAATCAAGAAACCGACTTCACATCCAGGCGTCTGAGAGGCCCCTTACAGCGCTACGTCATCCCCTTATTTGGCTTCTTCATCGTCGGGCAGATTCTGTTCTTGTTAATCGATTTTCAGTATCTCAGTCAATTAGAACTGAACTTTGATAGCAAGGAAATTGCCAGCTTCCTCGGTTTGTTTAGCGGCATTGTGGGTTTATGCGAACTGGCAACCCAGTGGTTTATCTCCAGTCGAGCCATCGAAAGGCTGGGGGTATTTGTTGCCGCTATGTTGTTGCCTGCGGCAATTATTATCCTTAGCTTGGTCTCTCTCACCGGGATTACAGGCTTTTTTCTGGGTCTGATCTTCCTCAAATTTATCGACGAACTGCTGCGCTATACCCTCATGGCTGCCCTTGGGCCGGTTCTATTCCAACCGCTCCCTGATAATATTCGCAGCTCAATCCTGGCTCAGGTGCGAGGCATTGCCGAATCCCTCTCTACAGGATTTACTGGAGCGGGGATTTTAGGCATCATCAGCCTGTTAGCCTTTGCCTTTAACACCCTGTCGGAGAACTCGCTGCGATATCTCCAGAGTTGGGTGTTTGTCGCCGTTATTATTATTTTTGCCCTCCTCTGGCTGTTAATCGTTTTCCAGCTCCGGTCAAGCTATGTCGGCTTACTGGTTCAGAGCGCCCAAGGAGAACGGCTAAGCGTCTCTGATGTCGATCTGCGAGTCCTCAAGCGTGCTGTCGTCGAAACCTTAGAAAAACCAGGTACCGAAGCAGATAAACGCTCTTGCATCGAACTCCTGTGCCAAATCGACCTGGAGGATGTGGGCGAAATCCTCGCGCCGCTGCTGACTCACCTCGCTCCAGCCTTGCAGCGCCAGAGCCTAGAAGCAATGCTGCTGACGCCGAATCCCACTTATTTAGACCAAGTTCAGGCGCTGATTGCCCAAAAACCCAACCCAGAAGTTCTTGCCGTCGCTCTGCGCTATGTCTGGCTAACTCAGGAAACCCCCGATATTAGCCAGTTACAGCCCTACCTCCGCCCCAACGTAGACCCGGTGGTGCGCGGAACCGCCGCCGCCCTAATCTTGCGCCGGGGCACCCCGACGGAGAAAGCCGAAGCCACCAATACCTTGCGCCGGATGCTGACTCATCAACGGGAACGGGAACGAGTCATGGGTTGTCGAGCGCTGGGAGAGGCAGATTATTTGCAGGCACTGCGACTTTATATTCCTACTTTGTTGCAAGATGAGTCTTTGCGCGTGCGCTGCGCCTTGCTGGAGGTGATTTCCTCAACCCGCTTACACGAATACTATCCGGCTCTGGTGCGAGGGCTTTACTATAAGTCCACCCGCGAAGCCGCCCTAGGTGCGATTGTGCGTTTAGGAGATGAAGCGATTCCGATGCTGGTCGAGTTGGCACAAGATATCCACAAGCCAGACTTGGTAAGGCTACAGGCTTGGAGCGCTATGGGTCAAATTGGCACGTCCGAAACCCTCAATCAGTTGGTGGCTCATCTAAAAACCGGCTGGGGGACTACGCGACGCAACATCCTGCGGATTCTGCTCAAAATGCCCCACGAAACCGGAATTGACGGGGTTCTCGACCGATTAGGTCGCAGTGGCGTTGAAATGTTAATCGAGCAGGAAATGCTGTTTGTCGGACAGTTGTATGCTGCCTTAGTAGATTTGTCAGCGGATGAGCCAATTGAGTCCTCGTTTGCCTCAACACTAGAGGCGAAGCAATCAGCACTCTCATTGCTACGACGGGCACTTCTGGAAGAGCAGTCGGATGTGATCGAGCGGTGTTTTTTGCTGATGAAGTTTCTTTATCCGGCTAGCTCGATTCAAGCGGCAGCGTTTAATTTGCAATCTGATTCGCCGTCGAATATCGCGCTGGGTTTGGAAATTTTGGATAATACTCTGGATATTGCCAAGAAGCGATCGCTAGTGGGAATTCTCGACCGGCGATCGGAGGAAGAAAAACTGCAAAACTTGGCGGAGATGTTTCCCTATAAACCGATGATTCAGAGCGATCGCCTGCGTCGGTTGCTTGATTTACGTCATTTCCTGTCAGACTGGCCTTTAGCTTGTTGTTTTCATGCAGCACGTCAGGCGAAATGGAGTCTGACACCGGAACAGACGCTGGTGTGTCTGCGCCATCCCACTGGCTTTGTGCGGGAAGCGGTTCTGGCTTATTTGAGAGCCGCTGCACCTCGCGCTTTGCAGGAAATGTTGCCCGTCCTGAAAAATGACCGCGATCGCCTTGTAGCCGCCCAAGTTCAGCAGATGATGGCAGAACTGGGACAATAGAAGGGCTACGGACTCTGGACTCTGGACGATTACCGTATGGACGATGGGCTGCTCTAAAGTCTAAAGTCTAAAGTCTAAGGTCTAAAGTCTAAAGTCTAAAAGTCTAAAGTCCAAAGTCTAGAGTCTAGATTCCGATGTTAACCAGTGTTGAGCGCCTATTATTTGTCAGGGGCGTCCCGATTTTTCAGGAACTGCGGGATGATTTTCTGGTGCGGCTGGCTTCTGTGATGGATGAGTTATCCTTTCCAGCGCATCATACGATTTTTACCGAAGGACAAGAGGGGCGATCGCTCTACATTGTCGTTTCCGGCAGGGTACGGGTTCATTTTGGCGGTCGGGATTTGGCGCACCTGGAACAGGGAGCCACTTTTGGAGAAATGTCGTTGTTTGATGCTGAGCCGCGTTCGGCTTCGATTACGACTTTGGAACCCTGCGAGTGTCTGATGCTGACGCAGTTGCAACTGTATGATGCGATTGATGAGACGCCAGGAATTGCGGTGAACATCATTCGTCTGCTGTCCCGTCGTATCCGCGAACTGAACAACAAGATCAACGTTTATAAGGTGGAAAATCAGGAAGCAGATTTAAGCAAGGCGGGGAATTTGGGGGGATAAACCGCGAAGAAAGAAGAACAACGAAGCAAGAGAGAAAAGCGATGCGATCGCGTTGCGCTGACTTGTCAGTTCGCACATTTACCAAGCGTCTCTAATCAACAGCGATCGCCTTTCTACCGCCCTATAGGTAGCATGGAAGCCAGAAATATTAGTATTGATACGTATGTCTGCTAAAGATGTCTTTCATGAAGTTGTCAAGAGAGCTTTACCAAGAAACTGGGTTTAAAGCCCCGCCCTTATAGGTGTTCCCTGAGCCTGCCGAAGGGCGGCTTTTCTTTGACCGAGATTAGTGGAAATAGAATTTTTCTTGATTTTATAGCTATCTAAAGCTATAAACATGATACAATTCCTCCATGATTGTACTTGAGTTCAAGTTGAAAGGAAAGCCACAGCAGTATCGGATCGTCGATGAAATGATCCGGACCGCGCAGTTTGTCCGCAATAAAGCACTCAGGTACTGGATGGATAATCGTAGCGTTCAACTACCCGATCTCTACAAACAATGCGCTGTAATGGCTAAAGAGTTTAAGTGGGCGGGTAAGCTTAACTCAATGGCGCGTCAAGCTTCGGCTGAACGCGCCCTAATGGCGATCCAGCGTTTCTTAATTGCAAGGCTAAAAAGCCGGGAAAGAAAGGGTATCCACAGTTCAAGAAATTCACTCGTTCTGTGGAGTACAAAACTTCAGGATGGAAACTTTCTCCTGATAAGAAATGTCTCGCTTTCACTGACGGTTTTGCGGCTGGCACATTCAAGTTAATCGGCTCTCGTGACTTGCACTTTTACGCGCCGGAAGAAATCAAACGGGTGCGGGTCATCGCCAGAGCCGATGGTTACTACGCCCAGTTCTGCATCAATGTAGAACGAGTAGAGGAAGTAATTCCTACGGGTAAGGCGATTGGTTTAGATGTAGGACTAAACCATTTCTACACCGACAGCACTGGAGCAACTGTACCCAATCCTCGCCATCTCCGCAAAAGTGAGAAAGCGCTGAAACGGGCACAGCGGCGAGTCTCTAAGAAGAAAAAAGGTTCATCTAATCGCTTCGTAGCGATTAATCGGTTAGGGAGAAAACACCTCAAGGTCAGTAGGCAGCGTAAAGACTTCGCCATTAAGACGGCGTTGTGCGTAGTGAAATCTAACGATTTTGTAGCCTACGAGAATCTTCAGGTGAAGAACATGGTTAAGAATCATAAGCTCGGTCTATCAATTAGTGACGCAGCTTGGTCGCAGTTTGCCGGGTGGTTGCAGTATCTAGGGAAGGTGTATGGAAAGACAGTAGTCGCTGTTGCCCCTCACTACACTTCTCAGGATTGTTCTACTTGTGGTGCTACGGTCAAAAAATCACTCTCAACTAGGACACATATTTGTAGTTGTGGAACTGTTCTAGACCGCGACCATAATGCAGCGCTGAACATTTTAGCGAAAGGCTTGAGGCAAGCTGGGATTGAGATAAATACGGCGGGGCACGCCGGAATTAACGCTTGGGGACAGACCGACCTCTACTCCTTGGTGGTGACATTAAAGAGCAAGCCGACTGGTTGAGCCAAGAATCCCCGTCGATTTATCGCGGGGAGTGTCAAAGAAGGACGGTTGGCAGATTATTCACGATCCGCTCTCGATTGGTGTGGGTGGTGTAAATATGTCTATTGATTTGGCAGCAGAAAAGCTGATTGCGGCAGAACGGGAAGGTGAGAAAATTGCAGTTGAGGTTAAAAGCTTTCTGGAGAGGTCATCTGCAGTCTCAGAATTCCATACTGCATTAGGGCAATTCATCAATTACAGAGGCGCACTGAGGCGGCGAGAGCCAGAACGTGCTTTATATTTAGCAGTGCCTCTGACGACTGACAAAACATTTTTTCAACTTGATTTTCCGAAAGCGATGGTGGAGGAAAATCAGGTCAAAATGATTATTTACGATGCAGAGCGTGAGGTGATTGTTGAATGGAGAAACTAGCACGGTATCGGTAGCTTGTGCAACAAATGCTTTTGGCGTTTGGCAAGCGGAAGCCAGCTTACGGGGATATTGAAGTTGAGACGATTTTTGATATCGAGCGCGATCATTACCAAATTGTATATGTGGGGTGGGATCGGCAGGATTGGGTGCATAGTTGTGTCATCCACATTGACATCAAAGGTGGAAAGATTTGGCTTCAGTGGAATGGTACAGAGGATGATATTGCGGCGGATTTAGTTGCAGCGGGGGTTTCAAAGGAGGATATTGTGCTGGGATTTCAATCGCCGTTTATGCGACAGTTTACAGAATATGCAGCGGGTTAGGGTATTTTCGGAAGCGATCGCTATTACTGTCTCTAAATAGTAGCGATCGCGTTTTAGGTTGGTGGTTGTGGTAGAGGCGATAGCGAAGCGCAGAAAAAGTCAGTTCGCTCATTATCCAAGCGTCTCTGATGAGCCATTTTGTGGAGCATCAGGCTCCAAATCCAAAGCGAAAAGAATAGCTTGTTTGATTTGAAGCATTACTTCATCTGGCAGTTTACCCAGTTTTCGCTCAAGTCTCAGTCTTGGGATAGAAGCCAAACCTTGCACATTTGCTATGGATTCCCGCTCAAGGAAGTGGAGCTTGGGCAGTACAACTTCGTATAAACTTTCCCTATTCTGAGTTGTCAGTGGCACATAAATCACCAAAGCCCGTGGCGGATTCGGATCGTAGCGAGATAAAATCACAACGGGTCGCGTCTTCGCCGCCAATCCCAGATCGGCAAGCCAAACTTCACCGGGTTTCCGGTTCATCTAGTAAATCCAATACCTCTTGCTCAACAGCTCGCGATCGCAGAATATCCAGAACATCCCGATCTGCCATTTCAATGATTTCTGCTACACATTGCCGTACTTGTTCAGCAACATCAGGTTTCCACTGGCGCAATTTTGCGTCTAGTTCCTCTATCAGGGCATCCATAGATACCTCCATTGTCGGTTGTGGAGTGTCTCAAATTCAATACTAGAATATCTTTCCAAGAGCGATCGCGCGTTGCGCCGACCTGTCGGTTCGCGTTTTGGTGGTTGTAGTAGATGCGATCGCGCGTTGCGCCGACCTGTCGGTTCGCGCAGTAAAAGAGGGAATAACGCGATCGCATCCATTAGTCAAATTCTCTGGCAGCCTACCTAATTGTCTGTACTGGCTTCCAACTATCCAACGATTTCCGAATTGAGGTCAATTCATTCATATATTCATTCAGTTGGGCTTTCCGTTCCTTCAAAATTGCCACAATTCGATCGGGATCTGCTTCCTGCTTCTGGGGTTCGTTTGCCAAATGGTCAAGCTGATTCTCTAATGTTACAATTGCCTCATTAATTGGCGGTTCTAAACTTTGGGAATCTCCCTTTTTTTGAATACTTTCAGTTTTTATTTCCCAGTTCATGAGGCTGGTATTCAGAGAATCTTCAATTACTTTAGCAGCTTTATTGAGTTCTGCCAAAACTCCATTCAGAAGGTTCCAACCTGAATTTTGAATAATTCTTTGAAGCACTATTTCTTGAATAACCGGAATTCCGCTATCTTTTAGAACTTTAGGCGCAATTTCTATAGGTTGGGGAACTCTAAATTCACCTTCCTCGGTTTCTTCAATATAGTTCCCTAAAAATACTTGTACAAACTCTTTTGTATGACTGCTAGTTGCTGTGCTGCTTTGAATCAGTTTTGCTAAAAGTCCTTTTTTAGAACTTGCCGAATAGATAATTGGATTGGAAAAACCTAAGCCAAATAACTTTTGTTTCCAAATTTCTATGACCTCAGGAACGTCTGCATCTGTGTCCGGTTTCGGCTCAATTTCATTAATAACAAAGAAAACTTTACTTTGATTTACTGCTAAAATTTTGCGGTAATTGTCTATTATTTTCTTTAAAAAACCGGAGATAGACTCATTTTGAAAATCGCTATCGTTTAAAATAAACAAAATCACATCACTAATTTTTAAAGCTTCCAAAATAATCTGTTTCTGGTCTGTTGTCGGGGTAGATTCCCGCTCATTTTGAACAGGCAGATCGGTCAGGGTGAAGCCAGCTAGAGATGAAAGCGTGCTAATTGCTTCAATCGGATGTTCTATTTTAAAGCGGATAGTATTGTCAGGATTATGATGATTCCGAATATAGTGGGTACGCTCTTGGAATTTTTGTTGAATTTCGACCGCATCACCAGAGGCGATCGCAACAGGTTGCCGATTTCCTTCTCGATACTCCAGAAATCTAGGCACTTGTCCAGAGTCAATATGTCGAATATCTGTACGGCAGACAGTACTCGCTTCGGCTTCACTTGGTAAAATATCTGCCCCCATTAAGGCATTGAGAAAGGTGTTTTTGTCTGCATTCTGGGGAGCAATAACCGCCACTTGATACTTCTGCTCTTTTAAGGCGTATAGCGCTTTAGTAATGTCATTTTCAATGCGTTGTAACGCCTTGGTATCGTCTCCCTCGCCTTCGCGTGTCGCTCGAATCTCTTGAAGGGACTGTAAGAGTAGCCTGCCTGTGATATAGATGCTGTCGTGTGCTGCTTGGAACTGTTCAGAAGACATAGCGATCGTCCGCCGAAAGGGGCTAGCGTAAGTTAGCTAAAGCTTACATCAGCTGAACGCAGAAGAAGCAAGCAAAAGTGACAGTTGCGATCGCAGGCTACTACACGCTCAAGCATTGCAGACAAAAGTAGCGAGCATCCGCCCACCAATCGGTTTTACATCGTGCTTGACTCCTTACCAGCTTGGGCAAAATGAAGACAATGCTTTAAGAATCGAGCGGGAATCTCCGGACATCCGCCAAAATGAAGATGGACGTAGGAAGCATGAACGTGATGCACCGCCCATCCCTCGCTAGTAATCGGGCTGTGGGGATCGTACCCCCGAATTTGAAATAGAGGCGCTTCCGGTTCCTCAGTTAAGTGGGAACGGTGAAACTCATGCCCCCAAACGGTTGCCCCAGTAGGCAGGAGGGGACTTTCTTGCAGCGCGATCGCTTGCCGATACCCCAAACTCAGGCGCGAATTCATCGCGGCTGTGGTGGGCAAAACTCCTACCATTGGGTAAGAATTTCCCTCAAAATCTACAATCTGTTCCGACAAATACATTAAACCGCCACACTCGGCATAAGTGGGCATTCCCGCCAGGATTGCCTTCCGCACTGCATCACGAGTCGCGGTATTTTCAGCCAAGTTTTGGGCAAAAACTTCAGGGAAACCACCCCCAAAATACAATCCTTGGATGTCTTCTGGTAAGCTTTTGTCCGTCAGCGGACTCCAAAACACCAATTCTGCTCCCAAAAATGCGAGTACATCTAGATTGTCCTGGTAATAGAAGCTGAAACCGCGATCGCGTGCAACAGCAATTCTTAAAGGATCGAGGATGTACCCCGACGGTTGGGATGAAGTATCAATCAATTCTACCTGTTGCCTTTGTTCTACCTTGAGAAGCGGCAAGAGGTGTTCCCACTCAAAGCAACTGTCTCCCAAATCGGCAAGCCGATCGATTAAAGCGTCCATCTGAGAAAGCTCTGCGGTGGGCACCAAGCCCAGATGTCGGTCGGGAATGCTGATATTATCCTGTCGCCGCAGAATACCTAGAACGGGCAACTGCAAGGGTTCCAGAGCGTCTTTGAGAAGTTGCAGGTGGCGATCGCTTCCCACCCGATTTAGCACCACTCCAGCCATCTTGATTCTAGAGTCAAAGGAACGATAGCCATGAGCGATCGCTGCCACCGAACCAGATAACCGGCTGCAATCTAACACCAACAGCACGGGTAAATCCAAAAGTCGCGCAATATGAGCCGTACTCCCAAAATCAGTGCTGAGTGCAGAATCTTCCGCTTCTTGGTTAATGTTTAATTTTTCATTTTTAATTCTCTTGACTCCATCAAATAGCCCCATTACCCCTTCCACTACGGCATAGTCGCTCCCGCAACGATGACGTAAAAAACACTGCTGCACGTAAGTTTCAGAGGTCAGCACCGGGTCTAAATTTCGACAGGCACGACCAGTCACGTACCTGTGAAACATGGGATCGATATAATCTGGGCCAACTTTAAAAGATTGAACCTTGTAACCCTGACGACATAAAGACGACAGCAGGGCGAGCGTAACTGTTGTCTTGCCCACCCCGCTGCGTTCTCCTGCGATCGCTAAAGCCATATTTGGTAATTGCTTGTTGTTCATTGTTCATTTATGTTGCTATGAACGATGAACAATTAGCGATTAGCCATTAGCGATCGCTAATTTCAGAATTGCCGTGGTGATCGCCATACTTTCTACGTAAAGCATATCCCGACTCCAGCGCCGCAACTGCTGACTTAACAAGAACTCAGCCTTTTGGTCAGACATCGGCGCTACCTGCTGAATCCGGCAAGCTTGGGCACCACCACCTGCCTCCATCCGCATACAACCCGTGGTTTCGGAACACAAAACCGTACAACAGTCTGCATCCAGGTTCGTCGAACTCAGACGCAGCGCAATCAAGTCACCCGGTATATCGCCCCAGTCAGCAGTGGGAATCCCCGCCAACTCCGCTTCTATCGTCCGCTGATCGGGAGCAACAAATTGAATACGCTTGATATCATAATCACCGCCTTCTTGTGTATAAGAAACGGGGTGCCACTGCAACCGACTTCCCAGCCAACCGATAAACATCAGTGCTTGGTCGGGATTGCCCTTTTCATAATTAATCGTCACCTTATCCACTTCCTTGAGAGCCTCGCGGCGCTCTGGTGGATCGAAAGCCTCGGCGGTTAACTCTTGCCACGGAGCCAGCCGACGCCAATTCAGGTCAGCAACCGGAACGCCTTGTTCCAGAACGGTTTGTACCCGCAGTAAATCGTCCTCTGGTTCGTTGAAAACACAGGAATCAACGATGACAGAATTGCAGACTGCTGCCAGCCGCTTAAACAGACCATCATTGGGATCGGGCGTTCCCTTCCACCAGAGGAACTTAGGCAGACCGCCGATTAGCAGCCCAGTCACAATCCCACCGATGCGTTCCAGCGCTTCCGCAGTGCCTTGCAGAGTAATGTATTCGCAGCAGATGAGCGTATTTTGACTTTGCTTTTGGATGGGGCAATAGGCTGAGACTTGGGCAGTCACGCCTTCATCTTGCCCGGAGACGGGACACAAGGCAATGATGCGGCAGGGATTAGCGGCAGCGATCGCATCCGCAATTCTAAAGCTATCTGAGGAAGACTGCTGACCGTTACTGGCATCTGCCTCGGTTGTATTCCCAGCGGAGCGTTTCTTAGCTTGCTCTACTCGCAGTCGGTCGAGGATTCCGGCATCCGTCTTGCCCGTTACCGGCAGTCCATAAGCTTTCTGAGCCGCCTTGAGAGCCGCCACCGTCAACGGTCCATCAATTCCATCGATCGGGCCTTTGTAAAATTTTAAGGCTGCCAACAGCTGCTGAGTTTCCTCCGGTTCGTAAACCACAAAAGTAAACGTGGTTGCCCGTGTAGCCAAAGGAGACTCGCCATTGCCATTGTCGCTATTGTAGCTTTGCCAAATTTGATGCAGTTCCGCCTCAATTTCTGTCATTGAAACATCTTTGGGCGGCTGTATTGAAACAATCGGAAGAGATTGTGTGGTCATATTCGTTGCTAATTGCTAATTGTTCATTGTTCATTGTTCATTGTTCATTGTTCATTGCTATTAACCATGAACGATGAACCATGAACTATTAGAGCCTGCGCCAGCGGCGTCCATCTTGATTAATCAGCAGTTCTGCCTCCTCTGGCTCCCAAGTTCCCGCTTCATACTGGGGAATTGAGGTCGGGTCAGTCATCGCTTCCCAAGCGTTTAATGCCGGTGTCACAACACGCCACGCTTCTTCCACTTCATCAGCTCTGGTGAACAAAGTTTGGTCGCCTAGCATACAGTCGATTAACAGCCGGTCATAAGCATCGGACGTTGCCATCCCAAACGAGGAACCATAGCTAAAGTCCATATCTACCGACCGCGTCCGCAGTTCTGTTCCCGGCATTTTGGCTTCAAACCGTAGAGAAATCCCTTCATTCGGCTGAATCCGCATCGTCAGCACATTCGGGCTAGCTTGTTGGGCGGCAGATTGAAAGATTAAGAAAGGAACTTCGCGGAAGTGGATGGAAATCTCACTGACCTTTTTGGGTAGCCGCTTGCCAGTTCGCATATAGAAAGGAACTCCTTGCCAGCGCCAGTTATCAATTAGCAGCTTCATGGCGACATAAGTTGGCGTCGTGGAGTTGGGATCGACCCCCGGTTCTTCTCGATACCCAGGCACCGGCTTACCCTTCATCCACCCAGCAGAGTATTGACCCCTGACCGCTGATAACTCCAGGTTATGCACGTCTGCCAAGTGAGTTGCTTGCAGAACCTTCATTTTTTCTGTGCGGATACTATCGGCATCCAGGGAATTGGGCGGTTCCATTGCTGTGAGGCAGAAAGTCTGCATCAGGTGGTTCTGCATCATATCCCGCAAGGCTCCGGAGCTTTCGTAGTATCCGGCACGGTCTTCGACGCCTACGGTTTCTGCCACCATAATTTGAACGTGATCGACAAACTGCCGGTTCCAAATCGGCTCAAAAATTGCGTTAGCGAAACGAAAAACTAGGAGATTCTGAACCGTTTCTTTACCCAGATAGTGGTCGATGCGGTAAACCTGTTTTTCTTGGCAAACCTGCTGCACTACGCGGTTCAGAGCTTGGGCGGAGTTGAGATCCCGTCCAAAGGGTTTTTCAATCACCAAACGGGTTTTAAGTGCGTCATCAAGCATTCCCGCCGTACCCAGTTGGCGAAGGGCTTCTGTGAAGAATTTGGGAGAAACGGAGAGGTAAAATACGCGGTTTCCTCGCGTTCCGCGCTGACCATCCAATTCTGCTAAGAAGGCTTTCAGTTTCTGATAGCTTTCTGGCTTGTCAATATCACCAGGGCAGTAATACAGACCTTGGGCGAAGTCTTGCCAGAGTTCTTCTGAGCCAATACCATCGCTAAATTCTTCGATCCCCTGGCGCATCTGCTCCCGGAAGTAGTCGTGGCTCCAGTCCCGACGCGCCACGCCGACAATGGTCATTTCTGCTGGCAGGCGTCGTTGCAGCTTCATCTGATAGAGAGCTGGCACGAGCTTCCGTTGCGTCAAGTCTCCGGATGCCCCGAAGATTACCAAAATCTGCGGCTCTGGTATCCGTTCCTGCCGCAACCCAACACGTAAAGGATTTTCTAGCAGTGTGACCATAGAAGGATAGTTTTGAATTTTGAATTTTGAGTTTTGAATTTTGAGTTTTGAGTTTTAAATTCATAGATGAATTGATAGTTTTGAATTATCAGGCTATTTTCTTAACTCAAAACTCAGCACTCAAAACTCAAAACTTGCTTACACAGGTTGCAGATGTTTGATTTTCTCTTCCAAGGATGCTGTTAGAGATTCAAAGGGCTTCACAAATTTCTCAATTCCTTCGACTAGCAATTCGTCCATCACTTCGTCTAGATTGATGTCGATGTCGGGGTCTTTGAGACTTTCGATCAGATGATAAGCTTCTTCCACCCCAGTTTCAATGCGAGAGGCAACGTCGCAGTGGTCGGCGCAGGCTTCAATGGTATTTGGTGGCAAGGTGTTTACTGTTTCTGGGCCAACCAGCTCATCAACATACATTACATCGCTGTAGCTGGGGTCTTTGGTGCTGGTGCTTGCCCACAACAACCGCTGGACATTCGCACCTTTTTGTGCTAGAGCTTTCCAGCGATCGCTCCCAACGATCTCTTTGTACTTCTGGTAGGCAATTTTGGCGTTAGCGATCGCTATTTTGCCCTTAATTGCTAAAAGTTCTGCCTTTTTCTCGATTCGATCGACGCCTGCTTTCAGCTTGGCATCAATGCGACCATCAATATTAATATCGATGCGGCTGAGGAAGAAACTCGCCACCGAGGAGATTTTGCTGATGTCTTTGCCTGCCGCTGCCCGCTTTTCTAAGCCGCGAATGTAAGCCCAAGCAGTCTCAATATAGCTCTCCACAGAGAATAGCAGCGTCACGTTGACGTTGATCCCGTCTGAGATGACTTGCTCGACGGCTGGCAAGCCTGCTGAGGTGCCGGGAATCTTGATCATGACGTTATCTTTACCGATTTCTTGGTAATAACGTCGGGCTTCCTCAATTGTGGCTTGGGTGTCGTGGGCGATGGTTGGCGGTACTTCAATGCTGACGTACCCATCCAGACCTTCAGAAGAGTCATAGACAGGGCGGAGGATATCGCAGGCATTGCGGATATCCTCAAACACCAGCGATTCGTAAATTTTGTAAACTGGCAATCCAGCTTTGATCCCGGCTTCAATATCGGCGTCGTAGATGGCATTTCCGGCGATCGCTTTTTCAAAGATAGCTGGATTAGAGGTGATCCCGCAGATCCCCTGATTCTCAACCATATCTTTGAGTTCGCCGCTTTGAATCAAATCGCGGGTCAAGTTATCCATCCAGATACTCTGACCGTATTCTTTGATCTCTAATAGATGATTGTTTGGCATATCTGTCATTTTTTGGCTCCTAACAATTGTCTTTGTAACGCCAGATCGATAATGTTCCCGTTGAGCAGCTGGGAAAGCCAATTCGGGAATTTTTTCGAGACCGCAAAACCTTATTGAGGCACGCGCGAACGAGCGATCGCGTTTTTATCCTCATCCCATGCCCGTTTCTGAATGAAAGATTCTACCAAGGTGACATCTTCTTTGCTACCGATAAGCAACGGCGATCGCGCATGAATGGCATTTGGCACTACGTCCAAAATATCCTCAGTGCCCGTACTAGCTCGACCCCCGGCTTGCTCTATTAAAAAGGCTAAGGGAGCCGATTCATACAGCAACCGCAATTTTCCTTCGGGTTTTTTCACAGTACCGGGGTAAAGAAAAACACCTCCTTGGAAGAGAATCCGGTGAATATCTCCCACCAATGCCCCGCCGTATCGAGCCGTATAGCCTTCCTGACGATGAACATAGCGGATATAGTCTCGCAAGGGTTCTTCCCACTGCCAGAAATTGCCCTCATTGACGCTGTAAATAGGGCCGTGGTTGGGAATTTGAATGTTTTCACTCGAAAGGATAAACTCACCTAAGCTGGGATCGAGGGTGAAAGCGTGAACCCCAGTGCCAATCGAATAAACCAGCATCGTGCTAGGGCCGTATAGCACATAACCTGCCGCGATTTGTTTGCGCCCATTTTGCAATAAATCGCCGCCTGTTTGATTTTCATCCGTTCCTTCTTGTTGGCGAATTGCGAAGATGGAACCCACGTTGATATTGATATCTACATTCGAGGAGCCATCAATCGGGTCATAAAGCAGGGTATAGCGCCCGATGGGGCAATTTTCGGGAATATAGTAAGGCTTCTCCATTTCCTCGGATGCCAAACGGCAGACTAAACCGCTTTGCTTAAACACCGAGATAAATACGTCATTAGCATAGACATCCATCTTTTTGACGGATTCTCCCTGCACGTTCACATCACCCGTAAATCCTAGGACGCCTTCGAGTAATCCCGCCCTGCTAAGTCGTCGCGCAATCAACTTTGCCGCCAGGGCAATGCGATTCATAATCGCGCTCAAATCCTGTGCGTCTGCCGAAAAGCTGTGGAGTTGCTGCAAGACGTGACGAGATAGCGTCGTGCAGTCACGATCCAGGGCTTGTTCCTGAACGACGAAAGGCTGTTCCACGTTGGACATAGTTTTCGTCCTCCTTTCAATAAATGCTTTGTTAACAGGGCAGCTCTGATTGAGACTACTGCCCCAACATATCAAGACCCGGTCGCCCTACCTTCTATCTTAGGGAGCCATTTCTCAGGATGGTGTTTAACTTTATATCAACTAAAGAAATAAAATCTTGCTTACCCGCTTTATTGTCTAAAAGACAACGCTTAAAGTGAGATCGGATAATTATCGGTCGCAATACAAAAAAACAAGATGGGAGAATACAAACGGATTGGAATCCTGACCAGTGGGGGTGACTGTGCTGGGCTAAATGCCGTGATTCGGGCAGTTGTCCGCTGTGCAACTGGTAGCTATGGCTGGGAAGTGCTGGGGATTTGCCGCTCTACTCTGGGCTTAATGAGCAGTCCGCCAGAAGCAATCAAGCTGGAGTTTGATAAGGTTGACCACTTGCTGACGATGGGCGGTACAGTGCTGGGGACGACGAATAAAGGAAATCCCTTTGCGTTTCCAATGCCGGATGGAAGTTTGCGCGATCGCTCAGAAGACATTATTGCGGGCTACCATCAACTAGGCTTGTCAGCCTTAATTGGGGTTGGCGGGGACGGCAGTTTAGCGATTCTCCGAAAACTAGCTCAACAAGGCGGGATCAACTTAGTCGGAATTCCCAAAACAATTGATAACGATGTCGGTAGCACTGAGCGTTCTATCGGATTTGATACCGCTGTCAATATTGCCACCGAAGCTCTCGACCGATTACACTTTACTGCGGCTAGCCACAATCGAGTCATGATCCTGGAAGTCATGGGGCGCGACGCCGGTCATATTGCCCTGAATGCGGGAATTGCCGGTGGAGCCAATGTCATCTTGATCCCGGAAATTCCTTACAAAATTGAGAATGTCTGTCGCCAAATTCGAGATCGTCAGGCGATGGGAAAGAATTTCTCGCTCGTGATTGTCTCAGAAGCAGTTTGCACGGCTGAAGGCAATCCGGTTAAGAGTGTAGATCGATTCGGGGAATGTCGATTAGGAGGAATCGGGCAGTACCTGGCGGAGGAAATTTCGATGGCGAGTGGTGCAGAAACCCGTGTGACTGTTTTAGGTCACGTTCAGCGAGGAGGACTGCCTTCGCCCTTGGATCGGTTACTGGCAACTGCCTTTGGGGTGGCGGCAGTCGATCTGATCGCTGAGGGAAAGTACGACCACGTTGTCACCTGGCAAAACCGCGAAATTGTCAGCGTGCCGATTGCTGAAGCGATTGGACAATACAGAGCCGTCGATACCGAGGATACTCTGGTCAAAACTGCCAGAGGTTTGGGGATTTGCCTGGGAGACTAAAAGACTAAAGTGCTGCAAGCTGGTGTAGAAACATCTAACAGAGGAGTTTGCGATCGCTTGCTTCGTATGCTTCGCTCTGACAGCGAAGATTGACTGTGACGATGCGTAGTGAAAGCTAGCACGGTTGTCCTTTTTTATGCGTGTTTTTCACGCCAACCGTGCTGATTTCGCCCTATCTCTCCTTAAAATCGGCTTCGCCTCGCGCCGCCGCGATCGTCCTCCTTGGGTCGTGCTTTATTAACTCTAAGCTGACGGCCCATCCATTCAGCCCCATCTAATTGTGTGATGGCTGCGTCTTCTTGGGCATCATCTGTCATTTCAACAAAGGCAAATCCGCGCATACGTCCCGTTTCGCGGTCTGTCGGCAAGACAACTCGCTTCACCGCGCCGTACTCTGCAAAGACTGCTGTCAAATCTTCTTCGGTCGCTTGGTAAGACAGGTTTCCAACGTAAATGGTCATGTGGATCGCTAAAGCTGAACGAGGAACTAAAGTTCAGAACCCTTAGATGGCTAGATGTGACCCATGATGCCAGGTCAAGACTTATTTACCAATGGTGAATTTTCACTCTTCCCCGCCCACAAATGTGGCTGCACGAGTCCCAAATCCGACCATTAATAGGACTGAACTTTGAGGTTTCGTCCTATCATAGCCTACTAATTTCATTGTGGGAGGTCATCTAGCGTACACACTGATGGGTTTTCTAATTATTAAAATTCCTTGACTTTTAACTGTGGCTCGGATGGCATTGCCCAAGAGGGAATTTTAAAGATTAAAGAGGCTAAATTTCACCGGAAAATGGCTTGCCTGCTGCCAGCTTTCCAGCCGTCTTTATCTTTAGCCTCATTCAGCTTTCGGTGCCAAGTTAGTCAATAGAAATTGACTGGGGGCCATTGCGTCTGCCGTTTCCACTGCTGTTGGAAGAAGCCGTAGGGGAGGGAGGAACACCTGCCTCCCCGTCGAGCCAGCTTTTCACGGGATCATCATTAAGGTTGATGCGGAGTAAGCCAGAAACCAATCCACCTAAGAAAGCGCCTGGGTGCTGGGTGAATTCTTTAAAGAGCGGTGTTAGTTCATCGAGAAACATGGAAAGTCTCCTGCTGAGGCGATAGTAACTGATGTCTATGCGTTGATCGTAGCGCGTCTGATTGCGGATATTGGCATGGGAAGAAGCGATCGCTTCTTCCCAAATACAACGGTTATGCCTCTATCCAGACTTTTGCTCGGAGAATAAGCACTTATCCGAGTCGCACCCAGCGGGACCTGCTTCCATTAAATCGCCTGAATCGTAGCGACTTAAAGCAGCATGAAAATTTTCTGTCTGGCGTCGCCTTTCGACTGCCTGTACTATCTGCTCATACTGCTCTTTGGTGATTGGCTCAAACGGCAAGCGCGGGAATGTCTGATGATCGTCGAAGCGAGCCAGAAGTGCGGCTGAGATGTAACCTTGATCGTCTCTAATCGCTTCGTAAATCCGAGTACCTAAAGCTTCGATCTCGTTCTCGCGCAACTCGATGGTAGCTGAGGTATTGTGACGCACAAAGAATTTTTGGACTTGCATATAAAAATCCATTTGCGCGATCGCGTTAAACTTGCCGATATCGATTTGATCGGCTCCAGGCAAATCAGCCCAAGCTACGGCGACGGGGATTTCTACCAGCCATTCCGAGCATCTGGGATCGAAGGGATCGTTCAAAAGATTGCCGTTTTCATCTTTATCAGACTGAGACGGAATCACGTTGTACCCGTAGTCAATACAGGCGAGGGCTACGGGGTCATTCTTTCTGAAAGTGATTCGACGCAGAAAACGTTGAGCTTTTGGGGGATGCCAGCCCGGTGAAGCACCAGTGAGCAAGGATTTTGTACCGGAAGGCTGAACGGTGGTGCAGCGATTGGGGCGTTTGATGCCGTGGCGATCGCAATATTCCCACACCACCCGATGCACAGTTTCTCTCCAGCGAGTCAGATATTCCTGCTCTTGCTTCTTATAGTTTAGTCCTGCCTCTGTTTCAGGTCGTCCTTCCGTCCACCACTTAAGCCAATCCACACCAAAGGCATTCACAAAGAAATCAAATAATCCCGTGAAAGAGACTCCCACAATCGGATCGAGTTCGCGTGACTTCCGATAGCGTTCTTCGACAAATTGGTGATTTAGCAGTGAGGCTACTGATAATGCTCCCGCCGTGAAAGCTTCCTCTTGTTCTTTGTAGTTGTATGGGTCAATTTGATTGAGATGAACCTCCGAAAGGTTGCAGTGGAAGTTAGAGCCGATGATTTCCTGCGCTTGTTATCCACTATTTCTAGTGGTCTCGGACTATATCTTCACCTGGTCTAGGTGGAGGGCGCTATCTGACCATTATTGGTTTCCCGCAGGTCTAGTCTCTGAACCTTCTCCAGCTCTGGGGCTTGGCTGCCTTACATCTGGAGCTTGGCTGCTGATTACCCTGTACATTTTTTGTGTTTAGGCTTCCAGCAATTCACCCTCTGACTATCTAACCTGTCCCCAGGTTAGGCGGCAAAATCTAGGCTACCGCAAGGATTCAAACCAACACGAGCTAATCGATGCTCTACCTCATTAGGAGGTAGGTCGGGGTAGTGTTCTCGCAACCATTGTTCAGCCTTCCCTTGACTATAAGCTTGCAGAAAATCATCTTTTAGCTCAGGGGTTTCCAATAAATCGCAGTTGGCTCTCGCTAATGCTTCTCCTGCCCATTGAATTGCGCCTTCACCGGAATAATGCTGTTGACGAACTGCTGCAAGGCATTCTTCTAGAGTTGGTTTGTGGTGAAAAACTCTAGTGTGATTTGCCATACGAAGCGCATCCCGTTCTGGATCGATGCGCCAGTTGCCGTTTTCATCCTGCTGCCAAAGATTACCTTTGGCGTTGGCAAATTTTTCATCATCGCTAGAACCTTGCCTCATTCCAGCTGAACGCCTGACGTTTCCAGCAACCACTACAACGGCGGCTTCATCTATTAATAAACAGCACTCAACCGAATTCAGTTGCCTTCCTAGAGCTTTATTTAAAATTGACGCGCAACGTTCATAAAGACCTGACAACTTCACAGGATTGGCGACGCCGCCAAAGCCTTTGAGGGGTTCTCCCGCTGCTCGGACATCGCACAGATCGAGAGATACCTGTACTTCTGTTGTGAAGCGCTGATCGCTGGATAATTCCAGCAAGGTTTGATAAGACTTAACCCAGCCTTGGCGACTGTCTCCCACGTAAATTGTGACTTTTTCGCCCTCTACTTTAACTTCTGTCAGTTCGCGGCGCTGCAAGGCAGGAGTAGAGCCAATCTCACCTTGTACTGTCACAACAAGGCGATTGCGAATTCGCGGCAGTTGATTAATGTATTTTGGTTCGAGAACGGCTCCAGTGCCACACCCCATCATTGCCAGATCCATCATCAGACCAAAAGCACGCCAGTCTACTACATTGGTACTGGTGCAGTTGTAAGCTCCTGAAAAGTTTTCTGGTCTTTCAATCCACTCGCTGCCACCCACCCACAGCCAACGTCCAGAGGCAAGAGCTTTCATCTGGCGCTGCATACGATCGATCGTGTCCGCTTCTTCAGGGGTGAGCTTGCCAAGCTTCGTCAACGCTCTAATCGTGCGATCGCACACTTCATCCCAAGTCTCGCGCCCGGACTGGGTGCGACGGCTGTACGTCCTAAAGAATACAGGATTTGCAGCCGGTGCCGTCTCAGGAAACCGGCTCGTCTGGATTACTCGCTCAAGCTCTCGAACCATAGGTCAAGTCTGATTGGTTTTGGGAAAAATTCACAGATCACTTACTATACGCGATCGCAGATATGGGGTCAAAGCTTGAAAAATATAGGTAATTGCGCTATCTGTATGGCTTTCTAGATTAAATTAGCAAAGTAAAACATCCCATTAAGCTGCTCAATTAGTCAAAGTTGTAACAGTTAAAAGATCGTCGGAAAGCAAAAATTAAGGGCGATTGTCAGCCGCCCTTTCCCGTCGTTTGAGATTACTATCTCGGTTCCAATTACCTTTTTGAGAGGCGGTGCAAAAGTCCAACAGCAAACTTATTTCAAGATCGCAGCAGGCAAAATATTCCCAGTGGCAAACACGCCCTCTTCCAGCCATTTCGCCGATCAATTTTACAAACTTGAGGCTGAAACTTGCTTAGGCCGATCATCAGATCCCAGATGATTGGCACAAAAACCTAAATCAATCGTTCGATTTGGCTAAATCGTTCATCCCCAGTCTGGCGGAGTCACGACATACTGCGACCCTTGAGGGACAAAAGTGCCATTCCAAGTATTATTAATGGCAGCTTGATTCATCTGAAACCTTAGCCGCCAGTTTTTAATACTTGTATTGCCTTGGTTAGTCACCCACCTATTGATACAGAAGCCAGTTTTGTTACCCAATCCGGGCAGCGAGTCGTAAAACTACCAGATGGCGAGCGAGTTAAGTTTTCCAGAGCCGTTAAAGGAGCGCCAGGACACAATTAAACAACTGAAGACACTAGACTAATATTTTGGGGAATGGGGAAAAAGGTAATGGGGATAAATTCTTGACGATGATGCTTGCTCCCTGGCGATCGCTTCTTGCCCGTGCCCTACATCGTAACCGTAGCGAACCCCATTCTCGCTACTTACAGCTAGCCACCGTCCAGGCTGACGGGCGTCCTGCTAACCGCACGGTCGTATTTCGGGGATTTTTAGACGATACCAACCAGTTAAAATTTGTCACCGATTCTCGCAGCCAGAAAGCTGACCAAATCGAGCATCAGCCTTGGGCAGAAGCTTGCTGGTACTTTACCACCACCCGCGAACAATTTCGCCTCGCTGGGACGCTGACTCTGGTAGGAGCCAATCATCCCGACTCAGCACTCCAGCAAGCGCGTCAGGCGTCGTGGCAAGACCTTTCTGACGCCGCTCGCCTGCAATTTACTTGGCCCCATCCAGGAGAAAGTAGAGCCGATGTCAGCACTTTTTCTTTGCCGTCACCCGATCCAGAAAAGCCGCTAGAGAGTTTTTGTCTCCTACTGCTAGAACCCGTACAGGTCGATCATTTGGAGTTGCGAGGCGATCCCCAAAACCGATGGCTCTACCGCCTCGACAGTTCTCAAGCTTGGTCTACTCAAGCCGTAAATCCCTAACAATTAAAAATGCAAAATTAAAAATTGAGAAATTTAATTTTTAATTTTTAATTTTTAATTGTTTAAATCCCAGAACCATCTAAGAATTGCCGGATTAATCCATCTTGGACGCGACAGCTGGGAGCAGCGGCGACTGGGATATCCGATACATGATAGTTTGCTGCTACTAAAGGAACAGGCATTGAGACATGAGCCGGTTGTTGTAACTCTTGTACCTGTTGTTCCAGTGCTTCCAGACGGTCAACCAAAGCCCGAATTACCGCAGCTTCAGAATCAGGAAGGCTTCCATGTTCCAGCGGATTCACTCGGACGCCGGAACGATAGATAATCCGACCAGGGACGCCTACTACCGTACAATCCGAAGGAACATCGCGCAACACGACAGAGCCAGCACCGATGCGGACGTTATTGCCGATTTGAATATTGCCGAGAACTTTGGCACCGGCACCCACCACGACATTTTCCCCCAAGGTAGGGTGACGCTTGCCGCTTTCCTTGCCAGTACCGCCGAGAGTAACGCCCTGGTAGATCAGAGCATAATCTCCCACAATTGCGGTTTCGCCAATCACTACACCCATGCCGTGGTCAATAAAAACACCCCGTCCAATTACGGCACCAGGGTGGATTTCGATGCCGGTAAAAAAGCGAGCCAAGTGGGAAATCAACCGGGGGATGAAGGGGATTCCCAGTAGTTGTAGCCAGTGTGCAAGGCGATGGAATAGCAGCGCTTGCAAACCGGGGTAGCAAAATAAAACCTCCAGCCAGTTACGGGCTGCTGGATCGCGCTCGAAGATGATGCGAAAGTCAGCTAGAAGCGTAGATAGCACGAGTGGGTACCCATTTTGGCACTACAGACCATTCATATCATATCGTTCCTAGTGTGTTTCTAAGGTGGGGGAACCGAACCTGAGTTTTGAATTTTGGATGGCGGTGCGAGAACGATTGGAGATCGCAAGGCATCTAATTATCTAAAAAATCGGCTCTTCCGTAGTTGGTATGCTAAATTTATAGTCAAGAAGCGCCACAAGCTATACTAGCCATGAATTTAAGCCAATTTAGCGTTTATTAAATAGAAAATACAGTCCAAAATCGTTATACCTTGCTAGGTAAGCCTTTCAAGTTTTGGAATCAACTTTTTAGCATACCAAGTAATGAAGAGCCAAAAAATCTAGGGTTCTAGTCTTGTTGTACTGAAAGAGTATAATCCCATCTTTGTCGCTCTTTAATGGAACCGACCCAGACACTATAGTTGCCTGATTTCCAGTTTGAGTCTGTGATACTCGCATCTTTGTTGGAACCCGTGTCATCGCCACAGCGAATTTTACCATCAGGTCCCTTGATGACTAGAGTGCTGTCCTTGCCTCCAGTATCTACTTTTACCGTTAGCTTGGGGAAGCCTTTCTTCAATACCATAATATGGTCGGGAGTTTCGTCACCCCCATAACCAATACAGGGGTTGTTTTGGCGATCGCGATTAGCGATCGCTGACAAGGAAAAGGCTCCGCTAGTATAACCAGTCACAACCGCCTTGCCACTTCCATCAACAATCAAACGGTCAAAATTTGCTTCTTTTGCTAAAACGGTTGTAGTGCTGAAGGTGGTAAGTAAAGCTAGAATTCCAAAACGCCTGAATTGCATGGCAAGTACCTCTTCTCAACTACGGTATTTATTTTCTCTCCGTAGATGAGTACGGAATATAGATAAGCCTACTTATAGTTTTAATCAAGACTCTTCTCTCTGATGGCAGTATAGGTGACAGCTGTGTGTCTGCCACATTCATAACCAAATTTTTTTGTCGCGCTAGTTTGTAGGAGGTTGTGTGCCCCTCGTTATCTTGATGATGCTGCTGTTTATCACCAGCTGGTTCTTTTCAGAGGTTTTGGTTTTATTTCCTTTGAGCATTTTGAATTTAGTATCAATACCCCACTGGTTGGTGATGGCAGGTATCTTGATCTTTTTTGTCTGGTGTTTTGGGGAATAATGCTCAATTGTGTGAGTGTCGGCTCAAAAAATAGGGAGCATCTTCAGACTTTTAAACAAACTAATCGGCTCGGATGCCTACCCCAGCCCTATCTGTTCGCAAGGAGAAATTTTATACCATTTCACTTTTGAGAGATTACACATCAAATCCCCCTAGCGCGACGATCAATTGAGGGCAATAGACAGCTAAAATGTGGCGATAAAAAAGTTAATTTGTATTATGTCAGGACTTACGCAACTTGCGCGACATAGTAAGGGCAACCACAGGGGGATTGCCCCTACAAAGCAACTTGCGCGACATAGTAAGGGCAACCACAGGGGGATTGCCCCTACAAAGCAACATCACTACAGCTGAGGGCAACCACAGGGGGATTGCCCCTACAAAGCAACTTGCGCGACATAGTAAGGGCAACCACAGGGAGATTGAACCCGAAAAAACGCTATATGTATAAGCTTTGCGTAAGTCCTGCATTACTTAAACATGGGATCGGCTAACTCGCGCTCAACCTCAGCTTCTGTCACCAGGGGCAGTATAACCTTCTGTTCCGAATAAGGTAGAGAGTGGGGACTCTTAAAGGTTTTCTGAGCATCGGGTTTTTGACACGCCATCATGGTTTTGACGTGTTCGCCTTCGTCATCCCGGATGTTGACGAAAACGTCATAGAGGTTGTCAACCGCAGGGCGGCGAGATTCTGGGACTACGCCGGTTTGAAATTCATCAAATAGGTAGAGATCGCCGTCTCGGTAGTAGTTGATCGCGACTTGGGGTGCTGGTTTAGCTTTCAGTTCGGCTTCATGTTCGCGCAAGAAGGTGTCGTAGGTATGATGGGCGTGTTCTTCCACCATTTCCATGAAGTTGTAGGCGGTGCGGGGCGAAACGATGTAAAGTGCTACAACTACCCAGTAGTAGAAGAGGGCTGTGGTTTGGGCAAGGAAGCGATCGCTCCAATGTTTGTTTCCCCCCAACGATTCCATAATCAGCAGGTGGTGCATTTCATTCCAAGATTCGGCGAAGTGAACCTTGAGCCAGTCAGCTTTTCGCCACCAACCGAGGGTTTCGTAAAGGTGTAAAACTGATAGGAAGGAAAAGTAGGGGACGCGAGCCACTGTTTCTAGCACGTAGAAGCGCTGATAAGGGCGATCGCGATAAAGCGTGTCGATAACGAACACAAGCACGCCAACGAGAAATCGAATCATTCAAACCTCCCTTAGGAGTGAGAAAAGTGGCTAGGAAATCAGCCTGGAGGAAGATGCTGTTGGGTTTTTCTGTCCTCCTACTTCGATCGTAGCGATCCCCGTAGCGATGGGTATCGCCTGAGTGGGTGAACTAGGGTGAGAAGTCCGAACATTAAGGTTCGGGTTGCCTTGACCTAACAAGAACAGCCGCTTCCCTACGTAGCTTCCCACCGCTCCCTTGGAAGCAAGCTACGTAGGGAAGGGGGTGAGGTTCCTACAGCACCAAGCTCAACTGAGAACCGTTGGGGGTTTTATACACTTCAATTCGAGTTTGGAAGGCTTCTTTGAATTGCGGCATATGAGTGACGGTGAGGATGCAGGCGAAGTCAGCAGAGATCGCATTAATCGCAGCAATCAAGCGATCGCATCCTTCCGCATCTTGGGTGCCAAATCCCTCATCGATAATCAGCATTTGCAATGCCGTTCCCGCACGCTGCGCCAACAATTTCGCTAAAGCTAGACGAATTGCAAAGTTAATCCGAAACGCTTCCCCTCCAGAATAGGTTTCATAAGGACGGGTGCCGCGAGCATCGGCAATTAAAATATCTAAAGTGTCAATCATTTTGCTGGCTTTTTTTGAGGAACGTCCACTCCGTCCTGCTTTCTGGGTAACAAACTGTACGTGCAACTGGTTTCCACTGAGCCGAGACAGGAGAGTATTCGTTTCTGCTTCCAATTGAGGCAGAATATTCTCAATCATCAGCGTCTGGATGCCATTTTTACCAAAAGCTTGCCCTAATTCCTGGTAGACGCGATATTGCTGTCGTACCTTTGAGTGCTGAATGGTGAGTGCGTCATGCTGAGTTTGGAGAGTTTCTAGATAATGTTGTTGTTGTTGCAAGCTTCCTAACTGGCGTTGCTTCTCGTCGAGTTGCAGACGCCGCTGCTGTATCTGCTGCTCAAGGGTTGTAATTTCGGCTTTTGTATCGGGTGTTTGTTGCAACTGTTGAAGGATGGTGTCTACCTGAGTCGCCATCTGTTGCAAATCTTGCGATCGCATTTGCAACGCCTGAGCCAAATCTTGCGATCGCTTTAATAAGGAAGGATATTGCTGCTGCGCTGAAGCGAGTTCCTGATAACGGACTTGCCACGACTGAGACTTGCGTAAAGCGTTTCTGAGGGCATCGTGCTGCGATCGCTCGTAACCAATTTCCGCCATTTCTCGATCGAGTGCTTCAATCTGCCGCGATAATTCGGAATTTACTTGCAGTTGCTGCATTTGCGATTGCAGATTCGCAATTTTCGCCACCAATTCTGGCATCTGAGCGTCTATTTGAGCTTGACGCCGTTGCGCTTGTTTAACTTCTGCTTGCTTAATTTCTGCCCAGCGCCAGCGCTCTACGTCGCCTCTGGCTAGGGCATGGTTTTGCTCATTGTAGTTGAGTTGTTGCAACTGTTGCTCAAGGTGGCGCAGTTCTTCTTGTCGATCGGGTGCGTAGTTGCCAGAGGAAAGCGATCGCTCAATTTGTTGCTTTTCCACCTCAATTTGTTGCAGGCGCGTCTGGATTTCAGCCATAGCAGAACTTTCCGCTGCCAACTGTCCCCGTTGTTCGCGCAAGGAATCGTAGTTTGCCAATGCTTGGGCAATTTCGGCAATTTCCTTGTGCAACCCCTGTAGCTGGTACTCACAAACCGCGAGTAGCCCCTCTACATCCCAGAATTGATCTTGAATTCCCTGTTGCTGGTTGTGAGTTTTTTGCACCACTAGCTGCCAGTGGTGTTCATCGAGAGGGCGATCGCATAAAGGACAACTGGCATTTGGCGTCTGGATCAGTTGCAGCTTTTGGTCTATTTCTGCCAGTTTAGTTTCGCATTCTTTTTGAGCCGCCTGGAGGCGATCGCGCGAACTTCGCTGTTGCAGTTCTTTCTCCTGCACCCGTTCCTGATAGACGCGCTTTTTGTCAAGTTGCTGAATTTGAGTTTGAACTTGTTGTAATTGCTGTTGCAATTGAGGTAAGCGTTTTTGCCTGTCTTGCAACTGGGCGGCGGATTTGCGAAGTTCTTCTAATCTGGCAGATAATCGTGCTTGAGAGCGATCGAGTTCCATCTGCACCTGTCCGCGACGTTGCACCAGGGGCGCGACTTGTAACTGCAACCGATCGAGATAACTGACATAACCCCGCGCCTCTTGGAGTTGTTTTAATCCTGCTTCTACTTCTTCGGTGCGGCTGAGGATTTGCTGAATATCTGCCCTAGATTGCCGCACCACTTCTAGTTGTCCTTGAGCTTGTCGGAGTTGCCCTTTAAGTTCGTTAATTTGCTGCTCAAGTTGTCGTTGGAGTTGTTGCCGTTGCTGTTGGGCATCTTGGTAAGCTTGTGACTTAGCGGTGAGCGTTTCTTCCTGGGCTTGCAAATTTTGGTAGTGAGCATATCCAGCCGTAATTTGTTCTTTTTGATTCAGTAAAGCTTCTAATTGTTGCTGTTGCAGCTGAGTTGTGGCAATTTCTTGCCGATAGCGATCGCAATCTTGTGTGAGATTTTGATATTGCTGCCGAACAAAGCTCAGTTGTTGTTCCCAAGTTTGCCGCTGATGCCGGATTGTTAGCAAATTTTGGACTTTTTCATTGTCAACAGCTTGGGCTTGCTGTAATTCTGTCAGTTGAGTTTCCAGAATTGCTTGTTGTTGAGCGATCGCATCTTTTTGTTGCAGTTGTTGCTTTATCGACTGCAAATTCTGCTCCAATTGCTCCGCTTGTCCTTTTAATTGGCGGGATAAATCCTTCGCCTGTTCTGCCAATTCTTCATATTGAGACAGTTTCAGCAAATCGGCGAGAATTTCTTTTCGTTCGCTGGGGCGCTTGAGCATAAACTCATCCGCCCGTCCTTGACGCAGATAAGCCGAATTCACGAAAGTATCGTAATCCAGCTTCAGGTGATGAACGATCGCCTCTTGCGTCGCCCGGATTCCGCGCCCGGTTAAAGAGCGAAAATCGCCGGATGATTGGACTTGAAATTCCAGCGATCCACCTTGTCCCCGGATGCGAGTGCGAATAATGCGATAGGTTTGGCGATCGCATTGGAAGGTGAAATCAACCCGAACTTCTTTAGCACCGGCGTGGATGACATCATCTTCTGTTGCAGCGCGGCTTTCACCCCAAATCGTCCAGGTGATCGCTTCCAACAGAGAAGATTTACCCGCACCATTAGAACCGCAAATACACGCAGTATGTAGACCGCTAAACTCTAAGGTAGCCTCGCGGTAGCTGAGGAAATTTTTGAGAACCAGTTGCAGTGGGATCATTCAGGCTATAGCGCCATACCTTTTATCAGAAGTAGCAGTACATCTGCACTATTGTTTAGTTTAGCGGTTGAAAAATCAGGTTTCTGGCGATTAAGACCTAATTTGATGTAAAAATTTCTGCTGAATGGGGATGCGGCTATAAAATGAAACCCATCTGGTTGATGCGAACATCCTTGGCGAATGGAATTCGCGGCTATACAAACGAAACCAGCGCAGGCGGGTTTTAGAAATACTGCTAACCACTGCTTTATCTCGGCTTTGCGCCTAGCCTTCTCTTCTCGTTCTTCTCGTATCATCCGCGAAGCAGCTTCGATGATTTCTAAGCGTTCTTCGGTTGTCATTTGCTTGAGTGCTGCCAAGATTTCTGCTTTTGTCATCAGTTTCCTTGGTATGTAGGGAATGCGATCGCATTTCCCTTAGTAATCTTGCCAACTGAAATCTGGTATTAAACCGATCAACCGCCAGCCAGGGGTTTAAACCCCTGGCTAATAGCTGAAGTCCTCTTCTAGAGGACTATTTAAAAGTTTTAGTCCATTTTAATGGAATGCAACTTGTTAGCCCGGAACTTGAGTTCCGGGCGGTTTGGCGGTTTTCTTCTATTCGCCCTCCCCATCAGGTGGCTCCTGAAATGAGGTTTTTTGCAGTAGCCAATCCAGATACAACACCAAAATCTGGAGTTTAAAAGCAGTGGTGAGATGCTTGAAGTTGCGATCGCTTAATATCTTCTCTAATAACTTATCCAGGGCTTTTTCCACGAATTTTTCGGCTACCCACAGTAGAAGCATCAGAACGATGTTCATAAAAGAACCTTGAATCACTACTCTTCCAAGATGGCTGTAATCCTGTCTAGGCAAGGAACGCCCTATGTCTGACTTCGCGTACAAGTTGTATGAGTTGGAAGACAGACACGCAATCGAGGCGAGTAAAATAGGCAAAAGTTTGTATTTTACTTATGACAGCGCGATCGCTCCAGGCGTCTCCAAAAGGTATCCAGTTGGCAAAACAAGCTCTAATCGCCAACAGATGGAAACAGACTGATTTAATCGGTGTCGTTTGTATCAGTCGTCAACCGATCTCAAAATTCTTTACAGGTAAAGCAGTTAAAAGCGAGATATTTGTTGGTCTTTGTGAAAAGTTACGTTTGGATTGGCAGGAGATTGCGGATTTACCTAAAGACGCTGTACCTGTTCCATCTGACCAGAATCAGAAAAACAGCATTGATATTGATGCCCTAGTGCAAGAGGTACGCGAAAAGATAAAACCCATCATTCAAGAACGCTGCGGGACAATGCGCGTACTGGATATGACTCAGCCGATTGGGTTGAATGATATTTACACCAACGTCAACATTCTGGAGAAAATCACTGGACGGCGGCGTAAAGATATCCCTGAATTACTGCAAGAGTGCAACTCTGAGAATATTGAGCGCTTCGGACTCAGCAAAATCACTGAAGAACGAGTGCCCGGACTGGAGGCAGTCGAGAAATATACCAAGCTGATGATCTTGGGGAAGCCTGGGGCTGGCAAAACCACGTTTTTGAAGTATTTAGCGATTCAGTGCAATCAGCGTGAGTTTCAGGCTGATCGCGTGCCGATTTTTGTCACCCTCAAAGAGTTTGCTGAAGCCACTAATAAACCAGGCTTATTAGAATACATCACTCAGCAATTCGCGGGTTGCGGGGTTGTAGAGACAAGGGTTATCGCGTCTCTACAAAATGTAATTAAACACAGCAGGACATTGATATTACTCGATGGGCTGGATGAAGTTAGAGAGGAAGACAATAAGCGCGTCTTAAGGGAGATTCGTGATTTCTCTGACCAATATCGTGACAATCACTTTGTCATGACCTGTCGAATTGCAGCGCGGGAATATACCTTTGAGAAATTTACAGAGGTAGAAGTTGCTGATTTTGATGCTGAACAAATTACTACCTTTGCAAACAACTGGTTTAAGAATAAAGCTGTAAAACCAGAAACTTTTATTAAACGCCTCGAAGACAATAACCGAATCAAACAACTAGCCGCCAGTCCGCTACTGCTGACGCTGCTATGTTTGGCATTTGAAGAGTCAGGAGATTTTCCGGCGAATCGTTCCGAACTATACAAAGAAGGGCTGGATGCGCTGTTGAAAAAATGGGATGCCAAGCGCGGGATTCAGCGCGACCAAGTTTACAAAAAGCTATCAATCCAGCGTAAGGAAGATTTACTCAGTAAAATCGCCCTGACTACGTTTAAACAGGGGGACTATTTCTTCAAGCAAAAAACAGCCGAGCAATACATCACAGATTACATCCGTAATTTACCTGATGCCAATGCTGACCCGGAAGCATTGCAACTAGACAGTGAGGTAGTTTTGCTGTCAATTGAATATCAACACGGGCTATTAGTCGAACGGGCGAAAGCAATTTACTCTTTTTCCCATCTAACATTTCACGAGTATTTCACTGCTAGAGAAGTTGTTTTTGGAATCCAGCCATTAGAGGAGAGGTTGCAAAATTTAGTCAGCCACATCACCGAAAAACGCTGGCGAGAAGTTTTCTTTCTAGGGGTTGGGATGTCGCCAAATGCAGATCGTTTACTACAGTTAATGAAACATCAAGTTGATGAAATTTTAGCTGCTGACGAGAAGTTACAGCAGTTCCTAATGTGGGTAAACGAGAAATCTTTTTCCGTCGAGGTTCCCTACAAGCTAAGTGGTGTTCGAGCTTTTTATTTTGCTTTTGCTCTTGACCGTAAGATTTACGAAATGCTCCTCGATACTAGGCTTTCTCATTGCTTAAGCCGCGACTTAACTAACGACTTTGGAGATGTTCTTAACAGTAATAGTGATCGCGATCGTGCCAGTGTCCTTGCCCTCGACCAATCCCTTCTCTTTGAGCTTAGATTGGCTCGTAACCACGCTCTCGGTGGTAGTGGTGCCAGCAAATATGCTCTTGAGCCTGAACTCAAGCGTGCCCTCAAACAACTTCAAGAAACCTTAAAAGACCAACAACCTAACTTGATTAAAGATACAAAAGGATATAAAAGTTGGTGGAAAAATGAAGGTCAGGCTTGGACAGAGCAATTAAAAGACTTAATGATTAAGTATCGCAATATTGGTCATGATTGGCAGTTTAATGAACAGCGGAAGGAAATCCTAGATCAGTATTACGATGCTAATTTGTTGCTAGTGGAGTGTTTGAATAGCGATTGTTATATCAGCCGTGAGGTACGGCAGGAAATAAAAGATACTTTATTGTTACCTATAACAGAAATTGAGAAACGAAAGGTATAATTATTCTATGGTCAATCAAATATTTAATTATGTTAAGTAAGGAGAAATTATAATGACATACAAAGTTAACATTTTCATAGAAAAGAATGAATCAGGATATTCTGCATCTTCTCCTGAAATAGCTGGATATCAAGTTCAGGGTGATTCTCTTGACATGGTGTTTGATAATCTTAAAGAGGCTGTCAAGCAAGACTTAGAAAAAATAACTGTCAAAACAAACGATAAGGTTGATCAACCAATCTGGGAAGTGGCTGAAGATATTATTCAAGATATGACAGAAGAGGAAATTAACCAACTGCCCATAAATGGTGCTGAACAGCATGACCATTACATCTACAGAACGCCCAAAATAGAAAGATGAAAATGGTCTTTGCTGACACTTTCTACTGGATATCCTTAATTAATCCTAGAGATGGGTGGCATAAGCAAGTTCTAGAAGTTACTAAATCGCTCACTCGGACTCCTATAGTTACTACAGATCAAGTGCTAGTCGAGGTTCTAGCTTTCTACTCAAAATCCGGTACTCGAATGCGTCAGCGGATAGTTCAGCTAGTTAGAAACATTATGAATAATTCAAATGTTCAGATAGTTGAACAGACCCATGAATCTTTTCTATCTGGTTTAGATTTATATGAAAGTCGCATCGATAAGGGATACAGCCTGACTGATGGCATTTCTATGATTACTATGCGGGAATTAGGAATCGCTGAAGTGCTGACGCATGATAAACACTTCACTCAAGAAGGCTTTACGATATTGTTTAGAAACCTGGACGATTGAATCGGGTTTAGCGCGATCGCATTCTTTCTCCACTTCACTCCAAAGCGCGATCGCATTTTTGGCAATTCTTCCCGAACAGCGCGATCGCACGTTGAAGATAGATTGTTTTACCTGTTGCAGAAATTGATACGGCTAATTAAGGTTTAGTATTTCGCAAAAAAAAGTTCTAGTTTGCAGAAACTTTTTAAGCCCACGAACTTCTAAGAAGGTATCAGTGAAAATACACAGAGTTCGTGGGTTCCCTATTTATGACTTCCTTAAACAACTTAAAGTCTGGCGTTTTGGTATTGATGGCTCTGGGCACATTTGCCGGTTCTGCTGTCGCTGTACCCATCAATGTTCCCGTCCCTACAACCACTCGTGCTAGCAACCCATCTCAGACCAGAACTGTAATAGCTTCTGGAGCTTCCATTCCCGTTAGATATGACGGAACGGCTGAAAAAATCCTGCTATCTCGAACCGAAAAAGTGCCTTTAATTTTAACAGTTTCATCAACTGTTAAAAGCAGTTATGGTACAACTTTGATTCCGGCGGGGACAAAGATTATGGGTCAATTGCAACCCGCTGGTCAAGGCTCTCAATTTGTGGCGACACAAATTGTTCTCCCCTTTGATGGTACTAGGACAATCAATGCTAGTTCTGCAATTGTGACGAGAACTGAACAAATCAAAAAAGGTTCTAGAACCAACACAATCTTGAAAGGTGCCGCCTTGGGTGGAGCCGCTGCATCCGCGATCGCCGCACTGACTGGCGACAAAGCGATCGCTACTGAAGAAGTCTTGGGTGGCTCAGGCTTGGGCGCTTTAGCTGGGCTATTTTGGGGACGCAAATCTGTTGATGTCATCTCCGTTAATCCCAGCCTTGATTTGAGGACTGTCAC
Source organism: Coleofasciculus sp. H7-2 (assembly GCF_042747725.1). Classification (NCBI taxonomy): domain Bacteria; kingdom Bacillati; phylum Cyanobacteriota; class Cyanophyceae; order Coleofasciculales; family Coleofasciculaceae; genus Coleofasciculus; species Coleofasciculus sp. H7-2. The sequence goes on from NZ_JBHZGO010000105.1 coordinate 63,699, forward strand.
CCTGCGTTCTGAGCTGCCAGTCACAGTCGCCCTACGCTAAACAACGAACAGGTAATACCAATTTCCTTTGGTGATGCTACACGAGCCGTCTGTTACAGACATACTGTGAAATGGTATAAGAACGATCCGGCTCCCTCCCCGAATCGGGGAGGGTTGGGGAGAGGTTCTTTCCGCAGCGCTCTCCATTTTTCCTTTGCCATGCACTAAATCAGTTCAATTGTCAAGAAACAAATTCAGCAGCGAAGCGTCTTGACCCTTATCCGTATAATTGCTGAGAGTGTTCCCTATGTCTCGCTTCAATCGCTGGAAATCAGGAACCGCTGCACTCATGGCATTGACAATTACCGCCGGTGCAGCTGCTCCCTTCGTCGCGTCTGCGCCTGCTGCTGCCCAATATTACGAATTTCCGCCTCCACCCGTTTCCCAAGTCAGCATTCCCTCAGGCACAACCCTCCCCTTGCGCTATAACAAGGCGAATAAAATCATTGTGTCTCCCAAGGAAACGATGCCCTTAACGCTGACGGTGGCAACAAACGTCAGAAATACTCGCGGAACTATCTTAATTCCGGCAGGAACTCAGGTGATTGGTCAACTGCAACCCGCGACTAGAGGCGGTTCCCAGTTTGTTGCCAGAGAATTAGTTTTCAACAACGGGAAACGGCAGTATATCAATGCCTCTTCCAGAGTGATTACTCGCACCGAACAAGTTAGTCGCGGAACTAATACCAGTTCTATTTTGAAGGGTGCAGCCGTTGGTGGAGCCGCCGCAGCTGCAATTGGCGCTTTGACTGGAGACAGAGCGATCGCGACTGAAGAAATTTTGGGGGGTGCTGGTTTGGGTGCCTTAGGCGGACTGCTGTTGGGCAAAAAAAGAGTTGATGTTGTCGTCGTTAACCCCAACACCGATTTAAATGTCACACTGCGCTCGGCTCTGGCGCTGCGCTAGCCTTTATTCGAGCCAATGCGGTTTTTAGCTCGTTGTCTCAAAGAAGATGCTGTAGGGCGGGGTATACCCCTGCCCTACGGTAAAGACGTTGCACGCAATGTCTCTACAATCTTTATGGGTTTTCTAAAAATTTTCCAAAATAGACTTAGGAACTAGGCTTGCCTACACCGGGGTTTGCCTCTTTCTTGACTTCAGGCACAACATCCGGGCGCTCCTTATCTTCCCAACCCACAGGGCGTTTAGAGTTGTACCACGCAACGGAACCGATGGTTACAGCGGCAACAAAACCTACCACGTACACAGCAGCCGCAGAGACTGGAAAATGAGGCGTATTAGTAGCAACTTCCATCAATAAATGCATTCTTTGGAAACTCCTTATCGATTTTTGGTTATCCTACCAAAACTCAGGGGATCGTCTATCACCCCTGAGTTTGATCCCCATTGTTTTAGCGATCGCGCCTGAGAGTTAGAAAGTTGATTCTGACCGTGCCTAATTTTCCTTCCGCGCGGCTGGGGGAGCAGGAGGCGGGGCGGCACTTTCCGTTGTTCTCCTAGGTGCCCGTGGAGCGGGTGGCGCAGGAGTGTAGGTTCGTCTTCTCCTTGGCTGTGCACTGCTAGAAGTAGAATCTGATGATGCCCTTCTGCGAGAACGACGCCGAACGGGTGCCGACTCCTGAGAGCTTGTGCTTGCTTGGCGACGAGAACGGCGGTAGCTACGGCTGCTGTTGCTCGGAGTCTCTTGGCTTTGAGAATTTGTATTTGCTTGGCGACGAGAACGACGGTAGCGAGGTCTAGATTCTTCTTGAGACTGGACTTCTTGGCGGCGACGGCGTCTGCGAGTAGGTTCGCCCTGACTGGAGCTTTGGACGCTGCTAGTACGGTAGCGTCTACGCCGGGGAGTTTCTTCACTGGAGCTGCCATCGCTATCTCTAGTCCGACGAGACCTGCTACGCCGGGGGGTGTCATCGTCGTCGCTGTTTTTGGAGATGATGCTTCCAGAGAAGATGCTTTTAGGCTTGATGGGCTTGATCGTGAGCTGGGGTTTACGTCCTTCTAGATCGGTGGGTCGCTCTGGGAACTTCTCGACCGGGATATCTTTTACCACTTTCACCATGAATTTATTCCAGGTGTAGGCGGCTGTACTACTAGCGCCCCAAGTCGGTTTGTTGTCATCGTTGCCCAGCCAGACACCCGCAACCATTTGGGGGATGTAGCCAATAAACCACAGGTCGCGTGCCTCGTCCGAGGTGCCCGTCTTCCCAGCAACGGGTCGATCGTCTAGCGCGGCGGCGCGACCCGTCCCCTCATTGACGACGCCCCGCAGCAACCAGGTCATAATTGCAGAGGTATCTTCTTGTAGGACACGGTCGGGCTTAAACTTCGCTTCGTAGATAACGTTCCCACGCCGGTCGAGAACGCGACGAATGCCGTAAGTTTTTGTATGCATCCCTTGGGTCGCAAAGGTACCATAAGCACTGGTGAGTTCCAGCAGGTTAACTTCAGAGGCACCTAAGGCAGTGGAATAGGTCGGCTTCAGTTCTGATTCGATGCCCATTTTGTGGGCAACATCGATCACCGTATCCCATCCCACATCGACCAACACTTTGACAGCAACGACATTGATTGAGCTAATCAGAGCATCTCGCATGGAGATCCAGCCCAGGTGGTCTTCGCTGTAGTTTTTGGGGGTATAGCCGTCTACTTTGTACGGAGCGTCCAGGTAGCCGCGATAGGGAGTGAAACCGGCAGCCATTGCCGTAGTGTATACAAACGCTTTAAATGTCGAACCGGGCTGGCGCTGTGCCTGAGTAACGCGATTAAACTGTTGCTTGTAAAAATCTTTTCCCCCGACCATTGCCCGGATCTCGCCGGTACGCGGATCGATTGCTACGAGGGCGGCTTGCTCGAAGTTTTGACCCCGACCGCTCTCTTCAACGGTTTCGATGACGGCTTTTTGGGCAGCTTCCTGCCACTCTGGCTTCAGGGTAGTTTCCACCGTCAATCCCCCAGCCTTAATCGCTTCTGGCGAGACGTGCTTGGGCAGTTCTTGTTGGATGTATTCGGTGAAGTAGGGGGCGAATCTTTCGAGTCGCTTAGGAAGACTGGGTTTTGTCACCAGGGAGGCAGCGATCGCTTTCTCGGCTTCGGTTGCGGTAATGAACCCCGCCTCCTGCATCTGTTGTAATACCAGATTGCGGCGCTCTTTAATCGCTTGTGGATTCTTAATTGGCGAGTATTGATTGGGTGCTGGTGGGATGGCGGCAAGTGTCGCCATTTCCGACAGGGTTAGTTCATACACTGGCTTAGAAAAGTAAACCCAAGCTGCATCTGCCACTCCATAAGCACCTTCTCCCAAATAAACCAAATTTAAGTAGCGTTCTAAAATTTGATCTTTGGTGTTTTCCTGCTCGATTTTTTGAGCTGTCCGAACTTCCTTAAGTTTGCGCCAAACGCTACGTTCCTGATCGAGAAAGACCATCCTCGCCAGCTGTTGGGTGATGGTGCTACCGCCTTCTACGACATCTCTTGCCACCAGGTTAGAAAAGGCTGCCCTTAAAACGCCCTGGTAATCGACTCCCTGGTGTTTGTAAAAGCGTCTGTCTTCTATCGCTATGAAGGCTTGAATCAGCTGCTGGGGAATTTTGTCAATTTTTAGGGTTTCGCGAGTAGCGGGGCCGATTTGTTGAAGTATCTTGTTGTTTGAAGCTTTGATCGTCAAAGTCTCTGGTCGCATCAAGGTTAAGGCATCGCTGGTATCGGGTAAGCTACTCTCCAGCGACCACCCAGCGAACGAAAGCGCGATCGCTCCTCCTCCTACACCCAAGGCAAGCCAAAATCGACGCTGATGATAAAGCGGGTTCTCGCCGGTGAATGGCTTCTTAACAATTTCAGGAAGCTCCTGAGTGGAGAAGCGCTTCAGCCGCAAGAGATTTCGCTTCAATTGCCGACGATGTCTTGATGCGTCTCTCTCTCCTTTGTCTTGTTCCTTGTCATCAATCGGAGTATCGACTGGTTCTTCTTTGTTACCTACAGGAGTATCGACTGGTTCATTTGACACCCCCGCATTGAACTTGCCTGATAAATCCTTCAGTCTTGAGATGAACTTGGTCACGTCAACTCCTCAATCACCAAAAACTTCTGGCGCAAAATTCCCTGCTTATTGTTGCCTATTTTATGGCTTGAATCCGGGATCTGTGCCTAGACAATTGTGAACTTATTCGCTTTTTGTCAAGTTATTGTTTTTTATTCCATCAGAAAATACAGCTCAAGTCACCCAGCACCAAGCTTTGCTATAGACATTGTTTGTTTATAGCTGGAGCAACCTCAAACAATGGGGCAAATCTCTGGGCATTTTCTAGCAAACTCCTGATTATCACCTTCTTTCTTCCTGGCTGAGCCTATTTGAGCAGCAGACGTGGTATTTGAGAAAATCTAGCTTTCTGGGAACTCATCTGGAAAATGGCAACTCCGGTTTGTAAATAAAAATACCTTCCCTAAGACAGATGTACTCGCTGGGGTTAGTATAAGCGATCGCTATTTCCGCTCAAAGCGCGATCGCACTTATTTTTAGAGAAGATATGTTTTGAACGAACCGCCAAGGACGCGAAGGGCGCGAAGAAAGAGAAAGAAGAGGAAGAAGAGAAGCTTACGAATTACTTAGGATTGTTATAATTTCATTTGCTATAGTTTAATCTTATCTCTAAATATTTTTGCAAATAAATTGACAGCAGCATGGATTTTGTGACAATTTTGGGATTTTTGGCGGCAACGTTGACCACTGTTGCCTTTTTGCCTCAACTCTTTAAAGTATGGCAATCAAAATCAGCTAAAGATGTTTCTCTGGAAATGCTAATTATTTTCTGTACGGGTGTCTTCTTGTGGTTGGTGTACGGCTTTTACATTCAATCTTTTCCGGTTATTGCTGCCAACTTGTTGACCTTGATTTTTAATCTGATAATTTTATCGCTTAAAATTAAATATGAATAAGATAATCTTTTAAGGTTTTACTTGCCTGTGATGTCTGGAGTTTTTGCCGCAGAACGTCTTTTATTTACACCCGCGATGCCCGACACCGACGCCATCCGGACTATATTTGCCTTCCCGAATGAGTATAGCGTTGGCATCACTAGCCTGGGCTATCAGGTGGTGTGGGCGTCTTTGGCAATGCGCTCCGATCTTGAAGTCAGCCGCCTATTTACAGATACTCACGAGCCGCTGCTGCGATCGCCTGAATTAGTCGGATTTTCCCTTTCTTGGGAATTGGATTATGTCAATATCCTCAATTTGTTGGAATTGCTGGAGATTCCTAATCGAGCATCTGCGCGTGATGACAATCATCCCCTCGTATTTGGGGGAGGACCAGTATTAACCGCCAATCCAGAACCTTTTGCTGCCTTTTTTGATGTCATTTTGCTGGGAGATGGCGAAAATCTGCTCAGCAATTTTATTGATGCGTATAAAGAAGTTAGAACCGCTACACGACAAACTCAACTGAGGCGTTTGGCGCAAGTGCCTGGAATTTATATTCCTAGTTTGTATCAAGTTGAATATCACGCGCCCGATGGCTTGATCCAGTCAATTTTGCCCGTAGATGCGGAGATTCCCGCCGTAATTGAAAAGCAGACATATCGGGGAAATACGCTTTCCGCTTCAACTGTGGTGACACAGAAGGCGGCGTGGGAAAATATTTATATGGTGGAAGTGGTACGCAGTTGCCCGGAAATGTGCCGCTTCTGTTTGGCGAGTTATCTAACGTTGCCGTTTCGGACAGCGAGTTTGGAAAGTTCGCTAATTCCAGCCATCGATCGGGGATTGACGGTGACGAATCGACTGGGATTATTGGGGGCGTCTGTTACGCAACACCCAGAATTTGAAACCCTGCTAAATTATTTGAGTCAGCCAAAGTACGACGATGTACGCCTAAGTATTGCTTCGGTGCGGACGAATACGGTGACGGTACAGCTAGCTGAGACTTTAGCAAAACGAGACACGCGATCGCTCACTATTGCCGTAGAAAGTGGTTCGGAACGGTTGCGGCAAATTATCAATAAAAAGCTGACTAATGAGGAAATCATCCAAGCTGCAATCAATGCCAAAGTGGGTGGATTAAGCAACCTCAAACTCTATGGAATGGTGGGAGTTCCGGGGGAGGAACCAGAAGATTTAGAAGAAACTGTGGCGATGATGCGATCGCTAAAAAAAGCCGCGCCTGGGTTACGCTTGACATTCGGATGCAGCACTTTTGTCCCCAAGGCTCATACGCCGTTTCAGTGGTTTGGAGTCAATCGGGACGCTGAAAAGCGGCTGAAAAGCTTAGAGAAGCAATTGCGACGCGAAGGCATTGATTTTCGACCGGAAAGCTATAACTGGTCAGCGATCCAAGCTTTAATATCAAGAGGCGATCGCCGACTTTCCCATCTTTTAGAACTGACGCGACACTACGGCGACTCTCTAGGCAGCTACCGCCGTGCCTTTAAAGAACTGCGAGGACAACTGCCGGATCTAGATTACTATATCCACGCCAGTTGGTCGTTAGAGCAAGTTTTGCCTTGGAGCCACTTGCAAGGGCCATTACCAGCCGCAACCCTACAGAAGCATCTAGCCGCCGCTACGGCTCATTTTCGGGAAGCTTCACCCTGTTTAACCTAGCCTACGGGGTGATTACGACCGTAAGGACACGGATAAGCCGATTCTGCCATTTTATGAAAACCGCGATCGCACAGATGTAGTTGTTAGAAACTCCAGTGAGACTCTAAGAAGAGTTTTATTCTCCCAAGGTAGGCTAACAGATGGCATTCGTAAAACCTGAATTTAATCGTAAATTTGCTTCAAAACTGGCTCTAGTGGGTGCAGGGGCGCTTTTGTGCTTGATTCCCTCCGTAGAAGCGATCGCCAAAACCGTTGCTTCCACAAGTGCTGCGGCAGTTGAACCAACCGTTCTGGCGGCTCAACCCCAAGGTCACACCCAGCGGGTTCGATTTGCCAAAGGGAAAAGCTCAGCAGTTGTAGAATACTCAGTAGTGCGAGGGACTAGAGATATTTATCTGCTGGGTGCCAAGGCACGCCAGAAAATGACGATCAGCATTACCTCCCTTGAAGACAACGCTGTTTTTGATATCGTAGCTCCCAATGGGCGGATTATTGAGCAAGAGGCAACTAGCTGGAGCGGCACATTGCCTAGAACCGGGGACTATAAGATCGTTGTTGGCGGGACTAGAGGGAACGCCAGTTACAGAATGCAAGTGGGGATTAAATAATCGTTCAATTTGTCAGAATTTCTCCCCGCCGGACGCTGTACTGGCGGGGGAATTTTTTTGATAAATTGAATGGATTAACCAACAAATGACAAGCAGATGTTAAAACTAGCTTTGGCGGGTGTAGGAGCATTTTTATTTCTGACCTCTTCGGTGTACGCTGGAGAACGGAGTGCCGAAAGCGATCGCTTTGAGTTTTTCCTGCAAAAAGCAGAAATTATCCATGTTCAACACTTAGAAAAAGTAGTTTTATCAACTTCCAACTCTATCGAACTCGCTCAACTTCTGAACACCCGCTGCCCACCGAATACATCTTTATACCGTGCTGCTGAAACCAGAAACTATTTCGCCCAAATCTGCGCGGCTAAAGGGGGTACTTTCGTCTATATTGGGGGTGCCAAAAATGGAGCGGAAAACACAGTTAATGCGAGGATTCCCAGTAACAGTGGCGAACAGTTTGTTGCTGTTCAAGGCAATACCCGTCACATCCTTACCCAAAACCAGCTACGCATTCTTCAAGATAATAAAATCATCGTTAACGAAAGAGTGTTGCGATGGACTCAATAGCGATGATTATAGGAATAAATTAGATGCAAACGACATCCGAGTATTTTTGTGCCTATTGCGGCGAACCAAATGTTACGTTTGTTGACATAAGTGCCGGGGGTCAGCAGTCTTATATTGAAGATTGCCAAGTCTGCTGTCGCCCGAATATTCTCTACATTCGGCTTGATGAAGAAACCCTTGACATTGAAATCGATAGCGAATACGAAGGCTAAAGATAAAGTTTTATTACTTCCTACCTAGCTTACTCGCAAAAGATTTTCTGGGATTTCTGGAAATGCCTTTCGCCCTTCTGAAGATGAAACTATCGACAAACAGATAGTTCCTCAAAAAACAACCGTAATCTTACGGTTTTTATCTTCCAAGGAAGGTCAAATTATGGCATTCATGAAACCTGAATTCAATCGCAAACAGGCTTTGAAATTAGCTTTAGCGGGCGCGGGAGCATTATTATTCTTAGCACCAGCGGTACAAGCAGCAGAACTCACAAAAGGTGCTTCCGGTGCAAGCGATCGCCCAATCCAACTAGCTGCTTCTAACGATTGCATCAACGACATCGCAGAAGGTTTCTCTGTCGAAACAACCAATCATTATGTAGGAATTTGTTACACCCGCAAAGGCACCTTCTACGTGGGTCGTGCTAAGAATGGCAGAGGTAGCATTCTTCTCCCTGTTTCTTCTCAAAAGAAAAATGTCTATGTCGCCAAAAACGGTCGGTACACTTACACTCTGAATTTGAATACAAATCAGTTAATTATTACCTTACCTAATGGCAGACGCTCTATCGAAAGAGTCGTGAGAGTATTCGATTCCTAATTCTTCTCAAGCAGCTCAGAATTGTTAAGTTTTTAATTCTTCGCTCTCTTCTCACACCCAGATGCCCTCATCTGGGTGTTTCTTTATGCTTAAAAAAGCTGGGAATAAAATGCTAATAAGCGTTACTAAATTGGTAACGAATAAGAATTTTTAGCCAAAAAAGTGGCACGGTAGGAACTAAATTGCTTGCAACTTTCTTGAGGTACACCAGTTTTATGAAACTTGTTCATATCCTACCCGCAACGCTGATGATGGTGGGAACGCTGGCGATCGCTGCCCCGCCACTCATGCCATGCGGTGCCCCAAACACGCGCCCAGTCTCGGTGACATCAGGCGGGACGAGGACAAGCAGCGGCATTGAAGGGCAGGTATTGATTGGCCCTGTATGCCCTGTCCAACGGATAGGCGATGATTGTGCAGATCGTCCCTTTCAAGCAAGCATTACGGTTCTGAATCAGCGGGGTCAAATTGTGACTCGCATCAAAACTGACGGACAAGGGAAATTTCAGATAAAACTTAAGCCAGGAAAATATACGATTCGCCCAGAATCTCCTGGCGTTCTTCCACGCGCAGCAGAACAAACTATTACGGTGACAGGCAGAAAGTTCGCGCCGATTCAAATTACTTACGACAGCGGCATCCGGTAACTCAGAATTATCCAGTGAATGTGTTTAAAGATTTTTAAAGTTTTCCTAGAAGCGATCGCTTCTTTGGAGCTAGTGTGCAATACGGTTCAGTGAAGCTTTTTATGCAGCACTGAAGATCCCTCCTAGCCCCTCTTAACAAGAAATTAGCCCTAGGGGGTTGAAAGGATCTCCAAGGATGACGCTTCCTCACCCTGAGTTACGAATGAGTTTCCCGTGTCTGTCCGTCGATAACAGCACTCCAGTCATCATTATTCACCGCCGCTTCCAGCTTTTGCTGCCGCTTGGCATCACTTTCCTCTGCATCTGCCAAATCCTTGGTGAGCGTCGTATCAGCCATCGCTTTGCGGAGTTTGAGCTTTTTCTCCTCATAGGCGTTGCGCTCTTCCAGCGACATCGCTGCTTTTGCAACTTCGCCCACAGTGCTAGCCCACATCCCGCTGACATCAGCGTTACCAGGCGGAACGCTGCCGAGTTCTGAAATCCACGCCTCTCGCAAATTTTCCATGTCCGTGCGCTTCGGGAACTTGAACGCCTGCACCCGCACGAAAGCGCAAGTTTCTCTGCCATTTTGAGCGACATGACCGTTCAGGGAAAGCAGCACATTCCGCGAGTAGCCGATGTATTGCGTCTGGCGTTGGGTATTTAACACGGCGTACACCCCAGCAATTTTCGCATTCTGGACGCGATCGCACCAGTCCTGAAGCGGCAGCACTTCAGTTCCATCGTTTTCCACCTCGGCAGGAATAGCTATCTCAGGGGCAGCGTGTTCGTCGTCTGAGCTATACAAAAAGTCGTGCAGCCCCCGGTGCCCTTCGGGTACATTTTGGTGTTCAACGGGCACATTCTGGTTTGTCTCCACCTGAATTAGTCTCCATTCAATGAATTTGCCGCCGGGAGTCGGTCAATCCTGGGATTTATCCACTACCCATAACTTGTTTATAGTTTAGGGCGTGGGCAGTGGTGATTTCAGTCCCGCTTAGTATGACTAAGTATTAATACAGAAATCTATTAACGAACCGCCAAGATGCCAAGGACGCGAAGTAAGAGAAGAATTAGTTCACCGAGTGGTTTGCATATAGCTCAACAGCCAATTCGCCGCTGTCGCCCGACGAGTCTGTCTGGGGCCAAATTCACCCAATTTGTAGCCTTTAAAGCCGAGTTGTTCTTTTAGTAGTTGCTTGTTCTCTGGCGGAATCGAGCGGGTCAGCTTTACCGTTGGTGGACGGTTTGCAATAAAATCAGGCGGCTGCGGATATTCATCTTGCCATTCTGGGAGAAGTTCGCTGGCGTCCCATTGATTCGCGGCTGTGTCGTAGCGATAACCCAAGCATTGCCACAGCAGTTGGTTGACTGTGGCATCATCAATTTCATCGTTTAGGATAGCCCAAATCGTTTCGGTATTCAGCGGCGGTAAGTTAGACATGAGAATAAACAATTGACAACAAAAACTGTATCAATAAAATTCAGCTTCAGGACTTACGCAACATCACCACATCTGAGGGCAACCACAGGGGGATTGAACCCGAAAAAACGCTATATGTATAAGCTTTGCGTAAGTCCTGAGCTTTTTTCCCTTAGCAAATATCTCTGGAGAATTCTATTCGCCCTTTTTACAAAAATGGTACGCTCTCAGTGCTTTTAACTTGCCAAAAGTTGATTCCTTATGTTAGCAGTTGCTTCCTCCTGGGTGTGCCAAACTGGAATCTCAATACAAAATTCCGTTCCTTGTTCGGGTACCGATACGCAATTAAGCGAACCCTTATGCTTCTCCACCACAATCTGATAGCTGATGGATAACCCTAGTCCAGTGCCTTTACCGACAGGCTTGGTAGTAAAAAATGGTTCAAATAATCGGGCTTTAACATCTTCATTCATGCCCTGTCCGTTATCACCAATCCGCACAACAATCGTATTGGAAGGGGTAAGTTCTGTGCGAATCGAAATTTTACTGGGTTTGTTGAGTAATTCATCCGAACTGCGAACCCCTGAAAAGGAGCATCCATTTGGGGCTTCGCTACTGTAACGCTCTAGCTCATCAATCGCATTGCCGAGCAGATTCATAAATACCTGGCTCATTTGCCCTGGGTAACATTCCACCAAAGGTAAATCAGCATACTCTTTAATCACTTCAATCTCTGCATGGTTGCCATGTGCTTTCAGCCGGTTTTGCAAAATTAGCAAGGTGTTATCAATCCCTTCATGAATGTTCACCTGCTGCATAACCTGTTCATCATTGCGAGAAAAATTCCGCAACGATAGCACAATCTGATGAATGCGCTTTGCCCCTATTTCCATTGAAGACATCACTTTAGGCAGGTCTTCTCTGAGAAAATCTATATCGATTTCGGCGATTTTTTCTTGCATCAGGCAGCTAGGATTGGGGCACTCTTGCTCGTAAAGCGTCACTAAATCGAGCAAATTCTGCACATAGTCAATTGCATAATTCAGGTTCCCGTAGATAAAGCTGACGGGGTTGTTGATTTCATGAGCCACACCTGCTACTAAACATCCCAGATTGGACATTTTTTCTTTTTCAACGAGTTGGGATTGGACTTGTTGCAGGTCGTGCAAAGCTTGCTCTAAATGCTTTGCTTGAGCGTTCGCTTGGGCAGTGGTGGCACAACTTTGCTCGTAGAGTTCCGCTTGATGAACGTCAATGGCTAGTTGTTCAACATCACTTTCTTTTTGATACTGGCTCACCACTGCATCTAGAGCTTCAAGCAGGTTGGTGGAAGACTCTGTGAGAATGTAGTGCAGATGCGGATTGTCTGATGTCAGTTCTTCAGGGGTTGCTTGGGCGATCGCTCTCGCTTGCGCGATATATTGGCGTATGTGCCGATCTAAATTTAGAGGTGGCTCAAAGTACATTGACCGAACAACTGGTGATGGTTGACCCGGTAGTTTCATCTCCGGATTGCCCTCGATCAAACCACTGTGCGACCTTTCCATCAAATCCAGGTCAGCTTGCAAAGTAGAGCGCAATTTCTCCTGTTCGGCAATATCTTTTGTACAGACCAGTCTTAAGCCGAACAGTGCCGTGCGTTGGGATAACATCCGCTGACGACCACTGACATTGACCACCGCCGCGTTAATTTCCCGCACTGTGTTAATTTCGTTTAAATGTAAATAATTAGTCAAGACAAGTACCGGCAATACTTCAAAGAACCATAAAGATTGCGGAATTATACCATTAGCCGTTTTTTTTGTCATGGTACTTGTTAGAGCTTTTTTGAAGTGAGAAGCAAAAAAACCGCGAATTTAGTGTATAGTCACGTAAATCTATGACTAAGTTCCAGTTTACTTGTAATTAAAGATGCAGCTTTGACTTCCTCCGAATTGTGGCTTGGCTAGTACTGAAAAACTATGAACGAAAGCGGTGCCAAATTTAGTGCATTTTTATACGGATTAAAAAAATTAATGTTACCTAAAGGCGGCAGCTTCTGTGAATTAGTCGGACTGATTAAATATTTTGCACTCAGCAGGCAAGGCATCGCCAAGTAGCTGTCGGAAGCTGGCATAATATATGCCTACAGAAGTCTGGTAAACGGGGGATGCTTCGCCTCGTAGCTTTTCCTCGGTATTAGAGGAAGTCGGGAGGGTTTTTTCTCTCATCCACTCTTGTTCCTCAGTTTTCGTTCCTGCTTCTAGAGCATCAATCGCATTGCTGAGAATGTTCATAAATACCTGGTTTAGCTGGTCTGGGTAGCATTCTAACAGTGGCAAATTGTCGAATTCTTTAAAAACTTGAATGGGGCAATTCTGGCATTTTGTCGTTTTCAAGCGATGCTGCAAAATTAAAAGCGTGTTGTCAATGCCTTCGTGAATATCAACCAACTTCATCTCAGCTTCATCTAACCGCGAGAAGTTTCGCAAACCCAGGACAATTTGCCAAATTCTGTCTGCTCCCAAATGCATGGAATTGAGAAGATTGGGTAAGTCATCAATCAGAAATTATAGCTCAATCGCTTCAGCTTTTTCCTGAACGGTTATTGGGTTGGCGTGAACCAGGTTATCGCCGATGAAATTCACCAGGTTGTTAATTTCGTGGGCGATACCGGCAACTAGATAGCCGAGGCTGGAAATTTTTTCGGTTTGAATCAGTTGGGTTTGGGTTTGTTGTAACTGTTTTACTGACTACAAACAATTGCCCCGATATAACTCAAGGAAATTCCCCCTTTTTTCTAGCTCGGCGGCGCTCCCTTCGCGATCGCTAGGGGGGATCAAAACGCGACTGGCAGTTCAAGAAGACTTGTGTGTACACGGTAGCCCGAAAAGCAGGGAACCCCAAGAAAGCCATCTCTTGGGGTTCCGGGAAATTATGGGAATCAAGCGGACATGATATGACTCACCAGCGGGGGAGGCGGGAAGTTTTTAGTGATTACCTACCCATTCCCTTTCCCCAACTCCGATTTGTGAATCATTCCTCAGCCTTGGCACCTAGGCGGAGGAAGACTTTACTGCGGCGAACCCCGTCATCGCTGCCGTAGCTGCTAAAGGCAAGCGAATTTAGCTCGTTAAATAATGGTTTCGCCACCAGTTCCACCACTTTGACAATGGGCAGCTGACGCTCTAAGAACGCCTGACTAGATGCCCAGTCTAGATACAAATAGCCGTTATTCGGCTGGGGTAAAGAGGCGATGTTTGCCTGGAAGCGATCGCTCTTGACGAGAGAATTATTAGGAGCCTTAATCGCTTGATTCATTGCCTCGATCGAAGTGGTGAAAATCTCGTATTTGCCGATACTGGCGTGAACTCCTTTCACCTGTGCCTCTAGCCTGACTGGATCTTGGTCTTCACCCTGATTCTTATCGGCGGTGGTTGTTAATTTTGTCCAGGCAGAAATGGGTTGATTCTCCAGGGTAAATGAGCTAACGCTCAACCCTTGTTGTTTGGCAATGGCGTCTAGACGATCGATTGACTCTTCTGCTTTTGTCGTTGCTCTCTCGGCTACAAAAATCCAATCTGAATCTTTGCGGTCGGGACGAGGTAGCATTCCCAAAGCGTACTCGCCTTGCACCCAACTAAAGATATCTTGCCTCAGATCGATGCCCCAACGAGCTTGGAGATTCGCTATGGGTTGATTGATGAGTTGGGCAAAGCTATCATTGCTATCTAATCTAGAAGTGAGTTGAGTCCATTGCTCCAAGTTGCTACCAGAAGCCGCGATCGCTATTTTCTCTGGCAGATACTGCAACGCTCCGACTGGTTGAGATAGGGTGGGAGTTGTCGGGGGGATTTCCTGTCCGGTAGCCGCCAACAAAGCGGTTTCTGCCAGCAATCCTTGAGTTTTGGGAGAGAGGGCGATCGCTAAACTCTCATACGTCTGGCTAATTTCCATCTGTGAATTATTCCCCAGCAACTTCGCCAGCGCGGGCAGATTCACATAAGTGAGACCAATTTTCGGCTGAGAGATGCTTTCTATTGCCCGCTGATAAGAAGTTGAATCGCTGAGGCTGAGATTGGGCGCTTGCACATTATTAATGGCTTCTCTCAGCACTCTAGGATGATTGGCAAACAACACAAAGCGATCGCCGACAACTGCGCTAGCAATTGTATTTTGAGTAGAGGCGCGATTTATTATCGCGTCTTTTTGCAAAGATGCCGATTTATCGCGGTTGTAGAAGCCTTTATTTCCCGCGTCTTGAGTTTTGACTCCTGAATCCTGATTCCTATAAATCAGCTTGACACCTTTATAGGTTTCAAAGACTAAATCTGTCTCGACATTTGCTTGCTTCTGCCAGAATAAATCCACAAACTCGCGGCTGCGTTGCGGGTTTTTGGTGGTGACAGCCAGTAGCAGCCCGCGCTGCTCTCCATTGTCACGGGTACGATCGATATCTAAGCTGGTGAGAGCCAGCGTGATTTCATCCCCCAGCCAGGGTTGGATATCTCGGCGATAGTCCAGATCGGTGTTAGCGAGTAAGCTTTGTTTAAATTGGTTGAGTTCTGCACGCGATCGCTTGCGGTTCGCGGGACGCGCTACAGCCTGGCGCAACCCTTCCAACCGATCTGGATTCACAAGCAATGACACCATTACGGGTGCCTGTTTCGGCACAAATATGGTGGCAGTTGGGTTCGTCACCTGCCCGCCCCCTATAAGGGCGAGGGGACTGTTTGCCCTCAACCAGTAAAAGCCACCGGCACCAATTAACAGCAGCACTAAAACGCCAGCTGCCAGAACGTAGAAAAACGAGCGTCGCTTCATGGTGAAATGTAGACCTTGGGTGAGCGCGATTCAGCTAAGAACACTAATCCCGATGCCAGAACCTATTATTTCAGCTCATCGGACTGCCAACTATTAAAATCTTAGTTAATCTCAAGCGTTGCACAACCTCATGTCTGCTCAATCTTTTAGCCAAGATATTCCCCAGATTAGTGTAGAAGAACTTGCCAGCCGTCTTGCCGATTCCCCTCAGAGTCTGCAATTGGTGGATGTGCGAGAACCACGGGAAGTAGCGATCGCCAGCATCAAGGGTTTTGAAAACCTCCCCCTGTCGGAATTTGCCGACTGGGCTGACCAAATCCACACCCAGTTCGATCCGCACGCCGAGACGCTGGTCATCTGCCATCATGGCATCCGTTCGGCTCAGATGTGCCAGTGGCTAAAAATGCAAGGCTTCACCAATGTCAAAAATGTTGCCGGTGGCATTGATGCTTACTCAATCCAAGTCGATCCAACGATTTCCCAATACTAATCGGCTTCCCCGCACAAAACTATATGGAAAAGCATAGCCTGCAAGGAGAGGGCAGAAATTCTCCCCCTTCCTTACCAGGGAAGAAGGCTGGGGGTTAGGTTTTTTAACTAAATTACGTATCACGATATTGTTTGAATTTTTACTAGCCAAATAAGTATTTAGATGTTTTTTGCTGACAAATTTAGATACAGTCGAGTAGACTACAGACAATCCTGATAGAGACTGTGGAATCTAGAGTTTCGATAGCGATAATGTCTTAATTCTGTAATCACTCGTCATGGTATGTCTAAGGTTGAAGTTCGGCGGCTGTTATGCTTCTACTAGCTGGGTGTGGCGAACCGGCAGGTAGAAGGCAGCATCTGCTATTCTGTTTTAACCTATATTTAAACGGTTGCTTGCTTAACAAGAGCGCCGGACTTACTGATGAACTCATCATCAGAAGTCCAGGAATTTCCAATTGTTTTTAAAATCCTATCCAATTTGGCTTTCGTTTAAATGGCTAGGCAAGTAAGTCTGACTGACCGTCAACAACGTATTCTTAGGGCAACTGTCCGTCACTATATTGCGACGGCTGAGCCAGTCGGCTCGAAAGCTTTGGTAGACGAGTATAATCTCAGCGTCAGCCCAGCGACGATTCGCAATACAATGGGCGTCTTAGAGAAAGCGGGGTTGCTCTATCAACCCCATACCTCTGCTGGGCGGGTTCCCTCGGACTCTGGCTATCGAATTTATGTCGATCAATTAATTAAGCCTTCTGAAGCCCTGGGGCGTCAGGTAGAGCAGTTATTCACAAACCGTTTGAGCTTAGAACATCAGAGCTTCGAGACAGTGTTGCGGGGTGCAGCGCAAATTCTGGCAACGCTCAGCGGTTATATTACCCTGATCACGATGCCGCAGACTCGGACTAATCGTTTGCGGCATTTGCAACTGGTGCAGCTCGATCCGGGAAGGGTGATGCTGATTGTGGTGACGGATTCTTATGAGACGACTAGCGTGTTGATGGAGTTACCGCTCTCAGGATCGGAGGATGACCAACCGGATGCAGAAATTGTAGAGCGGGAGTTGCAGATTTTATCGAATTTTTTGAATAGTCAGTTGCGGGGGCGATCGCTCAGTGAATTGGTAACTTTAGACTGGAGCGAACTAGACCGAGAATTTCAACGATATGTCGATTCTTTGCGAAATCTGCTCTCCGACTTGATCCGTCGCACTTCTCAACCTGCTACAACTCCAATTATGGTTCGCGGCGTCGCTGAAGTATTGCGTCAGCCAGAATTTTCCGAGTTACAGCAAGTTCAGACACTTATACACCTATTGGAAGAGGAACAAGACCAGCTGTGGCCTTTAATCTTTGAATGGCCTAGACCAGATGTCACGGCTATCTCAGATGGCACTTCTGGTTCGCGGGTGACGGTGCGGATTGGTGCGGAAAATCCTTTAGAACCGATGCGTATTTGTACGTTGATTTGTGCAACTTACCAGCAGGGTTCAGTACCCGTGGGAAGTGTGGGGGTTTTGGGACCAACACGGATGGTGTACGAAAATGCGATCGCACTCGTTGAAGCCGCCGCCGATTATCTCTCTGATGCTCTTACGCAACCCGCTTAATTTAGAAAATGGCTAATGGCTAATAGTTAATGGGTAGCCTTTCACCATGAACATTGCTAATTGCAATTAGCTCTACTTTTGGCTTTTCATTCTTCATTGATATGGTTAGAAAAATTGGCTTTTGGTTGGTTTGGGCGGCATTTGTTAGCTATGCCTTCCTGTTAGCGCCTCCTCAACAACCAGGCACGTTTGAACTGATAAAAAATCTCTCCACAGGTCAGTGGACAGACATTAACCCCCTAGTGATAGCTCTATTTAATCTCCTGGGCATCGTACCGATGATTTACGCCTGCCTGATGTTCATTGACGGCAAACAGCAAAAGGTAACAGCTTGGCCTTTTGCGGCGGTATCTTTTGGAGTAGGAGCGTTTGCTTTGTTGCCTTATTTAGCGCTGCGAGAACCCAACCAGGAATTTCACGGACAAAAGGATTTGTTTTTGAAAATACTCGATTCCCGGTGGCTGGGTTTTTTGCTGACATTTGGCGCTGGGAGTTTGGTAGTTTATGGCTTGTTGGGCGGTAATTGGACAGATTATATTCAGCAGTTCCAGACAAATCGCTTCGTTCATGTCATGAGCCTAGATTTCTGCCTGCTGTGGCTAATATTTCCCGCACTTCTGGGAGATGATATGGCGCGTCGGGGAATCAACAATTCTGCACTTTTTTGGATAGTGGTGCTAATTCCTTTGTTTGGTCCTTTGGCTTATCTTTGCCTGCGTCCTCCTTTGCCGGAAACCAGTGCCAAAGTATTCCCCACCGAACGCCAACCAGCACAATCTAAAAATTAAAATTTGACAGAAACATGAGTAGAAAAACAGCACTTTGGTTATTATGGGCTGGATTTATTGCCTATGTTTTGCTGCTGGCACCTCCAATTACGCCAGACACGCTGAGGCTAATTAAAAATATATTGACGGGTCAGTGGACAGAGGTTAACCCAATTATCCTTTGCATATTCTCCCTGGTTGGCATCTGGATACTAATCTACAGCTGTCTTTTGTTCATTGATGGCAGGATGCAAAGAATTCGTTTCTGGCCTTTTGCTTTGGGTTCAGCGGGAACGGGAGTGATTAGCCTGATACCTTATTTAGCTTTAAGGGAACCGAATCAAGAATTTTCCGGACAAAAGGATGCCTTGCTGAAAGTTTTTGATTCTCGCTGGACGGGTATTATCCTCAATTTCAGCACGCTTTTCTTGCTAGCTTTTGGCTGGCTGGCGGGTGATTGGGGAGAGTTTATTCAGCAGTTCCAAAGCGATCGCTTTGTCAATGGCATGAGTTTGGCTTTTTGCCTGTTCTGCCTGTTGTTTCCGACCGTTCTCGGCGATGATATGGCGCGTCGAGGTTTCAATATTCCCCAAGTTTTTTGGGCAGTGGCGCTAGTGCCTTTATTGGGGCCACTTGCCTATCTATGTATTCGTCCACCTTTGCCAGAATCAAGTGCTGACGTAAGCTGTCAAGCATCTAATTTGACAGCTTAGCTTTGCTAGTTGTGGCAGGAGAAAATATAGAGACGCGCTGTACCTTGTCTGGGCGGTGGGAAGCACAATTGCCACTTTTGCCGTATTTTCTTTTATAGGCAAGTTAAAGGTGCGATCGCTCAAAAGAATGCCAACGAATCCTTACGCTTGGGTAGAGCAATCCCTCGCCACCATTCACCGCGCAGATTGGTATCGATCGGTGCAAGCGATCGCTAGTCGTCCTGGTGCTACGGTGCTGCTGGAGGGGCGTGAAGTCATCAATTTTGCCAGTAATGATTATTTGGGACTCGCAGGGGATGAACGCCTCATTCAAGCCGCAGTAGCAGCTACTCAGGAATTTGGCACGGGTAGCACGGGTTCTCGATTATTGAGCGGACATCGGGAACTGCATCGGGAATTGGAAGTTGCGATCGCATCTCTCAAACAAACTGAAGATGCCTTAGTTTTTAGTTCTGGATATCTGGCAAACTTAGGAGCGATCGCTGCTTTAGTCGGAAAACGCGATTTGATTGTGTCCGATGAGTACAATCACTCCAGTCTGAAAAATGGGGCGATTCTCAGCGGTGCAACCGTTATTGAATACTCTCACTGTAATCTTGAGGAGTTAAAAACCCAGCTGAATTTACACCGGCAAAAATATCGTCGATGCCTGATTCTCACTGATAGCGTCTTCAGTATGGATGGCGACTTGTGCCCTTTACCGGGACTGTTGAATCTGGCTGAGGAATTTAGCTGTATGCTGCTCGTGGATGAAGCTCATGCCACTGGGGTACTAGGAGCAACGGGTGCTGGCTGTGTAGAACATTTTCGCTGTAGCGATGTCCCGTTGATTCAAATCGGCACCCTCAGCAAAGCTTTAGGCAGTTTGGGCGGATATGTCGCAGGCGATTCTGCTTTGATTGACTTTTTGCGGAATCGGGCACCCAGTTGGATTTATACTACGGCTCTTTCACCCGCTGATACCGCTGCGGCATTGCAAGCAGTTCGCATCATCCAAAAAGAACCGGAACGCCGCGCCAGTCTGTGGCGTAATGTCAATTTTCTCAAACAGCTGATTGCCCAGCAATTACCAAACTTACAATTACTGCCTTCTGAATCGCCTATTCTCTGCTTTCCCTTGGAAAGTGCTTTATCAGCGCTAAAAATGGGGCATCAACTGAAAACATCTGGCATTTTTGCCCCAGCAATTCGTCCTCCCACCGTACCTACCAGTCGAATTCGGATCTCAGTCATGGCAACTCATCAAGCAGCTCAACTTCAACGATTAGTGGAGGCGTTAATGGGTAATTGCTAATTTGTGCTACAGCAATTCGTAAAATTTTCTTTCTTCGTGCTTTGCAGCGTCTTAGCGGTTCCTTAAAAAAACAATACGGTTCATTTAGAGCTAAAAATCTGCGTAGTAGCGCATCCAGCCTAAATTACTGGCTTGTGTATTGATGAAAGCAATAGCAACCAACATTTTAGAGTAGACACGCTAGTAGGTTGGGTTGAGGAACGAAACCCAACAAATGCTTATGCGTGTTGGGTTTCGTTGCCTCAACCCAACCTACAACTCATGAAGCAGCTCAACTTCAACGATTAGTGGAGGCGTTAATGGGTAATATTCAGTCTGGTTGATTCCCCGTAATCCAAGAACCCTCCCCGCCATCGCCTCCGGCTCCGGCTCCCCTCCCTGCTTGCGGGGAGGGGTTGGGGGTGGGGTTCCAAGTGCCAAAACTACTGCCGATTGTCAACGATCGTGACGCGATCGCTTACCTGAGTCACGTTATCCTGAGGCTCAATCTCATTCACAGCAGTCAGATTCTCCTGAGGTTCAACGATGCTGTTAGTGGAATCGGTTCTCGAAGTTGTAGAATTTGGCACATCGTAGATAGCCCATTCTTGAATACCGCGATTGCTCAGAACTGATTCGGCACGATCGATATCGTCTTCGGTGCCATCTACCATAACCAGATAATCACCGCGAGCCACAAGATTGTTATAAACTTGCGCTCGATCTTCTGGAATTCCTAAACCAAGCAATGCGCCAATCAAGCCACCTGCGGCTGCACCGATTCCACCACCAGCAAGGGTCGTTGCGATCGCCGTCGCGGTAGCGCCAGCCAACAGAATCGGGCCAACTCCGGGAATTGCCAATACACCCAAACCGAGTAATAAGCCAGTCAGACCGCCTAAAGCGCCCCCGGCTAAAGCACCCGTGGTTGCGCTTTCATCAACGTTATTGTCCTCAACGCGATCGCTCATTTCAACGCCAGCGATTTGATCCTGCGGGTCTGCATCTCTGGCGACGACAGAAACTTTACTCATCGGAAAGCCAGAATTACTTAGCTCGTGAAGCGCATCTTCAGTATCCCGACGGCTGATAAAGGCACCAACGGCACGCTTGTGTCGGCTGATATCCCGGTCATTGACATCTTCCGTGGGGACATAGGTGACGGGAGAGGTGGCACCCAGCGGATTCAGTCCCAATGAAGAGGAATAACCCGTCGCTAGGGGATCGAGTCCCAACGGGGAAGGATAAGTGCTGCTTACCGGATCGAAGGTGGTTGAGGAAGAAGTGCCATAATTCTCAGGAACCGCCGCAACCCCGCTCACATCATAGACACCCCAATGCTGAATACCTTGTCGGTTCAAAATCAATTCAGCCCGATTAATTTCGTCTTGCGTACCCTCGACGATTACCAAATAATCTCCTTGGGAGACTCGGTGGTTGTAAACTTTGGCTTGTTCTTCAGGAATTCCCAAACCCATAAGTGCGCCGACAATGCCACCCGTAGCAGCGCCAACCGCACCCCCGATTAAAGCATCCCCCAGCACAGAAGCGATCGCGCCTCCTGCTACAACCGGACCAACTCCCGGAATTGCTAACGCACTCAAGGCTCCCAGGATGCCAATCAAACCGCCGACTGCACCGCCTGCTAAGGCACCCGTTGCGGCAGCTTCACCGGCTTCATTACCGCCTCTGTAAGGGTTGACTTCAACACCAGCTACCTCATCTTGCCGAGTGGTATCCCGTGCCACGACAGAAACCGTGTTCATGGCAAAACCAGAATCCCTAAGCTCGTTGAGCGCATATTCCGCCTGTTCAGGTGTAGAAAATACGCCGACAGCTCGCTTGTTTTGGTCGAGGGTCATTTTTTTCCTCCTCGAAGTATTCAATAACTTCTGTTAGCACAAATACAGGATCGATTTTTTATTTATGCACTTTGTTGATTTTTCTCTTTTTTTCTACACTTTTCATCAGCCTAGAGATGTAAGATTTTTCTCTATCAACAGATGGGTAAAAGATATTCTTCTGTCATGAGCCGATGCATTTTTCGCATAGGATTTTTTGCTGAAAAACTCTATTCTGTTTTTGCTCATCTTCTTGTGTCCCTCTCTTAAGCGTCCCTTAGCATGAATGGAAAGACACTTATACTTTGCCTTATACAGTAAACCTAACCCCCGAAACGGCTTCTGTTTCAGGGAACGGGAAAGAACTTATCTCTTACAAAAAGAGGAGTTGCAAAGAAATTAACCGAAATTTATGAGGGAGAACCGGCTCCTAGAGCATGAATGGGGAGATCCTGCCGCGATGAGCCTGAGAACTTTTTTTAAACAGAGCGCGGGAATTGCCACTCATTCGTTCGGTTATACCACCCCCGATAGAGGACAAGTATCGGTACGCTCATTATTAGAAGTAGTTTAAAGACGCACCGCCAATCGATTGCCGTTAAAGGGGTGGATCTTTGTGCAAAGAAAGTGGTTACTGCCAACCATCAGTGAAGTATTAGCCCAGAGCGAACAGACTGGGGCAAATCGTGTTGTGCCTCCTGTAGAGCAGACAGCAGAAAAAGCGAATGGATTGCGCCCTGCGAGTCGGACGGCACGAGAGTACGCCCGTGCCTCGCGGGAGTGGTGTGGAGCGATCGCTGCCTTGGAACATTTGCTGCTGCAAGTTCTAGAACCTGCCACTGATTCGCCACAAACCTTGGGCTTAGTTTTAGCGGGTCCTGTGCCGGTTCTGTGCCACCCAGCGATAATGGCTCGCATACATACCGGAATTTTTACAGCAGAGCGATTTAATCCTCTGGCATTAATGCCATTTCTGCTGCCTCCAGCCACAACTCAGCAAAAGGAAAACGAACCTCAATCTACTTCCAACTTTCCGTTAATCCCTGCCGATCCCTTAACAACAGAACAGTTTTGTGTGGTTTTCACGCCACAGTTTAGTTTAGTGATGGTCGTGGGAGAAGATATCGCAGGTGCCCCAGCTTTCCAATATTCTTTTGATCCGGAAGTGGTAGAGCAAGCGTGGCAAAGTTTGCGATCGCGCTTGTTGCTGACCAGCCTTCATCAAGTGAGTCAGTTAGAAACTTTAGTCGAACGCTTTGCACCCCAAGCGCCCGATTATCGAACGGTTACGCAGTTTAGCCGCTTACTGTTGAAACATTTGCCGGAAGAAGTCAGAGGTGAGCATCGTAAAGACGCCGATTTATCCCGTCTTGGCTGTGGGCAAGAGGCAAAAGGTAAAGAGCCAGAAGATAATTCTGAATTCTCAATTTTAAATCCGGAATTAATTGAAAATTCAAGATTGAAAATTCAAAATTCCAATGATGTGGAATTACTTCAAGCTTTTGCCCACGAAGTCCGGACGCCGCTAAGTACCATTCGCACCTTAACGCGACTGCTGCTAAAACGCCGCAACGAATTGGCACCAGACATCATCAAGCGCCTAGAAATTATTGACCACGAGTGTACCGAACAAATCGACCGCATGGAGTTGTTTTTCCGGGCGGTGGAATTAGAAACAGAACCCATCAAGCGATCGCCCGTTCACCTCACGGCGATGTCTGTAGCGCAGGTTTTTCAAAACAGCATTCCTCGCTGGCAAAAACAAGCTAATCGTCGCAACTTAACCCTAGAGGTGGTGTTACCGCAAAAGCTACCCGCCGTTGTCAGTAATCCCGCCATGCTAGATCAGGTACTGAGCGGGTTGATTGAAAATTTCACCCGCAGCATCCCCGCAGGCGGTCATATTCAGGTAGAGGTGACACCCGCTGGAGACCAGCTAAAGTTGCAACTCCAGTCTCAAGCCCAACCTGACGAAAGCGGCAACTCGACCGCAGCAGACAACCCACCAACGCGCAAGTCAATTGGTCAGCTATTGATGTTCCAGCCAGAAACCGGATGTCTAAGCCTAAATCTTAACGTCACTAAAAATCTCTTCCAAGCTTTAGGAGGAAAACTGATTGTGCGCCAGCGACCCCAGCAAGGTGAGGTCATGACTATTTTCCTACCTTTAGATGTCGATGGTTCCAGCATTTGGAATACTTAATGGGTAATAGGTAGTAGGATTTTTCTATCACTTACTACGACTGAGGACTGAGGACTGAGGACTGAGGACTGAGGACTGAGGACTGAGGACTGAGGACTGAGGACTGAGGACTGAGGACTGAGGACTGAGGACTGAGGACTGAGGACTGTAGGCGCTTTGCCTTCCCGAAGGGTGGACTGAGGACTGAGGACTGAGGGGTAATAGGTAGTAAGATTTTTCTATCACTTACTACCTAATCAAATTCGGCAGCACATTTCTCTGAAGAAATTTACTTTTATTCATGAAATTTGGTGCTGGTAAAATTAGGATATCTACCAGCATTCGTTTAGCCGTATTCCTTTTTGTCAACTAGCCCCATTGGTTAATAACGAGCTGGCGGCAATGTCAATTATCTTTTATTTGGTTGAACAATAAGCATCTAACTAAGCAAAGATCAGTTATATAAATTAAGCTTAAAAGCAGCGAAAAGGTGCAAATAAACCTGAACCAATTGATTGTTCCACCAGGCGAGAGAGTCATTCTGAAAGATGTCACCTGGCAAATGTTGGAAACCATTTTAGACGAGTTAGGAGAAACCCGTGCTGCTCGACTGTCATATAGCAGAGGTACGCTAGAGATAATAACGCCTCTACTAGAACATGAGTTTGATAAAGGACTTGTTGGAGATATAGTGAAAGCATTACTCGAAGAACTAAATATTGAGTTTTTGCCTGCTGGTTCGACTACTTTAAAAAATGAAAATATGGCTCAGGGGGTAGAACCTGATGAATGTTTCTATATCCAAAACGAAGCAGCTATTAGAGGAAAGAAGCGGATAGACCTCAGTGTAGATCCGCCTCCAGATTTAGCGATTGAAATTGATATCACGTCTCGCACTCAATTTAATAATTACGAAGCTTTAGGGGTTCCCGAACTGTGGCGATACAATGGGCAAAGGTTGCAAATCAACGTGCTGCAAGAGGGAAAATATGTTGAAGCGAATCATAGTCCGAATTTTCCTGGAATGCCGTTAATTGAGCTGATTCCTCAGTATGTTGAGCAAAGTAAAGTTATCGGCAGAAATGCGACGATGAGAGCTTTCCGAACTTGGGTGAGAGAGCAAATCCAGTGAGTTTTCTGGGAGTGGCGATCGCTTCTGTTGACGGATCGCATCTCTCTAGAAGCTAATTCCGAAAAGGCGATCGCTACCCGGTACCGATGCAAATCCTACACCTAGCATCCGATATTTAGCAAGCCACCAAAATAGCGATCGCCCAACAATAGAAATTCTTTAATTTTGCATTTTTAGTTCCTTCCCAGTCGGCTAAGCTCCGTGTAGCTGTTGCTCTTCACTTCGCTCAATAGTAGGCTTCAGGCGGCGGGATGTATACACATCGGTATGAGTTGTCTGTCGAATTGGAATTTGAATCACAAACTCAGATCCCTCACCGGGTGCGGAAACACACTTAAGCTGACCGCCGTGTTTTTCCACAATCTGATAGCAAATTGACAATCCTAAGCCGGTACCTTTGCCCACGGGTTTCGTTGTGAAGAAAGGGTCAAACATTTGACGCCGTACTGCTTCCGTCATCCCAATTCCGTTGTCTGCAATCCGGATTGCTACCTGATTTTTGCCTACTAATTCGGTGCGAATCCAAATTGTAGGAGGTTGGTAATTGGTACTTTCTTCCCCATGAGCCATTACCCATGCTTCCTTAGCGATTACCTCTTCGAGGGCATCAATGGCATTACTGAGGATATTCATAAATACCTGGTTGATCTGCCCTCCCAAACACTCCACAGGAGGTAGATTGCCATATTCTTTGATAACTTTAATTCCAGAGCGGGACGCTTTGGCTTCTAGTTGATTTTGTAATATCAGAAGGGTGCTATTTATCCCCTCGTGGATATTCACAAATTTCTGTTGCGCTTCATCCAATCGGGAAAAGTTTCGCAGGGACAGTACCAAATCCCGGATACGGTTGGCTCCCAGCTTCATTGAGCCTAAAAGTTTCGGGAGGTCTGTCTTCAAAAAATCCAGGTCAATTGCCTCGATTTCTGTTTGAATTTCGGGTACTGGCTGAGGATGATGCTTGATATAAAGTTGCAGCAGATTCAGCAAATCTTGGACATATTGACCGGCATAGCTAAGATTGCCATAAATAAAATTAATCGGATTGTTGATTTCGTGAGCAATACCGGCAACCAGCTGCCCCAAACTCGACATTTTTTCGGTTTGAATCAGCTGGGCTTGGGTTTTTTGCAGTTGGTGTAAAGTTTGTTCCAGATGCTCGGCTTGTTTTTGTAGAGATGCAATTAATCGCGTCTTTTGCGCCTCTGATTTCCGCAACGCCACCTCTACTGCGACACGCTCAATAATGTCCTTTTTTAGAAGCGTATTCGCTTGCGCCAACTCGGCAGTTTGTTCCTCTACTTGTCTTTTTAAGTCATCGTGCGCTTGTCGCAATGCCTTTTCAGCTCGTTTGCGCTCGGCAATTTCACAACGCAATTGCTCGTTGCTGTTTTCTAATGCTTTGGTGCGCTCTTCTACCGCCTGCTGCAATACCTCAATGACATTGTACATATCCGCTGGATTCAGCACTTGTAGCAGGCTGGTTTGGGAGACAATGCCGAGTAATTCACCCTGATTGCTAGCAACCACCAGACGCCGCACGCGCCGCCGCTGCATTTCTTGATGGGCAACCCATAGGGAATCTGAGGGTTGCAGACAAAATAAGGGTGTACTCATTACGTCTTTTGCCTGCAATTTCGCCAAGTCCAATTCCATCGCCTGAAACTGCACCACATCTCTCTCAGTGACAATGCCTACCGGAATTGGGAATTGGGAATTAAGCGTCTTTAGTTCCTTATTCTCAATCTGGTTTTCCCTCTGTTCTGTGATGACGACACAGCTGACTAGCTGACTCGCCATGATTTGGGCTAAATCGAGGACAGAAGCAGTTACAGGTGCATGAACGACTTGGGATGTCATAACATCAGCGACGTATCGCAATCGCGTTAGAAGATTAACGGGTTGCAGCGCTTTGCGAATACTATCGTGCGTAACAATTCCTACCACCCTTGCCTTATCGTCAATGATTGGCAGATGGCGAATTCGGTGCTGACGAAATAGGGAAAGGGCAGTGAAAACATCGTGAGCTTCCGATTGTCTGAGGGTAATGGCTGGTTGCGTTACGACATCGACAATTTTGACGTTGATTAGGGAAGCTCTGGCGGCAGTCAGTCTAACGATATCGCGCTCTGTAAAGACTCCAACTAGCTGCGCTCCTTCCATTACCAAAACACAATGACCGGCGGCATCAGCGGTGTCAAAATCGGTCTCCTCTTGTGACAACCAACAGGATGCAGGGTGCGGCAATGCGGCATTCATTCCCTCGCCAGCCCTCCGGCTTCCGTCTTCTGAAGCTGCACTGGTGTCTGTTTGTGTCCATCTAGACAGCTCACAACTACTCCGTAACTGGCTCATTAGCGCCAGAACATCAAGGAGGGGTGTGTCAGGCGCTACAGTCAGAGGCTGACGGTCAATGGCAGGGTCTAGAGATAGGCAAGGTAGCGGCAGGGCGTTGGGCTGCATGGTGAACCCATCCAGTAATATCCACAGGAGTACTGCTGGCAATTGTAAGCTGCGATACAGTCAACCTTGTGCTTATTCTTAGTTTTGTGCAATAAATCATTACTTTATCGCAATAAATATTTATGTATTCTTGAAGAAAAATAAATCGCCAGATAGATGGCTAATTCATAAATTGTCTCTACAACATCAGTACAGTAACCTAAGAGAAAACATCTCCCCTGCCAGAAGGGAGTCCAATTGCTCTTAACTCTTCAGACCTGAGGGATTGAGAGTGTTATTATATTATAGAAGAAGAATAATAAAAAGGCTCCAGCAAAGATTCAAAATCGGGATACCGAGCAAAAACGGGCACATTAAACCCAAATTCGCACTGGTATATTGCAACTGAAAATAATTTACAAATAAGCTTAATTATTAGGTTAAAGGCTAATTGCTAATTTGGCAAAAACTTGTCTTTAATTAGCGATTAGCCATTCGTTATTCAGCCTTAAACAACGCCAGTATTTTGTCAACAATCGCATCACCGGCGCGGGTTTGCAGAATGGAATATGCTAATTCAATGAAAGCAGAATCAGGGCGATTGTCTGTTTTAATCAGTTTGCTAGCGGGATAAAAAGTAATGTCGTTGACACTTCCTTCATTCGTTTTTCCTGTTTGCCAGCCTGCTTGATTCCACGACAGCGATTTCCCACGTAAAGTCAACTGAAACCACTCGATATCATCTTCTCGCAGGTCAATAAACAGATCGAAATAAGGTTCTCCACCCTGATACCATACTCTTTTGACACCATTTCCCTTGGTCAATAACTTCTGCTCGATCCGTCGCAACGAAGCCCCCAGCCCTGCAATCTCATCTCGATCCATAGCCATATCCATTTTTCGCATAGCAGCAAGGTTAATTACGTCACAATCAATCTGGGCGTAGGTTGACAGTTCGTTAGATAAGTAAGGCACGGATTCTCTGTTTAATAGAACATATTGGTGGATACGAGACTTCTGAGCGTGACTCCGGATTGAGATCAGGCTAGAGGCGGCGCAGTGGTCAGCGGGAAAAAGAAACAACCGACTTGTAGGCGCAGGTTTATCCATTTAGTTGGCTAGTTACAAATATTTTGGTTCAACCCGCCCTTACATAACTAACAAACTTCATCGTTTTATCTGTCCTGCCTGAACGGAGAGAATTTGAGAAGAATTCAACCACTGGGCATCGAAGGAACCTAAGTGAGTGGTGGTAATCAGGGTCTGAAAGCGGTCTTGAATGGCATCTAGCAGTTGATTTTGGCGGTTTGGGTCTAACTCGGCTAGAACATCATCAAGCAGCAACAGCGGCGGTTCTCCAACGACTTCTTCAATGAGCTTTAGCTCTGCCAGTTTGAGTGCCAAGACTAGGGTTCGCTGCTGACCTTGGGAGCCATAAATCCTTGCCGGTGTTTGGTTGATGGTAAACTCAACTTCGTCCCGGTGGGGACCGACGAGCGTTGTGCCTTGGTGGTGTTCGGCGACCCGACGCTGTTGGATTTTCTCTAAAAATGCTTGCTGCACCGCTTCGGGGTCGTCCTTCTCTAGAGTGACATTGGGGGCATATTTCAATTCCAGCACTTCGGTACCGCTAATGCTAGCGTGCCAAGCCTGAGCGAGAGGAGCCAGCCGCTTCAGGACTCTGGCTCGACGACGGGTGACGCGAGAACCCGCGATCGCTAATTGGGTATCCCACAACGCCAATTCCGACTCCCGATTCAAGTCGCCAGACTCGGTGGAAATTTCCTCTTGCCTGTTGGCAGAAGGTTGAGCTTTTCTCGCTTCTTGTCTTAATAGGGCGTTGCGCTGTCGTAATACTTGGTTATATTGCTGCAAAATGTGGGCGTAGACGGGTTCCAACTGGGTGAGGATGGAATCTAGCCAGTTGCGACGTTGTTCGGGGGCACCTCGCACCAGATCCAAGTCTAGACTGGAGAATTCTACAGCGTTGAGGACGCCGAGAAAATCCATCTGGCGTCGCAAAGCTTCTTGGTTGATGGCTGCGGTGCGACGCCCTTGAGTGCGGAGGGTTAAAGCCAGATCCACTAAGCCGTTAGCGCGTTCCAGGGTTGCTGTAATTTTACCGTCCGCCGAGCCTTCGCGGATCAGGTCGCGATCGCGCACGGCTCGATGACTTTTGAGGGTTGATAGTAACTCGACTGCTTCCAAAAGATTGGATTTCCCTTGGGCATTATTCCCCACCAAAATTGTCTTAGGAGCCTCGAAATCAACCCCGCAATCCAAGTAGTTGCGAAACTGGCGGAGGTGGAGGGTTTTGAGATACATAGCTAATTGGTCATTGGTGATGGAATGGGTAATGGTTGATTGGTGATTATTTTCAGCCTAGATTCTTCCGATAACCAGTCCCTAATTACCCATTACCCATTACCGATTACCGTCTGCCTTTGTAAAAACGGATAAACAGTTTTTCCATCTCAACCCAAACAAACATTAAGGAACTGAAGGCGATGCAAATACCGAGTTCTGTGAGGCTTAGATAGTGAGTTCCAAAGAAAGAGCGCAGGGGGGGAACGTAGATGAGCATGAGCTGCAACGCCGTGGTAACAACCACCGCTCCCCACAAATACAGGTTGGTGAAGGGATTTAACTCGATCGTCAACCGGGTGTTGGAGCGAACTGCCAAAGCGTGTCCCATTTGAGCGATACACAAGGTGGTAAATACCATCGTTTTCCAGGCATCTTTATTGCCCTGATAGCCTGGTGCATGAGTATAGTTGTAAGCCCATGCCATCAAAGCAATACTGATAATGGCAAAGATAATCCCAATCCGAACCATGTAAGAACCCAGCCCTTGGGCAAAAATACTCTCGCGGGGATTCATGGGAGGACGGAGCATCACGTCTGGTTCTGCGGGTTCTACGGCAAGGGCGAGAGCAGGTAAACCATCAGTAACGAGGTTCATCCAGAGAATCTGTAATGGCGAGAGAGGAACGCCCCCCAAGCCTAAAAGGGGTGCGGCGGCAATAGTCAGCACTTCCCCGATGTTGCTGCCCAGAATGTATTTGATAAAGCGGCGAATATTACTGTAAACTGTCCGCCCTTCTTCGGTGGCGGCGACGATGGTGGCGAAGTTGTCATCCAGTAGCACCATATCGCTGGCTTCTTTACTGACATCGGTGCCGGTAATGCCCATTGCGATGCCGATATCGGCTTGTTTGAGGGCTGGGGCATCGTTGACGCCGTCGCCGGTCATGGCGACGAATCTGCCACGACGCTGGAGGGCTTGCACGATGCGGAGTTTGTGTTCGGGGGCAACGCGGGCGTAGATACTGACTTCGTCAACCAGTTGTTCTAGTTCCTCTGGGCTAAGCTTTTGCAGTTGTTGACCTGTGAGGACGCGATCGCCAACTTTGGCAATTCCCAAATCTTGGGCGATCGCTTGCGCTGTTAGCTGGTGATCGCCAGTAATCATCATGGCTCGAATTCCAGCGGCTTTGCATTTGGCTACTGCATCCCGCACTTCCGGGCGCGGAGCATCATGCATTCCCACTAAACCCAGCCAAACCAATTCTTGCTCGTTGGTTTCCTCCGATCCTTCGGGAGGGACGGCGTTTAAAGGCTTGTAAGCAAATCCCAGCACCCGCAAGCCCTTACTTGCCATCTGGTTATTTTGCTCCAGAATTTGAGTTCGTTGCTCATCGCGCAGAACCTCGCTCTTGTCGCTTATCTGAATTTGCGTACAACGCTCCAAAATTAACTCTGGAGAACCCTTCGTAAACATCAGGTAGCTGCTAGAAAAAGGCGTGTTCTCAATCCAACCTCCCGCCTCGCAGATGGCGCTCATCCGCTTGCGTTCGGAGGAAAAAGGAAACTCGGCAACGCGCGTCATTTGGCGGCTTAGCGGTTCCTTATCAATCCCTCCCTTCCCGGCAAGGACAATTAATGCCCCCTCTGTAGGATCGCCTAAAATCGTCCACTCGTTCTTGTCGTGCTGCAACATCGCGTCGTTACAAAGCACGCAGCCAAGCATTAGGGTTTGCAGATCCCGATACTGTTCTGCTGTTACCTGCCGCTCGTCTAGATAAAATTCTCCGGTGGGAATGTAACCTTCGCCGGTAACGCGGAACGTGTGGCTTGCCGTGTCTACCCGTTGCACCACCATTTTATTTTGGGTGAGGGTGCCGGTTTTATCCGAGCAGATAGTTGTGACGGAACCGAGGGTTTCTACAGCTGGGAGTTTGCGAATCAGTGCGTGGCGGCGTACCATCCGCTGGGTTCCCAGCGCCAACGTCACCGTGATCACTGCTGGCAAGCCTTCTGGCACTACCGCTACTGCCATTGAGAGAGAAACTTCCACCAGTTCTTGCAGGACGCCCCAATCCCAACGTCCTAGGCTGAAGCGGCTTTGGAGCAATCCACCCACTACAACCACAGCCACTAACATCAAAGAACCCGTTACCAGGACGTTGCCCAGCTGAGACATCCGCTGTTGCAGTGGAGTCGGTTCGCTTTCGACGGATTGCAGCATATCGGCAATTTTGCCGAGTTCCGTCTTCATGCCGGTGCCAGTAACGACGACTTTGCCGCGTCCTTGGACGACTTCAGTGCCTTGAAAGACTAAGTTAACGCGATCGCCCAACGCAGTTTCTTCACTCAGATGCACCGTTGCCTGCTTATTCGATGGCTGGGCTTCGCCGGTTAGTGCCGATTCCCGCACTTGCAGATTTGACTCTTCAATCAGACGCCCGTCGGCGGAAATCTGCACCCCTGCTTCTAGGAGCATAATGTCTCCTGGCACGAGATCCTTGCCGTCCACCTCTAGCTGTCTGTCATCGCGGATCACTCGCACTTTCGGAGAGGAAAGCTTTTTGAGGGCGGCAAGTGCTTTTTCGGCGCGGCTTTCCTGGAGGTAGCCCAAGACACCGTTAAGGATAACAATCAACAAAATCGCAATTGTATCCTTGAAGGGAATTTCACCAGGGGCTAATTTTCCGGCTCGTAAATCTACCAGGTCTAGAATCCCGGAAATCAGCGCTACTGCAATCAGCATCAACAACATGATGTTCTTGAACTGATCGAGCAAGATTTCCCAGGTACTTCGACCCGCAGTTTCTTGCAGTTCGTTGGGGCCGTATTGCTGCAACCGCTGTTTGACTTCCTGGGTCGTCAGACCTGCTTCTGCGTCGCTTGCTAGCTGCTCCAGTGTCTTCTCAACTGCTAGAGTATGCCATACACTTGCCAGATCGGGTTTTGAATTTGAAGGAGATGGGGTCACGGGAAATGCTTTAACACCTACTAGCACTTAATCATAGGACTTAAACCCGGTGACTGGGAGGTATTTTAAGGAGTGCTGTAAGATGATTGTGGAACCAAAACCGATATAGCTTTAGGAATCAGGCGAAATTTGGCAGGCGTGTAAGTTGTGATTTCACCATCAGTATTAATCGGGCGAGGTTTCAGTGTCACCACCTCAATTTCCTGTCCTTGAAGACTCCGCACCTCAGACCATTCTGCTTGTTTTCCTTTTAGCATGGCAGGTAGCAAGCGGATCAGCTGCCACCCGTGTTGAATTTCTAAGCTGTACAGATCCAACCGCTGGTCGTCAATGGCAGCATCTTCAGCGATGGTCATGCCACCGCCGTAATATCGCCCGTTTCCTACCGCTATTTGCACGGTTCTCACCTGGATAGATTCGCCATTGAGACGAATTTCTGCAAAAAAAGGTCGCGATCGCCCAATCACCTGGATGGCGGTGACTCCGTAAGCGAGGACTCCCCAACGTTGCTTAATTTCTTTGGTTAGCTGCTGGGTAATTTGCACGCTCAATCCGAGACTGGCAACATTGAAAAAGTGCTTTCCATTGACCCAGCCTAAGTCAATTCGCAGTTCTTTCCCTGTGGCGATTACCTCGCAAGCTTCGGGGAGGGATTGAGGAATCGAAAGGGTTCGCGCTAGGTCGTTGGCTGTTCCTAAGGGCAGGATGCCTAGAGGGAGTTGCGTGTCAATCAGACCCTCGGCGGCGGCATTTAGGGTGCCATCTCCGCCACCGATGATGACGAGATCGACGCGATCGCGGTGGCGACGGATTATTTCTGGTAGATGCTGGGGCTTTTGTGTAGACTCTTCTTGCAGGTCAAAGCCTAGATCCTGCAATTTGGCAATTGCCTCTGATAGACCCTCTTTTCCTCGGCGGGCGTGGCGATTTAGCAGCAACAATGCTCGCCGGTTCATGCTGAGCCTCTTCACATTGATTGTTAATTATATTGACAAACCTTTGATAAAAAGAAATCTACCTGTGGAGGCAAGAGGAATTGAAGCTGGAAGGAGAATCTTGATCCGACCGCCAATCCTAACTTGACAATTTGCCACCTGTAACTTTTATAATTTTCGCTGTGTTCACAGATATCGCTGAAGGACTTGGGCAGTAGCTTGTCCAGTTTTTGTCCAGCTAAATTGACTAGCTCTAGCGAGACTAGCTTGACGAAGACGCGATCGCAATCCTGAATCCGTCACTACTGCTTGCATGGCTTCGGCAATTTCCCCCACATTGTAGGGATTGACCAAAATAGCGACGTCACCAGCGACTTCTGGCAGCGAGGAGAGGTTGGAGGTAATCACGGGAGTGCCACACGCCATTGCTTCTAAAACGGGCAGTCCAAAGCCCTCCCAGAGGCTAGGGAAGACGAGAGCGATCGCTTGATTGATCAGCGTCGGCAATTCCTCGTAAGGAACGTAATCTAAAAATTTTACCTGGTTGGTTATACCAAGCTGTTCCACCTGCGCCATCAAGACAGGTGTATAACGCTTATCCTCAGACCCAGCTATCCATAATTCATAGTCACGACAACTAGATAAAGTAGCAAAAGCGTCAATTAATCGAGCAATATTTTTGTAGGGATCGTGGCGACCGATGTAGAGGAAATAATTGCGCGTAGGAATATCTAGAAAGCGAAAATGTTTGGCGTCATAAGCCAAAAGAATTGGCGTAATTTTTTCTGCTGGAATGCCGAAGAAGTCAATAATATCCTGAGCGGTAGCGCTAGAGTTACAAATAATCTGCTCAGCTTGCGCTAAAACTTGGGGAATGTAGTAGCGGAAGTAGGGTGTTAGGGGAGAAAAGCGTTTGGGAAACCGCAACGGGATGAGATCGTGAACCATTACCACCGATCGACAGCCAGCATACAACGGCGCTTCAGGAACTGGGGAAAATATTAAACTAGATTTTAAGCTTTTATAAATTTGTGGTAGTTTCCACTGCGTCCACAGCAGACGGCGAAAATGCCCTTTTGACCCTTGTGCAGGGGTTAGATTGGGCGGAACTGGATAGCAGCGATAGTTGGGAAAAGTTTGGGCTGTCAGTAAGGTTGGATCGAGAGGCTGTAGATGCGGAAAAAGATTTATGGCATAGGTGCTGATGCCAGTAGGTTGGGAAAAAATGAAAGATAGATTGATGAGCAAGTGATTGAATAGGGAATTTTCTAAATTGCTCATGTCAACAATGACTTATATGCCTTAAGCGTTTCCTGTGCCGTTCTTTCCCAAGAAAATAGTTTAGCTCTTTCTTTACCCTTCTGAATTAATTCACTACGAAGCTGAGAATCACCAATTACTTTCAAAATTGCATCTGCCAAGCTAGTCGGATCGTCAGGATCAATGAAAAGGGCTGCATCTCCTGCCACCTCTGGCAGTGAGGAAGTATTAGATGTGATAACAGGTGCGCCTAGCGTCATTGCTTCCAATACAGGCAGACCAAACCCTTCATAGTAGGAAGGATATACAAAAGCGTCAGCCTTGGAGTAAAACACAGCAACCAGATCATCTGATAAATAGTCAAGGTGATGAATTTGGCTTTTCCAAGGTGAGTCTTCAATGGCAGAAAATATTTTTTTGTAATGCCATCCCTTTTGACCAATTAAAACCAATTGATGCTCTATTTTGTATTTTTGCTTCAATAAATTAAATGCAGTAATCAAATTATTAATGTTTTTTCTTGGCTCAAGTGTACTTACAAATAGCAAGTATGGTTTTGAGAAATCATATCCAATAGATGCCTCTATTTGATGCGCTAGTTCTTCAGATAAATATCCGGAATGGTAGCGACTAGCCAGCGGAGTCACATAAATCCGTTGAGGATCTACACCCAAATACTCAACGATATCTTTTTTAGAGCTTTCTGAAATTGTCAGCACTAAATCTGTCCATTGCAAGCATTTTTTTACTCGTTTATTGTATGTTTTGACAACAGAGTTAGTATAATCTGGAAATTTAATAAAGGTTAAATCATAAATATTCATAATTTTTAGAGTATTTCTACAGGGATAAACACAATAATTTGTACCTTGTAATATATCTGGTTCATCCAGGTAATTTTCAAAGTATTTAGATACCATCCAATTCGAGGGTATAGACAATACAATATCTGAAATCCTGACTGGTATAGGGACTATATGAAACTGAGAATCTATATTCAGAGATTTAGGAGGACATATATTTCTGCGTAGCCAATTTTTTAAGCCAGGTTGGTAAGCAATACTCAACTGAAAGTTTTCTTTAACCTGTAATGGATGGAGGGAGCGAATTAAGTTACTGACATAAAGACCGACCCCGCTAGCATTTGGCTGTATGGGTGTTGCATCAATTGTGATTTTTAGCATTCAGGTTAAATTATATAGATTCTTTCATAAATGCTTACTAAAATTTAGTTGTAAACCATTCATAAACTATATCGGTAACGGGTTCTTGCTCCAAATTTATCCACATGGGTAAACGAACCAGCCGTTCACTTGCGGTATCTGTTACCTTCAAGTTTCCATGAGCTTTTCCATATTTTTTACCTGCTGGGGATGAGTGCAAGGGAATATAATGAAATACTGCTCCAATTTTTTTATGTTTGAGATATTCCAG
This sequence comes from Coleofasciculus sp. H7-2, assembly GCF_042747725.1. NCBI lineage: Bacteria > Bacillati > Cyanobacteriota > Cyanophyceae > Coleofasciculales > Coleofasciculaceae > Coleofasciculus > Coleofasciculus sp. H7-2. The sequence continues at coordinate 100,483 of NZ_JBHZGO010000105.1, forward strand.
CAGTTCTGTTCTATGTTCTCCATTCTGGAGTAACAGGTAATACAAATGTCCATTTTGTTGGCAATTCTTAGGTATTATGGGGCGTCTGAGGATGCCTTCTTCCTCTAAGTTTAAAAACCTTTTGTGGTAGTTTTCCCAGATTCTTAATCGATTCTGGGTAATATCTTCTGCTGATTCTAGTTGAGCCAACAGGAATGCAGCAACAAGTTCACTAGGTAAGTATGAAGAACCAATATCCACCCATGTATATTTGTCTATCTGCCCTCTAAAAAACTTGCTGCGGTTTGTACCTTTTTCACGGATAATCTCAGCCCGTTCAATTAATTTAGAATCATTAATTAATAAAGCTCCCCCTTCGCCAGAAATTAAATTTTTAGTTTCGTGAAAGCTTAGAGCAGCCAGATGTCCAATACTACCCAGAGGTCGCTCCTTGTATTTAGACATTATCCCTTGAGCAGCATCTTCAATTACTAGAAGATTGTATTTGTCTGCCAGTGCCATAATGACATCCATCTCGCAACCCACACCTGCATAATGAACTGGAACAATGGCTTTAGTATTGGGTGTAATAGCAGCTTCTATCTGAGACTCATCAATATTGAGAGTATCTAGGCGAATGTCTACGAAAACTGGCACAGCACCACGCAATACAAAAGCATTAGCAGTGGATACAAATGTGTAAGATGGCATAATTACTTCATCCCCTGGCTGGATGTCTGCAAGAATTGCTGCCATCTCTAATGCTGCCGTACAAGAATGAGTTAACAATGCTTTGTAACAGCCAATTTCTGACTCTAACCAAGCATGGCATTTTTTAGTAAATTCACCGTCTCCAGAAAGATGCTGGTTCTTAATGGCTTGAGCTATGTACTCAAGTTCGCGACCCGTAGCAAAAGGAACATTAAAAGGAACTTTATTAATATTCACGGCTTTTATAAAATCGCTGACTAAATTTACTACTTAAAATTTAATAACCCCCTGTTTGCGTTACATACATTAAATATACTAACCCATTAATAGAATGAAATCCAAAAATTAATAAACAAAGAAAAAACTTGGTTCTTAATTTATGGAGAATACTGGCAAAGTAAAAATCATCTAAATTTTGTTGTTTAAATAAAAATGAAATTGAATAAACAAAAAGTATAAATAAAGTAATCTGTCCCCCCCACAAAAAGTTACCAGCATACATCCTACTTGATTCTCCTAAAAAGTAAATATAAAAAATGGAGACTAAGAATATTAACCAAGCTAAGTTAAGGCTAAACTCATTTTTAGCTTTTTCCCAAAATAAAATATAAACAGATAATGGGAAAAGAATCGACATTATAAAATCATATAAAAGACTGGTAGAGTAAAAACTCATCACCGTAAAAGGGGCGAAAATAATACTACTTCTTCCTCCTTTTATAAAAGTTGGATCGTTGAGGTATGTCAAGCTGAACTGCCATCCAAGAACTATGAGTGCTGGAAAACACAAACTCCAAATTATTGACATCCAATTTATAAGCTTATTCATGTATAATTTATATATTATTACAAAGAATACGGCTGGTATCAGACAAATAATATAATTTGGCTTTGTTATTAAGGACAGTATTGTAAGAAAAAACAAACTTAAATTTAATTTCTTAGAATAGTATGTTGGGTGCTTAAAAATTTTAGTTATTGTATTCAAAATCAATAGGCATATCGGTTTAGCAAGCAGAGTCGTGGCACTATGATACATAGTTATACCTATATACCCAAGATAAAGCCTAGGGTATGTAAATAAACTAATAGGTGTAATAATCATCAAAGCCAAAGTTATCGGTATTGAGTAAAATTCCTTTTTATAAAAATGAGAAAAAGGAATCGTTTGGCGAATATTATATTCAGTAATTATGGCTAAAATCCAACAAGCACATATAGGAATAACATAGTATCCGGCAATATTAAAACTAATGAAAGGAGCAAGTTTATGTATGGTAATAACGAGTAATTGATATAAAAAATGGGGAGTCCCAATAAATTTTCCTTGTGCCATTTTTTGAGCTAATTCAATATGGAAAGTATAAGTTTCTGTTGGATCAGCTGGGTAGAGGCGAGAAAGAGGTAAGCCCCAGAGTACAGTAACTCCGATAAGTAGAATGATTGTTGTAATTAAGTTGCTTTTTTTCACTTTTTTTCACTTCTTGGCAATTAACAGTAGAGAGCCGCCAAATGGAAATGACAAACCTAGACGGATTGCTGCACGTTCAAAATCAAGCACTTTTCCTAAAATAGAATTGGCTAAACCGCTTATTCTCAGTTCGGCCAAAGGATCGTAGTCTGGCTTAGGTCGTTGCTGCTGCGATCGCGAGAGAAACATGAGGGGTAGGAGGAGTGAGACAAAAGATGTCATTCTCACAATTTTAAACCCAGCCCGTTGTACTTTTGTTTTTAAATCTTGAGCGCGATATCGGCGTACATGGTGAGCATAATCGTCGGCTTGGCTCCATAGCCAAGGATGCTGTGGAACTGTTAGGATAATTCCCCCTTCTGCTTTTGTTGCTCTATACATTTCAGCTAGAACTCTCCGATCTTCTTTAATATGTTCCAGCACGTCAAAAGCACCGATAATATCAAATTCGCGCTCGAAGGGAATTTTACAAGCATCCATCTGGAATAACTCAGCTTTAGAAAGCCGCTGGGCGGCCAAAGCTAAGCCTGTGCTGAATATTTCACTTCCATACAAGGTTAGCCTAGGGAATGCTTCCTCAATACCAGATAAAACAAAACCAGTTCCACAACCAATTTCTAAAAGGGTTTGAGCTTGGGGAAAGTAGCACTGTAGTGCCCAAAGGAGCAAGCGGTTGCGGGAACAAAACCAAAAATTCTTGGCTTCTAGAGTGGCTAACTGGGAAAAAAAACTAGGCTCGTAATTATCATTTATTTTGGCAAATTCAGGTGCAAATGATAGATAGCCCTCAATTCGTTTAGGTTTACAAGAACATGAAGGACATGCCCAGTTCAAGCTATCAAATCGCGTGCTACACTTGCTACAAATTTTCATTTTAATTTAGTAAATTAGTATTATTTCACTAAGATATGGTAAACATCGACTGTATTCCTAAACTTAAATCCCAGTGAAGAGTAGAGATTAAGAACTGAAATATTAGAAGCTGAAATTGAGCTTGTCAGTTCCTGATATCCGTGGCTAAATAGTTCTTGACAAGCAACGCTCCAAAAGTACTTAGCCATTCCTCTGCCCCTATATTCTTCACTTAACGCATGAAGGACGATTTTATTTTTAACACATCCCCAAAATCCAGCTATCCGACCATCGGACATCAGTCCAAAAACATTTTGAGAGTTACAAAGTTCTTTAAGCCATAAATCATATCTAAGATCGGCTTGATTCCGATCTAAATTAAAATCTTTATGAAATCGACCATGAGTAAAAGCTCCATGAGAGATTTTAGTTAAATCGTCTATAGAGACTAACTTAGAAATTTGAATTCCTGGTTTTACATATTCCACAAAGCTATTGGGGTTGCAGTAGGGTTCAATTAAGGTATCACAGTAATAAAAACCATACTCATGTAAAACTTTTTTAGAGGAAAGTGGATCGATTTTTACAGTGTAATGTCCGGGTTGGATCGCCTTAAAAACCGACTTAAATACTTCTTCTGATTTATAAACAATTTCAAAGGTATCGAAGCCAAATACTCTGCTATCCCAAGGAGTCTGCAAAATATACTCAGAAATGTCCATTATTTACACCTTGTGTTTGCTTTGGCTCAGCTAGGCTTTTTAAAGTTGAAGGGGTAAATGTAGAATTTCTGATTAGATATAAAGGTCTTTTCTTAGCTTCATCAAAACTTTTCCCTAAGTAGATGCCAATAATGCCAAGATTAGAAATAATAATTCCGCCTAGGAAATACAAAGAAACAATAAGGCTACTCCAACCCGTAACAACTGAACCATAAATTGCTGCATTTATAAAAATATAAGCTCCATATAAAAAAGCAAAAACCGATATCATAAAGCCCAACCTAATAGATAACCGGAGTGGTTTATCAGAATAAGCAATTGTAGTTTCAGATGCTAATTTCCAAAGCTTGCGAAACGTGTATGTACTTTTCCCAGTTAGGCGAGAATCATGCGTTACATCAATGCTGGCAGTCGGGAAACCCATCCAGTCTACCAAACCACCAAAGAATCTCAGTTGTTCGCGCATAAGACGAAAACTTTCTAAAACTTTCCGCGAAATCATGCGGAAGTTACCAACTTGAGCATCATATTTGATATCTGCAAGGTAGCTGAATATTTTATAAAATAGCCTCGAAGTCAGGCGCTTCAGAATTGGATCTTTTCGCTTACCTCTTCGAGCAAGCACTACATCATAACCTTCTTGTGCTTTGGCGTAAAATCGGGGGATTTCTTCAGGACGATCCTGCAAATCACAGTCCATCACCACCACCCAGTCACCATCACAATGATCTAAACCAGCTGTAATTCCGTAATGTTGTCCAAAATTGCGACTGAACTGAATTCCCTTAACTCGCCGATCCTGATGGGCTAACTCCAGAATGATCTCCCAGGAGCGATCGCCCCCACAGTCCTCTACCAAAATTATCTCAAAATCTTCTGAAATTGTTTCTAAAGAATCTTTTAGACGTTTATAGAGTTCATGCAAACACTTCTCAGCTTTATAAACAGGAATAACCACAGATATGTGAGGCATAATTTTTGACCTAATCTCAGATGTCGTGCAAAATTTTATTATCATTTAACAACATGAGATTGTTGGCTTCATTGAATGAATTGAAAGTTCCTGCATCCATCCAGCGTCCATTCACAAAACTAAACTGCAACTGACCCTGTTTTAAATAAAGTTCGTTAATAGCAGTAATTTCCAGTTCTCCTCGCTCGGACGGCTGAACCTTACGTATCAAATTAAACACTTGGCTATCGTACATATAACAACCGACAACAGCATAGTTGGTCTTGGGTTCTGTAGGTTTTTCCTCAATCTTAATAATTTGCTTTTCATCAAGAGCTGCGATCGCAAATCGTTCTGGATCTCCCACTTCCTTGAGGAGAACTCTAGCTCCCTCAGGTTGTTCCGCAAAAGCTTCAACGTGCTGACGGATAGAATACTCGAAAATATTATCACCTAATAGCACAACTATTTTTTTTCCTTGTGCAAATTGCTCCCCAAGGGATAAAGCGTCAGCAATGCCTGCTGCTTCTTCTTGCACTCGGTATGTAAATTCACAGGCAAATCGTTTTCCCGATCCTAAAGAATTCACAACATCCCCCATATGGTTGGTGGAAGTCACTATCAAAATATCTGTGATACCTGAACTTGCTAGTTGTTTAACTGAATGCCAGATCATGGGTTCTTTCCCAACTGGCAACAAGTGCTTATTAGTGACTTCCGTCAAGGGGGCAAGACGTGTTCCTTTACCACCAGCAAGAATGATTCCTTTCACGCTAATCTCTGTAGTTTTTGAATAAGAAACTAATTCAAGCATTGAGGATTTTCTGTTATAAGCGGAGATAAAACTGAAACTGACGAAGTTTTGCTTTTGTTAAGGTTGCACCTGAAAACTACCTTGTAAGATTGCGATAACCCGCTAGAGTACCATAATGCGAACTTTCCAGGACAAAAATTTGTTTCCAGTTCGGATCGTTACGTATGTGGTCTGCTATATATTTAGCCACTAAACGGCTTTTTCGACTAGGAATCGCTTGCCACTGAGTATTTTTATTTTTATCCGCCTGCCTTGGGTCATCAAACACTACAGCAATGTCAGCCCTTTTAGTAGTATCAGCGTAAACACGCTCGCTTAGTTTGTTTTCAGGCAGGTTAGGATAGAAGCCCAACCAGTATGATTCATGAACCGTGAAAAGGTCATTAGCTGGTGAGGGTAACTTACCGTAGCGGTAGAACGTTTCCATAGTTGGTATATAGATATATTCATCAAAGTAAGTACACCAAACTACTAAGTTGCCCTGTTTGGACAATTCTTGAGCTAGAGCCACGTCCAGCGCTTTTAGATCCCGATGCTCAGGAGAAGGATGGGTTGCTAGCTGGTAGTTATCTAAAGCTGCACGTCCTCCCACCAAAAGCGCTATGGCAATTAATATAACTGAAAGTTGTGACAGGACTCGACCGCTCGCTCCCTGCTGGCTTATTGCCACAGGTGAGACAGCTGCAAAGAAGAGCAGGGGTAATGCATACATTGTTGACTGCCCTCCCTCACCTACACGCAGTACAACTACCAAGAACAAAATAACCGCACTGGCACACCAAACTGAAATTACTAAGCTTTTCCAGTTCTGGGTAATATCTTTGCGAAACCACACTAGGTTAATTCCACAAATTGTAAACAGCATCAAAGCTCCAGGAAGCCCAAACAGGTAGTCTACTAAAAAGTGGATTACAAAATTAGCTGATGAGAGCAAGTCCTGATTTAATGCATAGCCATAGACCGTGTAATACTCTATGTTGCTGTTAAAATGGGCAATCAAGAAGTACCCAGCTAATAGGGCAGCCGTGACACAGATAACACCAAGTGGCAACAAGATTGTCTTCACTAGGTCGCCCTCTCGCCGCCATCGTTGGATAAGGTAGACAGCCAAGACAGGTACACAGATGAAAACGACGTAGGCGGCTGCTATGTAGCGGCTGAGAGTAGCAAAGGAGCCTAGAGTTGCAAACGCTACCAGCCATTTCAAACTCTGCGCGCCGGACGAATTTAACAGGCACAAAACTGCCCCTCCAACCAGGAAAGCAGCTGGCAGGTCTAACCAGTAAGCACCTAAGCCAAGTCTCGGATGAAACATCACCGGAGTAGCACAGAACAAAAACATACAGGCGATCGCGTAGGGAGTGCAACCAGTTCGACGGTGAACTGTCCAACCAAGCAGCCCTAAAAAAATGAAGAGCATTGGCAGGGCAGTAGCCACATGACCTACATTACTAGCTAGCAAATCAGGAGCAAAAAGGATCAGCGGCACTGTCCGTAACGGATGTCTCCCGTTGCCCAGCCATTCTTGTATAGCTAACGCAAGACGCCCCTCATTTGCTACGCGGACGTGCAGACGAGCATTCTGTAGAGAGTAGGAGATAGGGTCGTAGAAGTAAGAATAGTTTTCAAAGTAAGCATGCTCAATCCTGATAGTGAGAAACCCCATGACGCTGGTTAGGAAAAAAGCGCACAAAAAGATTACAAAGACTGGAGTCTTTAGCCAATTTCTTATCCTGCTCATTTGATTAGCTCCTTACTAGGATTATTGCTTGTTTAGTTCTCCTAAGACTCTATAGGGTTGCATCTATCTAGATAAAACCTAGAGTTATTTACTTCCTTTTACCGAAACATCCACTCATCCAGTGCCAGGTTGTCGAGGATTTGAATTTGATGTTCGATTACCATCCACCAAAAACGCTTGTAAGATGCAAACGCTTCTGGATGAATCTTTGGGTTAACCTTAAAAAAATGTTCATTATTATAATTAAGCATTTCTGTTTCTTCAATATATTTACCTAAGTACATTTTGTGCAGTTTACCTATTTCAGGTAATCCGTGTGAATGCCAGCGATCACCAGTTTTCTGAGCAGAATAATATCTAAAAAGACCAAAAACATCTTCTACAGACAAGAATTTAGCACCAAACTTCAGAAATCGCAACAACAGCTCATAATCCATTGCGAAGTCAAATTCTTCATTGATATATGCGCCTGCTTTCTCAAATATTCTTCTTGTCCAAAAAGTGCATTCTTGAGGAATATAATCACTCAAATAAAAATCACGCTCAGAAAATGGTCTATAAGGGTGAAAGCTTAAGAACTTACCAAACTCATCAATAACATTTCTTTGACCATAAATCACATCAAATTCTTTATATTCATTCAAATATTCCACAGCTTTAGAAACAACATTTTTAGCCGCATAACAATCATCAGAATTAAGATAGGCAAGTATCTCCCCAGCACATAATCTAAATCCTTTATTCAGAGCATCAGTCTGACCTTTGTCAGCTTCAATAATTATCCTATTTATACGGTGTTCGTACTTGCGAATGATGTCCGGGGTTTCATCGGTAGACAAACCGTCAACTATAATATATTCCAAGTTTGGATAATCTTGGCATAAAACACTCAGAACAGTCTTCTCTATGAACTTACCCTGATTGTATGAGGGAGTAACAATACTAACTTTAGGATATGAATTATTCTTGATTATCTCGCTCAATTTTTAGACCTTCTATACTCTGATGGATTTTGTTTAATTCGTCGGTAATCTCATCGTTTAATTTTTCACGACTCCATTCATGCTTAGTTTCAGCAATTAGCTTATACATATTTATCATTTGATCTGCTACTTGTTGAGACAGCTTAACTTGTAACTCCAAATAAACCTGATTGATACGATGTAATTCTTGAGTTAAGTTTTGGTTTTTTTGAGTTTGGCTGATGCGCTCAATTTCAATTCTCTGTTCGATTTCTTGAAGTATCTCGTTCTTAAGACGATTGTAAAGAGGACTCGTCAAAAACTTATAAATAGATTTGATAGTACCTTTAGTCACCTTCACTGTTCTATTCCCACCCAATACAGGATTAGCCCCAACCCACCAACTAACAAGCGTCACTAATGCACGGGGTGGAATCCGCGTTTTCCAGTGCCAAAATGCCCATAGGGTAGTAAAAACTAATTCTTTGACAAATTGCTTATTTTGAACAGGATCGGTTCTATCCAATCCTTTGGTTTCTTCAATTTTGGCATGTGCATATCCAAAAATCCAATTAGTCGGAACAAAGCCAAACTCCCGACGGATCATATCGTTAATTTCTGTACAAACTGCGAGCCTTTGACCAAGAGTTTTGTTAGTTTTATAGAGCCGTGATCCAGCTAATTTTGTTTGCAAATAATAAAAGTCTACCTGCTTACCATAACGCAGCCACAGTTCGTAATCCATGCAGTAATTTAAGGAAGCATCCAAATTCCCATACTTTTCTACTAAACTACGTCGAAAGAATACCGCTGGCTGACAAAGGTAACAAGTCTCAAGCAAACGTTCATAATTCCAAGGTTCAGTGGGATAAGAATTTATTATCTCGTCTTTTTCATCAATATGGTCAGCATCGCCATATATAATCTGAACGGTGGGATTAGCTTCAAATATTATTTTGACTGCCTCGAAAGCTCCAGGGTAGTAGACATCATCAGAATTAATCCAGGCAATAATATCACCTGTTGTCATAGCGATCGCTTTGTTCACTGCATCAGCCTGACCCTTATCTGGTTCTGATACCCAACGAATTTTGTCATCATAGAATTTTAAGATTTCTATTGTCTCATCCTTGCTACCTCCATCACAGATAACGTATTCTATATCTGTGATTCCTTGCGCCAAAACACTCTGGATGGTACGCTCAATGAACCGACCTTGACAAAATGAGGGGGTAACAACGCTGAATCGTAAACTCACAGGCTACTTCCTGATACAAAACTAAAGACTAGGACTGAGGGAAATGAAATTTTCATTTTTCGTTGTGCGTGAAGCGCATTAGAGTCTGTGTTATATTTGTTATGCTTGAACACGCAATTACATTAGTTAGAGATTATTGAGCCAAAAGCCAAAATGAAGCAAATATTTTAGAGAACAGCACTTTCTAATTATCAGCGTATAGGTTAGCATATAAAATCTATTGAGTGTGGTAGTAATATGTCTTTTCAGTCCGAAAATCTATTTGCACAACCCAGAAAAAATCTCAACCGAGATGATTGTTTTTTTTATCACGTTTGTGACATTCCAGATGTCGGTACAGTCGGTGGTCATTGGGATTTAAGGGACACGATAGAAGATTACCTTGGTCATTTTGATTTTTCTGGTCAGTCAGTCTTAGACATTGGCACAGCCAGCGGCTATTTAACATTTGAGATGGAGAAGCGGGGAGCTTCTGTTGTATCTTTCGATGTACTGGATGAAACGGTAACTGAAATTGTACCATTTTGGAACGATCCCCTTAAATCCGAAGCAATATTGGCTGCACAACATAAAGGCTTCGAGCGATTAAAAAACTCCTACTGGTACTGCCACGAGCATTTTGCTTCAAAAGCCAAGGCATACTATGGCAATATATATCACCTTCCAGAGAGCTTAGGAAAATTTGATGCGATTATGATTGGGATGTGCCTTCCTCATATTCGCGATCAACTCGGAGCGCTGGAATCAATAACTAAGCTTGCTAAAAAAACCGTGATAATAACACAGCAGACTTTGAATGACGAAAGACCTATTATGCAGATGATAGCGCAAGATAATAGCGAAAACATGGAAAACTTGCGATTTGCTTGGTGGTTAATGTCAGATGGGTGCATAAAAAACTTTATGGGAATTCTTGGTTTTAAACTCAAAAAAATGTATAAAGCCAAACATAAATGTGTAGCCTATAACCCAGAACGGTATGAGGAATGTACCAGTTTCATTTTTCAGAAATAAATTGATTGTTTAAAGCTGATTTATAAAGTAAATTTTAAAGGCGTAGGGTGGCTTAAAATTGCGTAGCGCCCATCGTCATATAGGGCATTTTCTTAAGTTAATCTTTACTTTATAAATCAATCTCAGGCTTCAAGTTACATTCTTGGAAACCACAGTAGCGAAGATGTCAAGATACTGACGTGCCATTTTATCGCAATCAAAGAACTTCAAGCGCTGATATCCTTTGGATACCAATTCATTCACTAACTCTGTATCAGTGGTAATTTTTGCTAAACACTGTGCTATTTCTTCGGGTTTCTCTGGGTCAAAGTAGAGGACGGCATCACCGCAAACCTCTGGTAAACTACCTGCGGTACTGGAAAGCACTGGCTTGCCGAATCCCATTGCTTCCAAAACGGGAATCCCAAAACCTTCGTAAAGAGAGGGGAAAACCAAGTATTTACAGCCACGCCAGACAGCTTCCAAAGCTTCTTCATTCAAATAGCCAAGAAAATGTACGCGATCGCTAAGGTTCATCTTGGCAACAATCTCACGTAGTTCCTTTTCTTCCCGTTCAAGCGCTCCAGTAAAAACCAAATCTAAATGCTGACCTGGAAATTGTTGCTGATACATCTGGTAGGCTTTTAAGAGCCTACGATGATTTTTATGAGGCCAGTAGTTAGCTGGATAAAAAGCGTAATTACAATTTTTTAGACCCAGTTCCTGCAAATGCTGCTTTCCGGTTTCTTCACGCAACCCAGACCAGCGGTCATAAATAGATATATGCACAACATCTAGTTTTTCGGCTGACACATTCAGCTTTTGAATGAATGATTGGCGACTAAATTCAGATATACAGACAATCTTTTCTGCTACTTTCAAGAGATTGCTGAAAAACTGGTCGCGACGTTCCCTCTCCTCCTTCGTAAAGAATTCTGGATAATCTAGGTGTTGTAGATCATAAACAATTGCAACTGTAGGAACACCATTTTCTGCAAAGTTTGGTGCAGAAAACGGGCAAAATAGCAAATCTATTTTTTGACTTTTTAGAAGTGTTTTTGCGGAAAAAATATTTCCCCACTTTTTTTGAATTTTTTTGACAACTTTAGCCCCAAATCTAGTAAACTTATTTGAGAATACTTGTTCTTCTGTATTAATTGCCTTTCCTAACTGTTTAAGTAGTATACATTTAGTATTTTTATTTTCATATTTAGTTAGCTCCTCATGATTCCAAGGTGCTGTAAGTAGAAAGAACTTATAGTTGGGAGCCAAGGTTTGTAGTCGTTTGAATAAGGTTAACACTAAAACTTTAGAACCTCCATTTTCACCGTTAGAGAGGATAGGAGTCATATCTACAGCAATCCGCAAAACTGACTTGATTTTGCTCATATTTAAGCCCCTAGGTTAGTCACTAGAAGAAATTAATCTAGATGAAATTGTGTTTGCTCCAGCTCAGGCGTCTGTTGGCAACCCAATTACCTTCTTTAGTCGAACTACTATTGTCCGAAGTTTCCATAAATTCCTGTCCTCCATTGCTTGGATGATAGTCTGCGACTGGGTCAGTTCCGTCTGAGTCTGCTGGAGTTGAGACTGTGATAGCACTAATTCCGTCTGAGTCTGCTGGAGTTGAGATTGAGATTGCGCTAATTCCGTTTGAATCTGCTGGAGTTGAGACTGCGATAGCGCCAGTTCCACCTGAGCCTGCTGCAATTGTTCAGACAATTGTTCAATTGCTGTTAAACGGGCGGCGCGGTCAGCTTCGCTTTGCTGCAATTGTTCAGACAATTGTTCGATTAGCGTTAAACGGGCGGCACGGTCGGCGTCGCTTTGTTGCAGATGAGACTGCGATCGCTCTAACTCAGCTTGAGTCTGCTGGAGCCGAGACTGGATTCGCTCCAATTCTACCTGAGTCTGATGTCTTAGATCGTTAGCTTTTGTAAGCGCTTGGTCGCGAACCTCAACTATTCTCCAAAAAGCATCGACTTGTTTTTCAATTTCCATATTTTCATAGCCCAACAACCTATCTGCTTGCTGACAATTTTCATCTAGAGTCGCGGCAATGTAGGACTCAGCTCCTTGGTTACTTTCCATTACAGTTATTTTGCCTATTTGACCGCCTCTAGATGGTTTAGGTAAAGTATTATCTCCCGTACAATAAGTAAATTTACTAAATTCAGTTACAAAAGTATCACTATAGTTGACACCAAGAACATCACACATTCGTTTCAACTCTTTTTCTGGCTCCAGGCAAAAACTTTCATAGTGAAATAATGGATATGTTGAAACTTTCTGCACATAAGCCAGGTAACAATTTCCAAATTCTTTGATTGATAAATTTCGTAAATGTTTGAAAGTGCGTGTCAAGGATTCATAAACATCAGCAGACCGACGTGCTAACATTACAGGATAGATATTAAATCCATATTGCTCTAGATATAGTTCTTGCTCCAGAAGCATACTCGGCGCATAAATATCATCACTTGCTCTATCTAAAAAGTTTATAGTTGTCCAATCACGGATGATTAAGTGGCTGCCCTGCTGTCGCGCCGCCTCTGCTAGTAAGCGGATTTTATCTGCGTATGTTTTCTTGCTGAAATCAGAAAAATTACCAGACGAAACTAATTTAAACCAGTCACGTGCTTGAACTTCAATCGGAACAAGTGAAGCATGAGGATTCACTTCTGAAAGAATAATGTTACCAGATATACATCCTAAGCAGCGATTGATTAATGTGCCACCAGACCGTGCAAAACTGTAAATGACGGGGATTTTTATTTGCCTTAATTTTTTTTCCCGCATGAAATTGAGAATAAATAATGGATTTAAACAAACAATTATTTTAGGTAATTTTTTTATTCTTCCATAACACAATTAAATGATAAAATTTGTGATTCCACACAAAAATCTACATAACCCGATCTTGATGTATCTGATTCTTCTGGCTGCACTCTAAACATTGCTGCATCAACTAGACGATGAATAAAGACTTCGGAGTGATTTAACCTACCCAAAATTCCGGCATTTAAAAAATATACTCCTGGTTGCAGAGAACAGTAAAATCTAAACTTTACTTGGAGTTCTTTGCCTTGATCTATGTATTCTATTGGATTATCTATTGAGTGAGATGCTGCTCCTCCTAATTCAAATCCTTCAATCGTTTTAATTACCATTCCAAACCTAACTCCATGTATTTTTTTTAAAAATTTTACTGAGTAAGTATAAATGTATTCTTTTCTTCTTTTTATAACATTTACTCGCCTACCTTCTATAGTAGTAACATAAGGTTTTTCAATGAGCGCTCCACAAGATACATATGATAAGGTGCTTTTTGGAATAAAGTTCGGATCGTAGGTTTCATGAAAATCATCGACAGCTTTAGTTTGACTTGAATTTAGATATTCTAATTCTTCTTGGCTAGCTTCTAATACAATGTCATTTTTTATAAAATGCCTCCCATTCCGAATTTTCTCTCGAATTTTTTCTGCTTCATCTACAGGCGCATATATCAATTTTTGATAGTTAGAAATTACTTTCTTAGGTGTGGATACTAGTAGATTCTCTCCTTTGTCTATTAAAACTGCTGAGCTACATAAGCCTATAACTGAAGGTGCTGAGTGTGAAACAAAAAGGATTGTTACACCTCTTTCCTGAAGAGCTTGAATACGTCCAAAACACTTTCGCTGAAAAGCTTCATCACCAACTGCTAAAGCCTCATCTACAATGAAAATGTCAGGTTCGACGCTAATAGCAACTGCAAATGCTAGCCTCACAAACATTCCACTGGAATAAGTCTTAACGGGTTGCTCCATAAAATCACTAATATCAGCAAACCCAGCAATTTCATCAAATTTTGCTTCTATATCTTTTCGCTCTAAACCTAGTAGCCGTCCGTTAAAAAATACATTTTGTCTTCCTGTAAATTCAGGGTTAAATCCGCTGCCAAGTTCTAATAAAGCTGAAATCCGTCCATTGACCCTTATCTCTCCCGTAGTCGGTGTTATCGTTTTGACAATAATCTGCAACAACGTACTCTTTCCAGAACCATTGCGCCCCACAATCCCTAGAGCTTGCCCCTTTGGTACTTCCAAGTTAATATCACGCAGTGCCCAAAATTCATCTGCCCTGCTCTTTCCCGGCAACAACAACTCCTTCAGGCGGTCTACAGGTCGCGCATAGCGCTTAAAGCACTTAGAAACATTCTTCAGCGAAATTGCAATCTCACTCATTACGCCACTGCTTCAAACACCACAACTTGCAGACTCAATCACAACCTAGAGTACATCAGCAAACGCCGGACGTAATCTTTTATATAGCGATAACCCTGCAAAAAACACTACCAGAGAAACCATCGCTACAACACTCCACTCTCCCCAGTGTTTTATTTCTCCCACTAGCACCAAATCTCTATAAACCTCTGCGATCGCTGTCATTGGATTCAACCAAAATACCCATCCCCGCCATTTCTCCGGAATAGCTGACGCTGGATAGATAATCGGTGTTACGTAGAACCAGAGATTCAAAATTACTCCCAGCGTCTGAGGAATATCTCGCAAAAACACCGTCAGTCCTGCCACCAAATAACCCAAGCCAGCAGTTAACAACAACTGCGGTAGCCAAATTAGAGGCAACAGTGCCAACGTCGTGTGTAAAGTTCCAGACGACACCGCCACCAACACAATCAACGCCATCAGACCAAGCGAACTTTCAATAAATGCTGATAATATCGGCACCAGCGGTAACAACGCCAGCGGAAACACTACCTTCTTCACCAAGTTTGGCTGTCCCACCACCGAACTCGCTGCTTGGGTAAGCCCACTGGTAAATGCAATCCAGGGAAGCAACCCCGCAAATAGCCATAAACCATAGGTAATATTGTTCGCTGGCAAACCCTTTAAAGTCAGCTTTACCTGCAAGACAATTGAGAAAACATAGGTGTAAATCAGCAACTGCGACAGCTGATTAACTAAAGGCCAAAAATTGCCTAACACCGAACCCTTATATCGCGCTTCCAAATCCCGCCGCACTAGGGTTCTCAACAAATCCAGCTTTGCCCACCACAGGTCATTAACCGGAAGCCAACGCCTCACCCTGCCAGCCTTGCGAACAACTGCTTTCATTGACTTCAACAAATCCCGCTACACTCCCACAACCAAAGCACGAAGCCACTTTTTCCTATGAAGCTGAGTCAAACATTAGAGTTCCCATTGTCGCTTTTTGGCATTTGTTTGCTTTTGTAACAAGTCTAGTCTATTAAGTTAAAGATGATATAGGAAATCTGCCGCAATGCAAGCAGAAGTTTTACGAGTGATTTATGGCAAGAGTAAAGCGTAGCAGTTTAAGGTCATTTTAGTGCTATGGCGACAAAGTATCAGGGCAACGAGTAAGGGTGTAAATACGTTCTGTGGGTATTGACGAGAGGACATCTGAACCAAAAGAAAGCGATGTCCTAAGAGGACGACCTTCGGTTCGCCACCACTCGATCAAACCAATCTCTGAGGTTTTGCCCTAAACTGTGGAATGATTCGGAATGGTTCATTGCATCGGAGCAGTAATGGAGATCGGTCAGAAAGTAAAAGTATACCGCCTCAGAGACAGGGTTTCTCCCGCTGTTGTTAATAAACTGGGGAAAGTCGGCACCATCAAAGGCTACAAAATGACGGATGGTAGTGGCGTTGGGGTCGTCGTGCAATTTGACGACAACTCGACCACTTGGTTTTTTGAAGATGAACTGAAACCCGCACAATAAGAACAGATGGCCCTGATTTTAACGTTTTTGGGCAAAGGCGGCACGGGTCGCACCACAGTCGCGATCGCCGCCGCCAAACAACTGGCAAACAAGGGAGCGCGAGTGCTACTTGCCGGACAAGATCCCGGCCCCACTCTCGGATTGCTCCTGGGGGCGTCCCCTAGCCCCGATCCCCAGGAAATGGCTCAAAATTTACAGGTAGTACAGTTCCAGTCTGCCGTGCTACTCGAACGCAGCTGGGAAGATATCAAAAAACTAGAGGCGCAGTATCTGCGGACGCCTCTGCTCAAAAATGTCTACGGTCAGGAATTGGGCGTATTGCCGGGGATGGACAGCGCCCTGGCTCTCAACGCCATCCGCGAGTACGAAGCCAGTGGCAAGTACGACGTAATAATCTACGACGGCAGCGGCGACCAAACCACCCTGCGGATGCTGGGGATGCCAGAGATACTCAGCTGGTATATTCGCCGGTTCCGAAAAGTGGTAGAAGATTCCGACCTGTGGAGAACAGTTTCGCCTTTCATTCAACCCATCAGCAGCGCTGTTCTCAATGTGTCATGGACTGGGGATAACTTTGCCCAACAGCCCACGAATGAGGTGAACAATCTGCTGGAGCGAGGGAGAGCCGCAGTCGCTGACCCCAACCGCGTTGCCGCCTATTTGGTGACGACGGGTGCGCCAACGGCTGTTGCTACTGCCCAGTATTTTTGGGGCAGTGCCCAACAAGTCGGGCTGACCGTGGGAGGCGTCTTGCTCAACCAAGAGTCGGTCACAGAAGCCATTTCGGCAAACTTTACCCCTCTTGCCGTCAGTTCCCTTCCCAGTTGCCCACCGGCTGACTGGCAACCGCTAATAGACGCCCTCCCGGATTTGCGTCAAGTAGCGGGGCTGCCCAAACCTATCGAGATTGACATTCCAGGTCGTCAGGTACGTCTATTCTTGCCCGGTTTTGATAAAAAGCAGGTAAAACTCACCCAATACGGCCCTGAAGTTACCATCGAAGCGGGAGATCAGCGGCGCAATATCTCGTTACCCCCCCAGTTGAGCGGTCAACCCGTCAAAGGCGCTAAATTTCAAAATAGTTACTTGGCGATTTCGTTCTAATTGGTCATTGAGAATTGGTAATGGGTAATGGGTACTTGATAATGACCATTACCCGTTGACCATTACCCGTTACCTATTACCCATTAGCAAATGACAACCGACAAACAACAAACAACCGATAACAAACCATCTGAGCGCAGTGCGAAAACTCGGCAACTTCTGGGCATGAAAGGTGCCGCTCCTGGCGAGACTTCTATCTGGAAAATTCGCTTGCAGTTGATGAAGCCGATTACCTGGATTCCCTTGATTTGGGGCGTTGTCTGCGGTGCGGCTTCTTCGGGTGAATACACTTGGACGCTGGAAAATGTTCTGAAAGCTGCTACTTGTATGCTGCTGTCGGGACCTATTTTAGTTGGGTATACCCAAACTTTAAATGATTTTTACGATCGCGATATCGACGCGATTAACGAACCGTACCGTCCGATTCCTTCCGGTGCCATTTCTGTTCCCCAAGTGGTGACGCAAATTTTGGTACTGTTATTTGCAGGGTTAGGACTTTCCTACGTTTTAGATAGATGGGCGGGGCATGATTTTCCTACCATCACCTGCATTGCCTTGGGCGGTACTTTTCTGGCTTATATTTACTCTGCGCCACCGCTGAAGCTGAAGAAAAATGGCTGGCTGGGCAATTACGCACTGGGTGCCAGTTACATTGCTCTGCCTTGGTGGACGGGTCACGCGCTGTTTGGGGAGCTAAACGCTACGATTATGCTTCTGACGCTGTTCTACAGTTTGGCGGGGTTGGGAATTGCGGTGGTGAATGACTTCAAGAGTGTTGAAGGCGATCGCCAACTCGGTCTACAATCGCTCCCGGTGATGTTTGGTGTTGGCACGGCTGCCTGGATATGCGTGCTGATGATCGATATCTTTCAAGCTGGAATTGCCGCTTATTTAATTAGCATCCACCAAAACCTTTATGCGGCAATCTTGATATTACTCATCATCCCCCAAATCACTTTTCAGGATATGTATTTTCTCCGCGATCCCCTGAAAAATGATGTGAAATATCAGGCAAGCGCTCAACCTTTTCTAGTTCTAGGAATGCTTGTTGCTGGTTTGGCATTAGGTCATGCCGTTTATTAGTAGGTTATTAGTAGGTTGGGTTGAGTCACGAAACCCAACTTATTAATTAACAAACATTTGTTGGGTTCCACTACAATTATTCTTCACAGTAGGTTGGGTTGAGTCACGAAACCCAACTTATTGATTAACAAACATTTGTTGGGTTTCGCTTCGCTCTACCCAACCTACAATTATTATGAATTGATATTAAAACAAACCCCGGCTTACTCATGCCCTATACTTACATCAAATAATATTTCTTCCCCAGAACCCCAAGATACATCATATATTCCGGCATTAACATAACGGTGAAAGCTAGAATATTCCCAGTCTTTGGGTGCTTTCACTAATCCATGTTTGACTGGATTGTAGTGAATATAGTCAATGTGTTTAGCAAAATCTTCTTCGTCTCGAATTTGATGTTCCCAAAAGCGGCGTTGCCAGATTGATTGCTCTTTTTTACTTTGTCTGGATAGAGAAACTTTTTGATGATACTGTGGTTCGCAGTTGCGGCTAAAATAACTTTTGATTAAACGCCATCGCGTAGAGAAATCGCTATCTCCATCCGGCAAAGTCCAAATACAGTGTAGATGGTCGGGTAAAATAACGCAGGCATCAATTTTAAAAGGATGCGTTTTGATAATCTCTCTAAAAGCATTTCTTAATATGGAGATATTTGAAGGAATACATAAAAATTTTCTTCTATTGTGAGTTACTAATGTAAAAAAGTAGGTGCCGCCTTCTATTTTGGCTCTACGATATTGCATAGCGTTAAGAGGATGGGGTGTTGGGTTTCGTTGCCTCAACCCAACCTACACGATCTGAGTATGAACTAGCGCGTCTTGGTTTTGGTGAACAAGACTCTCAAGTCATCCTCAACAACATTGTTATCTTAAGTTGAATTGTTTTTAGTTGAGGCTGAGGTGTTGGGTTTCGTGACTGTTTATTAGTAGGTTGGGTTGAGTCACGAAACCCAACTTATTGATTAAAAAACATTTGTTTGGTTCCGCTACAATTATTCTTCACAGTAGGTTGGGTTGAACGCACTTGAAGCCCAACAAATACAGCAGTTCCCGCTATTGTGAGGTACGTTCTTAGTCGTGAAAGGTTACAGGAGGTAGCGGGGAGGGGATAAACTGTACTTCATAACAGCAGGAAGCGCTGTATATAGTGTTATGTTGGGTTTCGTACCTCAACCCAACCTACTTTTACGTGTAAGAATTTGTTGGTAAGCTTTGATAGTTGCTCTAGCGATCGCTTGAAACTGGATTCAATTCTCAGATAAACGGTTGACAAATTCCTCCCAGGAATTAACCGTCAGCGCTACCTCCACCAAATCTTCAAGTTGATTTAGGTCAAGTTCTTGCAAGTCTTGCTCTACATCCGGTGGAACCAACCCGAAACGAGTCGTCAGCAGACGCAATAGCTGCCGCAATGCACCTTGTTGTAAACCTTGCTGTTGAGCGGTTTCTAGTTGTTGTTGCGCTGCATCAGCCCTAGCTTGCGCCGCCTGGGCATTAGCTTGCGCCGCATCAGCCCTAGCTTGCGCCGCCTCCTCTGGTAGGGGGACAAGATTGCCTTCCCGATTGTAAAAGCGTAACCATACAGCCGGAACTCGTTCTATCGTCCCCTCCCAAGTTCCCAGCCACAAGCCTAAGCGCTGACACCACAGCCACCCTTGCTCATTTGGTGTCAGGGGCTGATACTGTTGATTAGCATCCAAATGCCATCCCTGTAAAGAATTGGCATCGAATGGGTCGAACACAAAGTAATCTGGCGTGCGGAAAATCTGCTCGTAAATATCCTTCTTTACACTTGTGTCAACCTGTGCTGTGGAAGGTGACATCAGTTCCACAATTACATCAGGATAGCGACCATTTTCCTCCCACACGACCCAACCTTGACGATCGATGCGACCATCCACATTCAACACCACAAAGAAATCAGGTCCCCGAAAGTCCCGATTTCGTGCTTGAGTGCTGCTGTAGTAAATAAACATATTCCCAGCAGCAAAGTAATCATCACAGTCAGCCAATGCAAGTAACATTGACCGAATCAGGACATTCATACCAATACGGTGACGATTACTTTCCAAAGGTTCACCATCATCGAAAATTAAATCAGTAGGTGGCATGGGAGGTTCCCAGTCCACAACTGTTGTATTTTGGGGCATTTCCAAGCTTGTCTCGCCAGAGATCATCCCAACCCCCTACTTGTTTTTACTTATTTATAATAATTTTCTCGTAAGCTTTGATAGTTGCTTGAGCGATCGCTTTCCAACTGTAATTTTTTAAAGCGTACTCTTGGGCATTGATTCCCCGTCGCTGTCGTTCCGAAGCATCAGCCAGCGAATCGCGCAATTGTTCAGTTAAACTATCCACATCACAGGCGCAAACCCAGCCAGCTTCCGCCTGTTGAATTTCCTCCCAGATATAAACTTGGTCAGAAATTACCACCGGGGTGCCGTTACACATCGCCTCTGCTACAGCAATCCCAAAGTTTTCGTAGTAAGAAGGGAGGACAAATAAATCGGCATCTTGTAGCAAAGCAGTTTTCGACTCACCAGTCACAAATCCGGTTATAGTAGTGCGATCGCCTAAACGTGACGCTTGCAATTGTTCTCGAATTTTGTTCTCATAAGCTGGATCTTGCGGATTTCCACCCGCCAGCACAAAGTGAAAATTAGCACCCTCTTCTAAAAGTTTTTCCAGTGCTGGGATCAGTAAATTTAGCCCCTTTTTCGGGTCAATTCGAGACATAAACAGCAGCAAAAGCCGATCCTCCGAAATGCCAAAATGCCTTCTAGCTTGCCCTTTGGGAAGCATCATTGGCTGCTTTACACCCAAAGGAATCACCACATCCGGTGTTGAAGTTCCAAAACGTTCGGAAATCTTAGCTTCTTGAAGGCTCGTGAAGTGAATTCCTGCCGCACCTGCTAAATTGGGACGTTCCAGCAGTGCCGCATAAATCTGCTTGATTCTCTTCTTCTTGCGTAAATCGGCAGGGTCAAGCGTCCCCAAAGGACGCATTAAATAGGGTAAATGCTTATATCTGGCTACAGTCGCCGCCGCAGTGCTTACAGGCGAAAATAAAGCATGGATATGAGCTAAGTCAAATTCAGCCGCGTGTGCAGCCAGCCAACGCAACAAATCCAGGGAAAACTTATAGCGCCGAAACGGGGAACAGGGGAAATAACGCACCTGGTAGCCATTTTGTTCCACCGGACGGTCGAGAGGCACATCTAAAGGCGGCTGACCGACATCTCCGTTGCTATTTGTAGTCAGTACCGTCACCTCCACACCCTCTGCCGCCAGTGCCTCTGATAGCCCCAGAACCATCTGACTAGGGCCACCATAAACTAAAGAAATCGAAGGGACAATTTGTAAAATTTTCATCTTGTTTGTCAGGTATCAGTTGTCAGTTGCTAAGGACTACTGACTCTTGACTAACTGTTTATAAAAATCTAATTGCTGCTTGGCTAATGCAGTATTGGTATATTGCGCGATCGCTCGTTCATAACCCAGCTTACCCAACTTCTGGGCTAAATCTGGTTGTTCCATCAATTGCCCCAGGCAATTTTGCAAAGCTGCTACATCCTTCTCTGGAAAGATTAACCCAGCGTCTCCAATTACGTGCGGAATTTCCCCGGAATCAGAACCAATTACAGGAACTTGGCAAGCCATCGCTTCAATCAGCACATGACCAAACTGTTCCTTCCAACCAGCGGCAGTCAAAGTTTTAAACTTATCAGTCGTTTCCGAAGGTAACACCAGAGTATTCATCAGGTTGATATAGCAGGGAACTGCGTCATGGGGAACGCTTTCCACCAAAATCAATCTATCTTTAATTCCCGCCTCAGCAGCCCGTTCCAGTAGTACCGACTGCAATGGGCCGCGACCGAGTAAAAGCAATTTCCAGGGGCGTGACTGCAAGCCTGTCAACGCTTGCAACAGCGTCAGCAGCCCTTTTTCCTCCACAAACCGCCCCACAAACCCGACCACAAATTCATCCGGTTGAATCCCCAGTTTTGCTGCCAATTCTGGCTGTGGTGTTGGTGAGAACAGTCTTTCATCTACACCCAACTGCGGCATCACCTTGCTAGGGCCGTGGTAGCCGTGCTGCTGTAATATATCCACACCATCTTGATTTCCGGCAATCAGTCCGTGAGTGTGTCGTAGGTTATAAGCTTCTAGTATAGAAACAGGAAATTTTAGTTCGTAGGGCAAGTTCCACCAGGTAAAAAACACATTTTTCGCCTTAAGCCCCAACAGTCGATTGAGCGTAATCAGCTGAGCATAACCTAAAGCTTTTGAACCCTGTTCCACTTGAATAATCTGGGGTCGAAACTGGCGCAACAATGAAATCAGATCAGCCCCAAAGGTGAGCATTCCCTGGTTGTTCTGGCTGAAATTAGAAACTGGCACGATTTGAAAAGAGCCTTCTTGACGCAGCTGAGTTTCAATCGTCTTATTCTGGACACCCCCAGGCTGCCACCGGCGCGGCACGACTACAGTTACTTCAATTCCGGATTCCAGTTGAGCTAACGCCCTTAGTTTCTCGCAGTTGAGGTCAACGATATAAGTGTGACTGGCAACCAAAATCCTCATCGCGCAACTCCTAGTAGCGAAAATATTTTTTTAACGCTCTCGTAGCGCTAAGGTAAGCGCAAAGGTTCGCAGAGAAAATTTTTCTTTGCGTTTACTTTGCGTTCTTTGCGTTTAAATTCCATCTTGACGAGTGTAAATTTGACCGTCTTCCCAACTTGATTGGATAACTGTGCCAAGTGCGTTGAAAAAGCCTAAAGTGTAGGAAGCAAAGCGAGTCAAAACTTTTAAGGGGGAGCCGCTTTTGTTGCATGGAGGATGCCCCAGTACGTGACAGTCAAATAGCTTGGCAAAGAATCGCAGACATTGAGTTGGGGTGAGGTTTTTGAAGCCCAATAGGAAGTGGTTGTGATAGAAGGTGAGTTGGTATTTGAGCGATCGCGTACTAATATCGTGACAGCCGCCAGTTTCTTCTCCCAGGTGAACTAAATCGGCATCGGGGTCATACCAAATTTGATACCCAGTCTGTCGTAACCTCAGACAAAAGTCCGATTCCTCCCGTACTGCACTGCCCCGAAACCGCTCATCAAACCCCAGTCCGTGCTTGGTAAATATTTCTCGCCGGAAAGACATATTGCAGCCTCTGGCAGTGAGAACGCGCTGCGGCTTTACGGTATGCACTAAGTCAATGTGGTACCAGGCAATTCCAGGGTCCATTGCTTCTTTTGGCAAATCCTCAATCGTCAACTTATTGCCGGAATCTTCCAATTTCATCCGGTCAAATACTCGCCCCGCCACCGCACCCACTTCCGGGCGATCTAAATAATTGCGGGCATGAGCCTCTAAATATCCAGGCTTTAGCTGGACATCATCATCGAGAAACAACACAATTTCCCCAACTGCCCGCCGTACCGCATAATTTCGGGCACCCGGTAAACTTGCCCAATCTACGCGAAACCAGCGAATTTTACCGCTGTTTGCCAATTGTTCAAGATACGCTTGAGTTTCTGGCTGGTGCGTGGCGGTTTGATCGACCACCAGCACTTCAAAGGCTGGGTAGTCTTGCTGCAAGACATCTTTGAGCGTGTCTCGCAAAGGTTCTTCACGTCCGTAAGTGGGGATAATTACCGAAATCAAAGGCTTCACGGTTTATTGCTCCGAAATGCAATTGAGTGCTGAGCGATCGCTGCCTTAATTATGTGGCAGGTACCGGGCTTGTTTTGCCGACAGTACGCCTTCCTGATGATTTGCGGCGTCCTTTCTTTTTAGTTTGAGCCTCATTTTCTTCCTCTGCTAATCGCTTCTCCTGTTCCTGCTCGTCTATTACTGGCAATCTAAAAATAACACCGGCAAAAAACCAGTAATAAATTGCCACATCTGTATCCAGTGGGTACCAGTAAGTGTTGTAACTCAGGACTAAAACTAAAACCCAAAAACTGGCACCAAAACTGCGTAAACTCTTATCTTTTACCGAGCGGTAAATCTTGAAAGTAATCGCTGTCAAGCAAGTCACAAAAACTAAGAACGCCAGCGTGCCTAACGGGCCAATTTCGTATAGAACCTTGGGATAGTAAGTTTCAACCAGCGCTGCATCACCAAAAATTCGGGTGGAATTGGTAGCAGTTCCCAAACCGCGTCCCAAAAATCCCCGCTGTTTCTTGACCGCCCAATTAAATTGATCAACGATAAATGCTTGGGGGGGTGAAGCATTCCAGCGGCTGACAAAACTATCGACCCGTTCCTGAATTAAAGCTGGATTGGCGGCAGCGGCGATTCCTATCACCAGACCTAGCCCGACTCCAACGGGGATAAACCGTTTGAGGTTCGCCACTTGACCTGTAAGCACGAGCAGCAGCACGAAGACGACAGGAACCAGCGACAGGGCAATTCTTTGACCGGAGATCACCGCATTAGCAAAGACGAGTGCCATACCTACCAAACCGCCAATCCGCCAGAAAAACGAGGGGTCGCAAAAGGCAGTTGCAAAGGTAAAAAAGGCGTTGGCAATCAGGAACCATGCCCAGTGCCAGGGGGATACAAACGTACCTGGTAAGCGAATCATCCCGACTTCTGGACTGTAAACCAAAGCGCCACCGACAAAACACTTGGCATCCAGGGTTGCCTTAAACAAAGCATCAGCGACCAGTCCTCTGGTTCCAGCACACCTACCGCTGGTCAGCATCCAGTACTGAATAAAGCCAAGGATACAGCAGATGATGGCGAGAACCAGATGCATTCGCGTCAGGAAGAGCAATTCCTTTTTTGTCCGAATCAGGTAGTAGGCACAAAAAGCCAAGGGAATGTACCCCAGAAAAACTTTGAGACCCAAAATCCCCTGCAAAAATGGTTGTCCCGACCTACCTCCCGAAAATTGTAGGAAGCCGTTAACAAACAGTAGCGTAAGCCCAGAAAAGACCAACAGAATGTACAAGCTCGGCTTGATATCTTTGGAAATTAGGATGGGCAGCTTTTTCCGTTGGCAGTCCTTTACCAGGGCAATCACTGCGGGAATATAGATTCCATCTTTAGCCAGCTGGAACACCACATTTCCGCCGCCAATCCAGTAGGTGACGGTGCCATTAATCGGTAGGTAGAGAAGGAACGCCCATAGCGCTGTGCGGGGATATTTGTAGGAAAACCCCAGAGCCGGAATTGCTAAAGAGGCGAAGGCTGCTTTTGGTCCAGCGGCGAGAAACAGGAAGATAGCAAGGACGGCGGCAATCCCCACGCTGGCAAAGGCAAATTGAGTGAATTCTTTTCGCGCCTGCTGCGCCTGGCGCTTTTGGGCTAACTGCTCCTTAAGACTTAGGGTTGGCGTCTCAGGCTGCTGTTTTGAATTTTTGGACTTTTTGGATTTTAGCTTTGATTTCGGCATGGGGGAGCTTGAGCAGCCAGTACCCATCGATTTTGGCACACCTGATTTGAGATGCGTGGATTGGCGATCGCATCCACCCATCTCAAATCTCAAATCAAAATCACGCCAGATGTTGCTCGACTGCGAGAACCAGCTGTTCTGTCCAGTAATTTGTTAGGTGGGCACTGGCGGCTTCCACCATAACTCGGATGACGGGTTCGGTGCCAGAGGCGCGAACTAAAATTCTTCCCTGGTCTCCCATTGCCGCTTCTGCTTGAGCGATCGCATTTGTCACGGCATCGCACTCTTGCCAGCGCCGTCTCTTTTCCCGGTCTTCCACCCGCACATTCCGCAGCAGCTGTGGATAAGTCTGAAAGCTTCCATCGATCAGTTCGGCGAGGGATTGCCCGGTGGTATGCACAAGCGCCGCTATATGTAAAGCGGTCAGCAAGCCATCTCCGGTGAGACTGTAATGGTGGCAGAGAATATGTCCCGATTGCTCGCCGCCCAGCTTTCCTCCAGTCCGCAGCATTTCCGCCTGTACGTATTGATCGCCGACGGCTGTCCGCACGAAAGAACCGCCTAGCTGTTTCCAGGCGCGTTCAAAGCCCAAATTCGCCATAACTGTCGCCACGATCAAATCCCCAGGCAACTGCCCCGCTTGCCGCAGGGTGTTGCCCCAAAAATAGAGGATATAGTCACCGTCAACGACGCGACCTTGGGCATCGACTGCCATCACTCGGTCGGCATCTCCATCAAAAGCAAAACCTAAATCTGCACCGTGCTGTTTGACGGCTGACTGGAGAGAACCGAGGTGAGTGGAACCGCAATTGACATTGATGCGAGATCCATCGGGACTAGAGTGCAAGCAGATTACTTCTGCCCCCATCTCTTGAAATACCGCTGGTGCTAGATGAACCGCCGCGCCCCAAGCGAGATCCAGCACGACTCGCAAGCCTTGTAGCCCGATCCCTGGTGCTAGCGATCGCTTAAGCAAGTCCACATAATTTGCCACTAACTCCGGTCGATGATAATGCTGTCCCCAGCTACCATCCAACGTGGCGAAATTCGCCCTTCCTCTTAAAGCCGCTTCAATCTCCTGCTGCAATGCGGGGGGAAGCTTCGTACCATCCGAGCCAAAAAACTTGATTCCGTTATCTTCTGGCGGATTGTGGCTGGCAGAGATCATCACCCCGCCCACGGCTTGGGAGGCGCTGGTGAGATGAGCCACGCAGGGAGTCGGGCATAGCCCTAGATTCCACACTTCCAGACCCGCTGACGTTAAACCAGCGGCAAGCGCCATTGCCAACATATCGCTGGAGTTTCTGGAATCCTGCCCTAAAATCACCGGCCCTGAGGTGGTTGCCGATGCCCGCAGCACTTGACCTGCCCAAAAACCCACTTGCAAGGCTAGGGAGGCACTCAGCAATTCTCCAGCTTTTCCGCGAATGCCATCGGTGCCAAACAGAGGAGTCGTTGGCAAAGAGAGGAAACTAGAAGCAGGATTAATACCGCTCCGGATGCCTGGTTGCTCTGCCTCAGTCGCAGGACTAAACAGCTGAGGACGGCTTGGGGATGAAACCATATTTATTCAAACACTCCACACACAACACACTTACAGTGGAGGATAGCACCTTCCGGAATAACCCAAACCTCTCTTAGGGTCTGCCGTTGGCTTGCTCTAGGTCGAGGCGGCTACTGAGTGCGATCGCGCTCGGATGTTTGCTCGGCAAGACCAGTGCAAACTCGGTTCCCCTTCCCATCTGCGAATTGACCTCGATTTTGCCTTGATGCTTTTCCATAATTTGGGCGCAAATTGCCAGTCCTAGCCCGGTGCCTTTTCCCGCAGGCTTAGTAGTGAAAAAAGGGTCGAACAGTTTGTTTTGAATATCCGGAGGAATACCGGGGCCGTTATCCCCAATCCGCACCCTTACAGACCCGGTATTTTCTGTCTCTATTTCCGTCTGAATCAAAATCTGCGGACTGGGTTGCTGGTTTTGATCTAGCAAGGCGTCAATCGCATTGCTCAAGATATTCATAAATACCTGGTTGAGTTGCGCTGGATAACACTCAACTAAAGGCAAATCTCCATATTGTTTGATAACTTCAATTCCGCGTTTAAGTCGATGGTTGAGAATCAATAAAGTGCTGTCAATTCCTTCATGAATATCAACAGGTTTCATTTCCGCTTCGTCTAGGCGAGAGAAATTCCGCAAAGACAGCACGATTTGACGGATGCGGTCAGTTCCCATCTTCATTGAAGATAGTATTTTCGGCAAATCATTAGCGACAAATTCCAGGTCAAATGCTTTAATTTGAGCTTGGATTTCCGGGGCGCTGTTGGGATAATGTTGCTGGTAAAGATCGATAAGATTAAATAAATCCTGTGTATACTCGCTGACGTGACTCAGGTTGCCGTAGATAAAGTTAACTGGATTATTAATTTCATGAGCCACTCCTGCTACCATTTGACCCAAACTAGACATTTTTTCCGTTTGAATCAAACGAGCTTGAGTTTGCTGGAGATCGTGCAAAGTATGGCTGAGTTCGGCAGCTTGAGACACTAACTCAGCATTCAGTTCTTGCAAATGAGCGCGAGCTGCTTCTAGCTGCTCATTTTTGCCCTCAAGTTCTTCAGTCCGTTCTGCTACCCGTCTTTCCAAAGTCTGGCGAGCTAACTCCAATTCTTGAGTATAGTTTGCAACTCGTTGAATGAGGTTGTTGAAGGAAATCGCTAATACTCCAACTTCATCTTGAGTGAGGACAGGAGCTTGCAGGTCAAAATTAGCTTCCTCAGTAGCTTGAGTCGCTACTTTAGTAACCGCTTCAATAGGATAAGCGATCGCGCGACTGGTATAAATGGCGATAACGGTAGCGATCGCGCTCGACAGTAGTATGGCAGCGATCATCACCTGGGTTCCTAGATTTTCTGCCTCTTCTAGACTCTCATACGCTTCTTCTTCTGCCTTGCGAACCGTTTGAATTAAAATTTCTACGTCTTCTGAAAAGTTGTCAAACTCGGTAGCCACTTTGTTATTCGTAAAAGCGATCAGTACCTGTTGTGCGGCTGAAACCTCCTGTGGTTTTAAATTAGACCCGTTAATTCTTTTAATCAGAGCTTCTACTTGCTGAAAATAGCTTTCTACCTGATTCTGGTTATTTTGAAGAAATTGCTTCAAATCCTGGCGATTAGTGCTATCTGCTAAAGCTCTGATTTCAGATAGCCGATTCTCAACCTCCGCTTTATGCTTAACAAAGTGAGCATAGTGTTTCCTAAATACCTCTGGTTGCGATATTAAAGAAATAAATTGTTGCTGGTGATTTCGTGCCTCTAGTACGTTAAACCTCAATTCATTGAAAAGAAGTGTTTCGTCGTGTGCCCTCTCTAGCTTCTCCTTAGCTTGGGCTTCATAGTAATAATCTCCTACTGTACGTCCTATGGTGGTTCCTACAATCGCCACAGCAAGAGTTAGGGCATATCCAAAGCCAATTTTCTTGCGGATACTGACACGATGGAGCCGTCGGTTTACCCAGTTGGAGGAAAGTTCTGGGGGACTGAATTGGCTTTGTGACTCAGACTTAGCAGCGATGACCCGATCGTGTGGGGTAAAGCCAGGATCTGGAGATGGCATGGTCGAAATTTTAGTGGGATACTCAATAATAGTTTCCCTAGAAATCCTTAATCTAACAATATACAAATATTAGATTTTGTCTGCTCTAAGCCGCTAATGTTTATTTCTTGCCCACTTCCTTAGCTTTCGCAAAGCTCAACTAACTGGTTGACCTAAACTCCCACCTCTAACAACAAGGGTTGGATTGTTTCCCAAGTCAATCCTTGTTCTATATAATCGGGAGCTTCCGGATTGTAAGGGGAAAGTACTCTATCAATAGAGATAATCGTTGCCCCGTCTGGCAGCACCGGCACATCCGGATCGAACGCTGTTGGGCGCATCAAAGAACTAGAATATCCTTTAAAAATGGCAATTTTGTCTTCTTCACCGGCAATTTCAACCGTGACAATCAGGACTTCATGAGGGCGCTTGGCGGTGTATTGCTCTAGACGCTGCCCAACAGCATTACTCATATCGTGTAGAGTCTAAGGTGTTAGAGAGAAACAATTAAAAAGGCAAAATTAAAAATTAAAAATTGAAGGCTTTTTTAATTTTTAATTTTTAATTATTTTTACTGTTCCATAGCCGAGCGTCCCTCTTTGCCCAGCCGGATCAGGACAAAATAACTCAAGTAAAGTACGTAAATCACTAATCCCACCATCGCTAAAAAGCCTAAAAATTGGGGTGTATAACTGGGATGAAAATACTGTTTGTACATTCTAGGTGCTTCTAACCAAACGTTACAAAATGGTTTCTGAATCGCTCCTGGGGAAAATGCACAAGACAGGAAAGGAAGGAAAGCTAAAGCGCCCAATGTTAGATAAACACTGACAGCCCAACGCCACGCTGTTAGCGCTAGCTTGAGAGGACGCAGCGATTGATCGTCAATTTCATCGTTGATATCCACCCAAAACCAGAGGGATATGGGAATCAACAGGCGGGCAAAGAAAGAAGACACATAGGAAATAGGCCATCCAGCAATCATCAGGTAAATTGTAATCGCCAGCAGACTAGAAACCCGCCAGTAGATGATTAACAAGCGCACCATTGCATCGGCTTTCTGGATAAAAGCCCAGATCAGCAGAATCAGCGGAATGATAACAGTAAATAGTAGCGCTAGTCGGTAGTCCATCCAAACTAACGGTCGAAACCAGAGGTTGTCATTGTCCATTGGCTGTGTATGGCAGAAAGGGGAATTTTTACCCACTCATTTTAACTGTCTAGGTGCGACTGCTACTCAACTAATCTCGTTGCTCTAATTGTCTGCAACAGTTCCCTACACGCGAGGGGAGGGGTTTTCAAGGGAAGGTTTTTTCTCTGTTTTCCCCTTATTTTTACTTTCCCGATCAAAAACTGCTTCTTTTTCACTTGTGGGGGAAGGGGAGCTTTGATTCGTTTCCCGATTGCTTTTGGGTTACGCGAGAAGCAGCTTCAGAGCGATCGCCACAAATATTGGTATAGATAGCTACACAAAGCGAAAAAACAAGCAACTCGAACGACTTCAATCAGGTTCTTGTTGCTTGTAAGTGCCGGAAATTTATCCGGTGAATTTGTGCGGCGAACTCCAGCTCCGACTGGTGGCATTTAGCACCGAGTTAAGTTTATTCTTCGTAGACCCGGCACTCATCTGCCCCTGGATTAGCGTCACAATACCGCTCCAGAGAATTCTTCGGCTTGGTTTCCCGCTGATGGGATGCTTCTGCTTGCAATTCTTCAACGGCATCCCAGGCAGCAGCACACTCACCGGAGCCTGCGCCCTTGATATCGCAGACAGACCGGGCTTGGTCGCGCTCTTGTTCAATTTGGTCTTGGATGTTGCTCATAATTCTCGTCCCCGTTTCTTGTTTTAATTCAGGAAACCTGGTGAATTTCGACCGTTATCGGCAATCTCAAATCAGGTGTTCTGCTTGCTGACTCTAAGTTTCAGTCATTCTTTGTTTGTCATATCAGCAACAGACAGCACCTGAACAGGATCGATCTTTATCTTTTAAGATTTGGTCGTTTCTGACTCACCGAGGTGCCAGTATACACTTAACCGGCTAATCTATGGTTATCTTCACCATATTAACTAATGTTAAGGTGCTACTGCCACTCGCCAACTCCTCCCCTAGTGTTGAAGTGATGGGACTCTACAACCTGTGCCTTGCGAGTGTTAGGGTAATAATAATGCTTTGATACCCTGCCAATCGACCCAAGAGCATTGGCTTACAAAAGCGCATTTTTGTGTAATCCCTATGGCTAACCAGATCAAGTGGACGAACGCCTTATCAACCCGTCCGTCTTTGGAAGCGGCAGTCGCGGAAGTGGTTGAACGCACGACTCTGGCGTTGCAGGCACCGGCTGATTTGGGGCTGGTGTTCATCTCGTCTGCCTATGCGAGTGAATATTCGCGGCTGATGCCATTGTTGCAGGAACGACTTAATATCAAAGCGCTGATTGGCTGTGGTGGCGGCGGCATCATTGGCATGAATTCGCAAGACGAAGTGCAAGAAGTCGAACGAGAACCAGCATTAAGCCTCAGCTTAGTTCATCTGCCTGGAGTCAATGTTCGCGCTTTTGAGATTTCTAGCGATGCTCTGCCCGACCTGGATAGCTCACCGGATAATTGGGTAGACCTGATTGGCGTATCACCCGCTGATGAACCCCAGTTCATCTTGTTAGCCGATCCTTTCTCTTCCAAGATTAATGACTTACTTCAAGGACTGGATTTTGCTTATCCAGGGTCGGTGAAAGTGGGGGGACTGGCTAGCGCTGGCAGTTTGGGCAGCAACACGGGTTTGTTTTGTAACTACCAGCTCTACCGTGAAGGAACGGTTGGCGTCGCTTTAAGTGGCAATATTGTACTGGAAACAATTGTGGCACAGGGCTGTCGCCCGATTGGGAAGCCTTATAGGATCGCGAAAGGAGAACGGAATATTCTTCTGGAACTGACTCCCCAAGAGGATAGTGCCGATGTGAATGACTGTGGCGGGAAATCTGGGACGCCTCTGGAAGTCTTACAGGATTTAATCGAGAATTTGAGCGAGGCAGACCGACAGTTGGCACAGCATTCGCTGTTTGTGGGCTTGGTGCGGGATGAATTTAAGTTAAACCTGGAGCCGGGAGATTTTCTGATCCGCAACTTACTAGGGGTAGATCCCAGAGTGGGGGCGATCGCAATTGGCGATCGCGTCCGCCCCGGTCAGCGCATGCAATTCCACCTCCGAGACGCCCGCACCTCCGCAGAAGACCTGGAACTCCTCCTCCAGCGTTATCAAAAACAGGCACCCAACGATTCTCCATCTGCCGGTGCCTTGATGTTCTCCTGTTTGGGGCGAGGAGAAGGGCTTTATGGGCAGCCCAACTTTGACTCCGAGCTATTCCGTCGCTATCTAAAAGACATCCCACTGGCTGGCTTCTTCTGTAATGGTGAAATCGGCCCCGTGGCAGGCAGCACTTTTCTACATGGCTACACCTCAGTCTTTGGTATCTGTCGCCAAGCTTAAAATGATGCATTTCAGATAATTGGGAATTGAGAAAAAGTTTGGAGTTTTGATCCTTGCTCAAGCGTATAGTTTTAAATTTTGAATTAAAGAATTTTATTCAACCTCAAAACTTAACACTCATCCCTCTTCTGACCGATTACCAGTTCCCCAATTATCTGCGATACCAATCAAACAAAATTGTCCTAGACTCTAGGGAAGTCTCTTGGTTGAAGAACTCCAACTTTTGCTGAATTATCAGCAATCCCATTTCGCCTCGAAATAACCTTCGCAGGCACACCCACTGCCACCGAGTAAGAGGGAATATCTTTGGTTACAACTGCGCCTGCACCGATGACACTGCCCTTACCAATCGTGACTCCATCTACTACTGTTACTTTACTACCCAACCAACAGTCATCTTCGATCGTAATTCCCTTGCAGTTGTAGCCTTGGCTGATCATTGGGCGTGTGGTATCTTCAAAGTTATGATTGCTAGCATAAATGCTGACATGGGATGCAATTAAACAGTCTTTACCAATTTTTATTTTCTGCCCAGATATACAAGTGTATGGGCCAACGTAAGTATTTTCTTCAAGCTCAATATAGCCGTCTTCTAAAACTTTGATATCTACGCCTCGATCGAGGCGTACTCGATTTCTTAGACAAATTGTACTGCTTTTTCCCCCAGCATATAGATAAACATTCTGTCCTAGATATACCTGATCTCCAATCCTAATCTGACTCTCCTGGTCATAACTTTGTAAGAGAGTACCGCGATAAATTTTGGTTTTATCCCCAATTTCAATACAACAAGCACGGATCAATTCTACACCCGGTTGAATCAAAACAGAGGTGCCTATTCGCCCTAAAATAGTGCCATACAGATGGTTTCGCAACACTAAACCTAGCGATAAGGGAACCCATCCAAGTAATGTAATTACTAAAGATTCTTTTCGGCGATTCCACTGTGAAGGATAAAGGTTATTTTCAAGGCTCATTACTATTTCCCTCCAAAGCTGACTTTTTTTTTACCTGATATCGAATTATTTTTAGCAGGAATAAACTTTTCGCGCGAAAGTAGTATGGCTGGCTCAATACAGTCTTCGACATGATTAGAGTTTTAGAAGTCTGTAACTTGAACATCCACCTGTTTTGCTGAAGGTTTGCTAATAGTATTTCGCTGAGAAATGACTCTAGCAGGCACACCCACGGCAACTGAGTAAGAGGGAATATCTTTGGTTACGACTGCGCCTGCGCCGATGATACTTCCCCGACCAATCTTGACTCCATCAAGCACTTTTACTCCAGTGCCTAGCCAACAGTCATCTTCGATGGTAATTCCTTTGCAAGTGACTCCTTGCTTCCATATATAAACTGTAGGATCTGCAAAGTTATGATTGTTGGCATAAATTCCTACGTGTGATGCGATTAAACAGAATTTGCCGATTTTGATATTACCGGGGCCACCTAAACAGGTATAGGGAGAAATATGTGTGCGTTCACCAATCTCAATATGACAGTTACCTCGTTCGGTAACATTAATATCAACACCGCGATCGAAGCAGACTAAATCTCCCAGAGAAATCTTACTGTTTTGACCGCAAGCGTTGAGGCGAACGTCTCGAAGAAGTTTGACATTGTTTCCGATTTCAATACAACTAGCACCGAGAAGTTCAACCCCAGTTTGAATGTATAGAGATTTGCCTACCCGACCCAAAATAGTGGGGTATAGTAGTCTCCGCAGCATCGTCCCCAGAGGTCGTCGAATCCCCCCGATTAAGGTCATCAATACAGATTCTTTTATCCGCGACCAACGTGAAGGTACTTGAGATTTTTGTACTGAGGATTGAGGTTTTTCAGCACTTATGTCGATACTCATGGCAAATGCACTCCAAAATCATCTTCTTAACTAAAACTCAGTACTTACGCAACATCACCACATCTGAGGGCAACCACAAGGGGATTGCCCCTACAAAACGCTATATGTATAAGCTTTGTGTAAGTCCTAAAACTAATACTTGATGATTTGTGGGAGTAACTATCTTTCGAGCAAAATCAGTGCGGCTTAACCAAATGAACGTTGTCTTTGATTTCAAGTCATTAACCTACGCTAGCGATTGAAGCCGAGATCCTAGAAAAAGCTGGAGTTCTACTAATCACAGTCATGCCAAAAGTGATGGTAATAGATACAACAGACTTTTGCTAGAATTAGTTTCTAATTTGTGCAAGTCAAAGGATCTTAAAAGCCTAAAGATTTGGCTTTAAAGATAGTTACTATGAGCAGGCAGAGTTTTCAGTTGCACCTGCATAAATTCTAGGAAAAGCAGGAAAATCGACTTAGTTATTTTCCAATGCGATCGCCCACTCGTTTGGCATCGCCTCTAAATCGCTGTGACTAAACTAGGGCGGGGTATCTCCAACTTCAGCCATCACGTTGAATTCCACCATCGGCGCAAACAACATGGCACTTCCGCGATGGCTATGACGACTTTCTTCTATCCAGTTTCGTTGGTCTACTGCTAAGGTCACGATGTAGAGCGTGGATTTAGAGACTTATATCTAGACTGAAAATAAGCTTAAGCAATGTTATGACACTTTAGCTGACACGCTACTGAAGGTAAAGATTGAACAGCATCTTACTAAGGGTAGATCAAAGAGCTGGTGAATTAGGTTATAGAGATAAAGTTGTGTAATTGTCGATGAGGGCGGGGGTGCCATCGGGAGCGATCGCGCCAAATGACTCGAAATAGCGCTTTGCGACTGGGGGGAAGTGGGAGAAATCAAATAAAGCATCCCCATTGGCAACATCTGCCCAGAAATAGCGCAAATTGGGAGCGAGTCCCTCTGCCTCTGCCATCGGAATATTTAAGGGTGGCTCAGTCAGCAACTTGAGCATGAAAGGAAGAGAGCGATCGCCCATCCAATCTCGTGAGAACTGTGGCAGCGTCGGGAAATGGGGGACAGATTCCACCCGATGCGACTCAATCTGCAAGGATTTTCTGCCTTGGTTATCGGTGCGGAAGTTCAAGATGCGGTAGGGATGAGGATAGCTAACTAGAGAACCTGTGGTGATGTCATAAACACCGCGATCGCTAGCAATATCCTGAATATGCAAATGCCCTGTAAAAATTAGATTTACCCCCGCCTCCCGGAGCATTTGCAACAGCACTGGCGCATTCTCCAACATATACCGACGCCCTAGCTGGTGGCTAGATTGTCCGGGTAGATGCTCGACGACGTTGTGATGCACCATCACCATCACCAACTCGTCATCAACCTCTTTGAGCCGTTCTTGCAGCCATACCAACTGAGCATCATCCAAACGTCCTACCTGTTTCCCGCGATCGCTAAAATTATTGGAATTCAGCCCAATTAAACGCACTCCGGGTAAAATTTGACTCGTGTAATACAGACGCTCTGGATTCTCGTAGCCAAACTGTTGGTAATAGTGGGGAAACTCTTGGAGTCCAATAGTGCTATCAGTGGGTAGTAAACTGGGTACATCATGATTCCCCGGCACCACGTAGGCTGGGAAAGGTAGCTTCAAGAGGCGTTTTTGCAGCCAAGCATGATTTTCTGGTTCCCCATCCTGCGTTAAGTCTCCCGGTATCAACAGAAAATCTAAGTTGAGTTGTTCCAGATGTCTCAGTACAATCTCCAATGCTGGGATACTGACTTCTACCATGTGAAAACGGCTGGGATGATCCGTAATCGTGTTAGGAAGTGCGATGTGTAAGTCGCTGATGATAGCAAAACGAAAATTGAGACTCATAGCGCCAACGCGAAAGTGGATGCGGGAATGTAATAATAGCGATCCCCGTCGATCATAACCTTTGCTACATTCTCTTACGCAGGCGAATCAGTCAGGGAATCGCCAAGTTCGCATCAAAACCTAACCCCCCAACCCCCTTCCCTGCTTTACCGTGTACACATATCTTTCATTAAGTAGCAAAACGTGATTGATCCCCCTAAATCCCCCTTAAAAAGAGGGACTTTGGCTTGATTGCCCCCCTTTTTAAGGGGGGTTGGGGGGATCAAAACGGGATTGGCAAGTTCAAAAAGACTTGTGCGTACACGGTAGCTTCCCTGGTAGGGAAGGGGGTGAAATTCGCTCCGGAGGCTAAAATCTTCCTGTTCCTGCTTAAGAGTAGGAGAGGGTTAGGGAGAGGTAAAAACTTTGTGTTGAATGATATTTACCTACTGAATCGCTAACATCCAAAAAAGGAGTTTCATTTTGTCACCCGTCCGAGTTCGCCAACACGTTAATCCACTTTCCTCCAAGTATCAAACGCCGGTAAATCCTCCCGACTGGCAGAAAATTTATGCCGATCCGACAAAGCCGCTGCATTTAGATATTGGTTGCGCTAAGGGGCGGTTTTTGTTGAAGATGGCGACTGTAGAACCCAATTGGAATTATCTAGGTTTAGAAATTCGAGAAACGTTGGTAGAGGAAGCCAATGAATGGAAACGGCAGGCGCAATTAGAAAATCTTCACTACTTATTTTGTAATGCCAATAACTCATTAAATCCTATTTTGAGTTCCTTGCCAGTTGGTGGCTTGCAGCGCGTCACAATTCAATTTCCCGATCCGTGGTTTAAAAATCGACACGCCAAACGCCGAGTGGTGCAGCCAGAAATGCTAGAAGTTCTGGCAAAGTACCTGGTTAGTAGAGGAGTGGTTTTTGTTCAGTCAGATGTTGAGGTGATCGCAGTGGAAATGCGCGATCGCTTCTCCTCTTCCCCAGCCTTCCAAAGGCAGGGAGGTGACGCCTGGTTAGACACTAATCCCCTGCCAGTGCCAACCGAACGCGAAATCACTACCCTTTCTCGCGGGGAACCCGTTTATCGCGCTTTATTTATCAGAAGTTGAATTTTGAGGGTTGAGTATTTTAATGGTGAGATTAATGATGTGAAAACTAGGGAATTTTCAAAACTCATCCCTCAACCCTCAAAACTTTCCTAAACCCAATTGGGCACCCACTGGCGCAACCAAGACGGCAAATACCGAACATTGAAGCGCGGTATCAAGATTTGATAATCCCTTAGAGATAAGGGCAAACCTAAATAGATTGGCATCCAGAACACAAAAGCTGCCAAGATCGTAAAAATTACCGTCAGGGCGATCGCTCTTAACTGACGCGCCGGACTTTGCAGCCAGCCATCGACAATCCAGGCAAGTGCCAACCCCGCAAACACAGACGCCCCCATGTAATGGTACAAAAACGTGCAGCGAGTCACCCGCACCCAAGGCAGCACATTCGCTAGCCAATTCAGAACCAAGTACAAAGCAATCCAAGTTGAGGCGCTTGGGGTAAATTTCCACCCTTTCCCAGTCAAGAAGTGTTGAGCTAGCAAAAACAGCAGCAGTAAAATTGCCACCGTTGAAAGCCACCACAGAACTGGGTTCCCCATCGCGTGAACATCGTAAATCACGTTACCTATCCCTTTCGGCAAAGGCGGGAATTCGGGTACCGTCGCACTCGTATTTTGAGCCGTTTGGTAAAAGTACGCCACCGGGCGCAGCATCAACAGCCAGGTGTACCATCGGGAGCAGTAAGGATGAATTTTAGGGCCATCACCTACCCGTTGGTGATATGCCAGAATTTGCCTTTGCACCTCCCAAAATCCAAATTCTGGGTTGAGTTGAATGTGAGGAATCCAAATAACGGCGTAAAACAGGAATGGGATGATTGCTAAATTTACTAAAACGTGCAGTAAATTCAGCTGTGTCAGGTTTTGCAACGGTGTCAGAGTGAGGAGTGAGGAGTTAGGACTGAGGGCTGAGGAGTTAGGAGTGAGGACTGAGGGCTGAGGGCTGAGGACTGAGGAGTCAGGAGTTAGGAGTGAGGAGTCAGGAAAAAATCTCCTCTGCTCCTCTGCTCCTTTGCTTCCTTTGCTTCCTTTGCCGATTGCCTGTTGCACCCATTGCATCGCCCAGGCAAAACCCCACATAAAGTATGCCCCTAACAGAAACCACAAGCCATTCCACTTGATAGCCACTGACGCCCCGAAAAAAATACCGGCTAGCGCTAGCCAAAACCAGCGCCGCATGGCTTGATTAGCGAGTCCTAATAGGAAAAACCACTGCCCCAGCAGTCCAAAAATCACTAGATAAACGTTATTCAGGGCATAGCGCGACTCTACCAGGAATAAACCATCGGCGGCGGCAAAGATAGCAGCGATTAACGCATAGCTGCGCCGATAAGTTAGTTGATAGGCTATTCCCCCCAGCACTAAGGGAATAAATGAGCCAGTCAGCGCATTTAGCCAACGGTAACTCCAAGGGGAATGCAGAGAACCCGTCAGCCCGTTCATCGTATCTTTCCCAAACGGCAAGCGATCGCCTATCCATATCCCCACGGCGATGATGTACTTACTCAAAGGGGGATGCCCATCAAAAAAGGGAGTCCGGGTTAAATAGTTGTTGGCAAACTTCGCATAGTAAACTTCGTCAAACACCAAAGCATTAAATCGTTCCAGCCCCCAAAAGCGCAGGGCAAGCGAAACCAAGAATACGCCAGCCATCCCAATCCAGAACCACCGTTGGCTGATAGAACGTTTGTTAAACAAGAACATAGAAATCCGCTCAAACGCTTCAAGGCATTTCCAAACTGTGTAGCATCATCCCAAAAATTTCTCAATAAAACTTTACTCTGAGTAGAGTGCGTGTCAGACAAAAAAATGAACGAGGATGAGTTGAGCAACGAAGTCGTTGCGAGTCGCGGATCTTCTCCCCCGCCAAAGGGGTGGCAAGGTGCGATAGCGAAGCGCAGAAAAAGTCAGTTCGCCCGATTTTTTAAATTTGAGGAATTCCAAACCAACTTTCGCACCGAAGTGTTGGCAGGCGTGACCACGTTTATGACAATGGCATATATTCTGGCAGTCAATCCGGGGATTTTGTCAAATGCCATTTTTCTGGAACAACCGCAGGATTTATTTGGGGAGTTGGCGATCGCAACGGCGATTTCCAGTGGTCCGGAGATTTGCTCGGTCAAGCTTTCCAGGGGTTGAGTCAGATTAACCAAACCAACATCTGGAATTTAATCACCGTCACCTTTGTCTTTCTGTTCATCGCTCTCTTCGACACCATCGGCACCCTCGCCGGTGTCGGCACCCAGGCAGGCTAAATTGATGAAAATGGGGAACTGCGCCGCGCTAGTGAAGCGCTGATGGCAGACGCCGTGGGAACCACCGTGGGGGCAATTCTGGGAACTTCCACCGTCACTACCTACATTGAGTCAGCCGCTGGTGTCTCGGAAGGGGGACGCACCGGGTTTACTGCCGTTGTCGTCGCCGCCTTATTTACTTTGTCGATATTTTTTATCCCTTTGTTGGCAGCAATTCCCGCCTTTGCTACAGCACCCGCACTGCTAGTTGTTGGCGTCTTGATGGCGGGAAATGTTCGTCTAATTCGTTGGGACGATCCCGCCGAATCAATTCCCTCATTTTTGACCATTCTCCTGATGCCTTTGACCTACTCAATTGCCGAAGGTTTGTCAATTGGTTTTATTACTTATCCACTGATAAAAACGTTTCAAGGTAAAGCACATGAAATCAGTTTATCCGTGTGGATTTTGGCTGGAGTATTTGTGCTGAGATTTGTATTTATGGCTGTAAACCCTGCTATGTAAAAGTAAGGAGTCAGAAACTAGAAGGAACTCCATTTCTAAATCTCTTCGCAAAAAAATGCTTTTTTGAACCACAAAGGCACTAAGACACCAAGATCAAGAACTTCGTGTTTCCTTAGTGCCTTTGTGCCTTTGTGGTTAATCTTATCCAAGCGCTTGCGTCATCAAGCCGGGTGCTGGGAAATGCTAACTTGTATGTCTGAATATTGAGCTTTATTTAGGCTTAGAGAATTTGTTGGGATGTCTGGGAACTATAAATCAAGCGGCGAATTATCCTTACTTTTAGGGATTCCCCTAAATTCATGCCCAGTTGACGCTACCCATCGTTCTTACAAAAATGATTCTTACCCTTCCCGGTTACGAACTTGTTGAAGCCCTACATGAAGGCATCAATACTGTTATTTATCGTGCTTCCAGGCAGTTGGATGAAACTTCAGCGATCGTTAAAGCGCTCAAAGCCGAGTATCCCACCCTGGAAGAGCTAACCCGATTAAAACATGAATATAAAATCTTAGAAACGCTAGTAAATATAGAAGGAATTGTCAAGCCCATAGCGCTAGAAAATTATCATAACGGTCTAGCACTTATCTTGTCAGATTTTGGGGCAATCTCTCTAAAAAATTATATTAGCGATCGCTCTTTAGAATTAAGCGAATTTCTAAACATAGCCATTCAGCTAGCATCCACGCTTGCTCAACTGCATTCCTACCAAATTATTCATAAAGATATCAAACCTCACAATATCCTCATTAACCCAGAGACAAGGCAAGTTAAAATCATCGATTTCAGCATTGCATCGCGCCTAGAAAGAGAAAATCAAACGCTTGGCAACCCCACCTTACTGGAAGGCACCCTCGCCTATATGTCACCGGAACAAACCGGGAGAATGAATCGGTCGCTTGACTACCGTACCGACTTCTATTCTCTAGGCGTCACCTTTTATGAAATGCTCACAGGTGAATTGCCTTTTAATGCTACCGAACCGCTGGAATTGGTACACAGCCATATCGCTAAAATGCCACTGCCACCTCATCAACTAGATTCGGAAATTCCAGAAGCAATTTCCAATATTGTAATGAAATTATTAGCTAAAAATGCTGAAGACCGCTATCAAAGTGCAGATGGTTTAAAGTTTGACTTAGAAATATGTCTGATGAAGCTACAGACTACCGGAACGATTTCTGACTTTATTCCCGGCAGTGCTGACAAAGCAGGTCAATTATTAATACCTCAAAAAATTTATGGTCGTGAGGTGGAAGTTGCTACCCTGCTAACTACTTTTGAGCGCGTCTCTGATGGGACGGGAGAAATGATGCTTATTTCCGGTTATTCCGGAATTGGTAAAACTGTTTTAGTCAATGAAGTTCACAAACCCATTGTCCGGCAACGGGGATATTTTATTGCGGGTAAATTCGATCAGTTTAAGCGAAATATTCCTTATGCTTCCCTGATTCAAGCATTCCAATCCTTAACTCTGCAACTGCTGACCGAAGGCGAAGCAGAAATTCAAATTTGGAAAGAGAAACTCTTAGCTGCTTTAGGCGTTAACGGGCAAGTCATCACAGACGTGATTCCCGAAGTCGAACTGATTCTCGGCAAACAGCCGCCCGTTCCGGAACTTGGGGCAACTGAATCGCAAAACCGTTTCAGTCGGTTATTTAAACAATTTATTGGTGTATTTACAACTAAAGAACATCCGTTAGTTGTCTTTCTGGATGACTTGCAGTGGGCAGATTCGGCATCGCTGAAATTGATCGAACTGCTGATGACCGATAGCAAATATCTATTGCTGATTGGGGCGTATCGAGATAACGAAGTTTTTCCCACGCATCCGACAATTCAAACGGTTGACAAGATTCGACAAACGGGTGCGACGGTGAATGATATTTTACTTGAACCTTTACAACTGGTTAATGTCGAAGAATTTATC
The DNA here is from genome assembly GCF_042747725.1 of Coleofasciculus sp. H7-2. NCBI lineage: Bacteria > Bacillati > Cyanobacteriota > Cyanophyceae > Coleofasciculales > Coleofasciculaceae > Coleofasciculus > Coleofasciculus sp. H7-2. Next base: position 142,881 of record NZ_JBHZGO010000105.1, read on the forward strand.
GCCGATACTTTAAATGAATCTGTTCAGTCAAAACCGCTAGCGGAGTTACTTTTCAACAAAACTCAGGGAAATCCGTTTTTCTTAACTCAACTGCTCAAAACACTTTACCAGGAAGATTTGCTGGGTTATGACTTACACTCAGGTGAGTGGCAGTGGAATATTGAGCAAATTCAGGCGATTGGCATCACCGATTATAATGTTGTCGAGTTGATTGCCAGAAATATTCGCAAACTGCCGGATGAGACGCAGAAAGTATTAAAACTAGCTGCTTGTATTGGCAACACTTTTAATTTAGAAGTCTTGAGCGTTGTCAATGAAGAATCCGCCTTAGTTACTGCCGTACAGTTGTGGTCTGCACTTCAGGCAGGTTTGATTTTACCCCTAAGTAATGAATATAAAATTCCCCTAGCATTTACTCAGGAGGAATCGGGAGGGATTAGTTTAACGGATGTCAAGGTTGACTACAAGTTTTTACATGACCGCGTCCAGCAAGCAGCTTATTCTCTAATTCCTGATGAGGAGAAGAAAGCAACGCACCTAAAAATTGGTCAATTACTGCTGCAAAATACAACGCCTGAAGAACGAAAAGAAAATATCTTCGCTCTAGTCAACCAACTCAATTATGGGACTGATTTACTTACAACTGAAAAAGAAAAATATGAACTAGCTGAACTTAATCTTATTGCCGGTCAGAGAGCCAAGGCAGCAACAGCGCACGATTCCGCAGTCAAATATTTGCAAGTGGGTTTATGTCTTCTGGGGGTAGATAGCTGGGATCGCTATGAACTGACATTACCACTGCATGAGGAAGCAGCAGAGGCAGCATTTCTGAGTGGTGATTTTGACGCAATGCAGAGATTCGTTGAGGTAGTGCAAAACCGCGCTAAAACGCTACTGGACAAAGTGAAAGTTTATGAAGTCCAGATTCAAGCTTATGCCTCTCAAAACAAGCCGCTAGAAGCAGTTAATACGGCGCTAGAAGTCTTAAAGCTATTGGGAATGGGATTTCCCCAAAAAGTGAGTTCCTCAGATATTGGGCGAGCATTAGAGGAAACTGCTTCAATTTGCAGTGGTAAGGAACCCTCGGACTTAATCAACTTACCTCCAATGACAGACCCTGATAAACTAGCAGCTTTGAGGCTTCTGTCACGCATATTTGCTTGTGCCTACATTACTGCACCGGAATTGTTACCCTTACTGATTTGTAAACAGGTCAATTTATCTGTCCAATATGGAAACGCTTCTGTGTCTACTTTAGCTTACTCTAACTATGGTTTAGTTCTGTGTGGGGTAGTAGATATCGAGCGGGGATATCAATTTGGTCAGTTAGCTTTGAATCTTGTTTCAAAATTGCATGCTAAAGAATTTGAAGCTAAAGCACTCTTTGCGGTCAATACTTTTGTCCGGCATTGGCAAGAACACCTGAAGAATACCTTAGAATCTTTGCGTTTAACTTACTCTAGCGGTTTGGAAACCGGAGATTTAGAATATGCAGGCTATGGTCTGGAGGTGTACTGCTATCACTCCTATTATGTTGGTAAGCAACTCGTTCAACTGGAGCGAGAAATGGCAACCTTCACAGATTCCCTTAGAAAAATTAAAAATGAAACAGCACTCAATTATCTCAAAATTATTTGGCAAGTTGTCTTAAATATGACAGGGATAAATGATAATCCCTATCTATTGCAGGGTGACGCTTATAACGAGGAGGAAATGCTACCGATTCACCTGCGAACTAATGACCAAGTAGCACTTCAACGTATACATTTGCACAAAATTATATTGGGTTATTGGTTTGAAAATTATTTACAATCGCTGGAAAATATTACCCATTTAGAAAATTATTTTAGCGCACTTAAAGGGCAGATAGTTGTTGCTATCTTCTATTTCTACGATTCTCTGGTGCAGTTGGCAGTGTACGCCGATAATTCACAGTCAGAGCAACAGGACATTCTCGATCGCGTCCAAGCTAATCAAGAAAAGATGCAGAAATGGGCGCATCATGCCCCAATGAATCATCTGCACAAATTCTATTTAGTAGAGGCAGAAAGGTATCGTGTTTTAGGGGAAAAAATAGAGGCAATCGAGATGTACGACAAGGCGATCGCTCTTGCCAAAGAAAACGAGTATATCAACGAAGAAGCCCTAGCTCACGAACTCGCTGCTAAATTTTATCTGTCATGGGGTAAAGAAACCATTGCCAAAACCTACATGACGAATGCTTACTATGCTTATATCCATTGGGGCGCTTTAGCTAAAGTCAAGCATTTAGAAGAAAAATACCCACAATTAATTACGCGATCGCCTGTTGTTACCGAAACCCCTTTCGACCATACGATGACAATTGCCTGTTTGACCACTACAGGCGGTCAAACAGGGTTGCTAGACTTGGCAACTGTAATGAAAGCCTCTGTTGCCATTTCTGGCGAAATTGTTCTGTCTGACTTGCTTGACAAATTAATGAAAATATTGATAGAAAACGCTGGCGCTGAAACTGGTGCGCTTATCCTATCAAAAGAAGGTCAATTTGTCATAGAAGCGGTGGCGACTAAAGATGAAGTCCGAGTGCTGCAATTACCAGTATCAACTTCTAGGCAATTGCCTGTCTCGGTACTTAATTACGTCACTAGAACTCAGAAAGATGTCATTTTAAATGATGCTAGTCGAGAGGAAATATTTAACACCGATCCCTACATTACTCAACACCAACCAAAATCTCTTTTGTGTACGCCCATTATCTACCAAGGGAAATTAATTGCTCTGGTTTATCTGGAAAACAATTTAACTGCTGGCGCTTTTACACTGAAGCGGGTGGAAATATTGCGACTGTTATCGGGACAGGCTGCGATCGCGCTGGAAAATGCCCGACTCTATAACAAATTAGAAAACGGGAGCATCCCACTTTTTATTTAGCGAGCAAAGATTAATCCATTAAGATAAGCGCAGCGGTGAGCAAGGACTTGATGAACATTCTCAATGTTCCATTGTGCCCCAGAAATTTTAGTTCGACGGTCAATCTGTTTAACAGTAGATTCAATCGCACCAGAACCAATGGAGCAAATTTGCTCTGCTTGATAATACTGATAATTAATTATACGGTGTCGATGTTTCTCAAGATAAGCACAGAAATTTTCACCTTGCTTAAGCTTGCAGTCAGCAAAGCAGGCGATCGCATCATCAACTTTTCCTTTCCAGAGAAACTCCTTGGCAGTGTGTATTCTCTGCATTGAACCACCAACCTTATAGAGATTTTCCATTAAATGAAACCAATCAAGTATTTCACGGCGCTCTTGAGAGGGCATAAACTCGCGGATAATGTTCCAAATGCCATCATGTCCGTCTCCAATACATGTGAGAATAGAAGCCAAGGGTTGGTTGTTGACCCAATCAATTACAAGATTATTTTCTTGAAATGAAGCTGCCATAGCTTGTAAGTTGTGTAAGCGGACTGCTTTGTAACCTTTCCAGTCACATGGTTTACCGATAGGTGTGCGGATACGGATATTTCCTCCATCAACACTCAATTCCTCAACCGTTGATTGTGCTTCTGGGAATTCAAAATTTTGACGATGTACCAGTCGCTGTTGCACACTTTTGGGGACTTCTATCCCCGTGGCATATTTTACATCTTCTGCTGCACGTTGGTATGATACCGAAGCGCTCGCTCTTAAACAACATGCTTCTAAATATGGGCTTAACTGACTATGGGGTTTAAGTTCCAGGTTTTGTGCTTGAGAACTCGTAATTGGCAGTTTCCCGATGATACTTTTTACAACTCGAAAGTGTCCTGTGTTTTCTCCTGTGACATTTTCGATAAAAAAACCCCTACTTCTGGCATGAAATGTTGCTGCATTTGACTGCGTACTACTTCTTCGATCTTCCCTAAGCTTGTTAGTTCGTTGATGGGGGCGTTTTTGTAGAGGATTTTAGCGATCGCACGAGTATGTTCGATTAAAAGTTGGCTTTCTTCTTTAGTCATTGCGGTTCCCATCAAAACGATCGCATGGATTACACCTCTACCATCTCACTTTTAATTTTTATTTATCGGAAGAATAAAAACTGGGATGCTCCCAGTGTCATCTACTACTCAGATTTGATATCAATTAATCTCACCAAAGCGATCGCTTGTCTCATCCTTGATGGAAATTAGCTGGCGTTGATGGCGAAATGGGAATGACGTAAGAGCGATCGCGCAACGCGCAATATATTCGCTAACCCTAACGCCTTTCTGTAGACGCGAAGCGGCGCATCCGTTGCTCTAGGGTCGGTCTATCCGTAAAACTACCAGCATCTTCAGTTAAACACTATCAAACTTCCACTTTTTCAGAGCTAAACCGTAATATTACTGTGATTAAATCAAAGATAAATTTGATTACATACAACTAAATCACTTACCTGTCTGTAGTTTAGATATCACTTCACAAAATCTTTGTTATTTGCCAGGAAAAGATGGATCTTCTGTAAAGATTCAGTAAAGATTCTCTTTAGAGTCAGTATTCTTCCTTAGGGATTGCTTAGGATATAGCGAAAGCACTATTAGAAAGCTAGGTACTTTTATTTAATTCTCTGACTTTTATCTACAAAACGAGAAAGAAACCAATTTACACAAGTTACGTGTTTTTACGGAAAGCTTGAATTTTATTTACACAATTAGATGGTTCGTGATTCTGAAAAGCGTGCAGAGGCTAATCAAAAGAATATACGATTTTTAGTTATTATCGTACTAATTTTAGGGATATTTTTTCGATTTGCAAATTTAGATCGGAAAGTCTACCAACACGATGAAGCTTTTACCTCAATGCGAATTTCTGGCTATTCCAAACCAGAAGTACAACAGCAACTTTTCGATGGTCGTGTAATCAGTGTCGAAGACTTGCAAAAGTATCAGCGCCCCAATTCAGAAAAAGACTTAATCGATACCATACAGGTGCTGGCGCAATACCCAGAACATCCGCCGCTATATTACGTGATAGCGCGATTTTGGGTGCAGTGCTTTGGCAGTTCGGTGGCAGTGACAAGAAGTTTGGGTGCCCTAATTAGTTTGCTAGCATTCCCTTGCATTTATTGGCTGTGCCGAGAATTATTTGAGTCGTCGCTGACGGGATGGATAGCGATCGCTATCATCGCTATTTCACCCTTACACGTACTGTACGCCCAGGAAGCGCGGCAGTATAGTTTGTGGACGGTGACAGTCTTGCTATCGAGTGCAGCGTTGCTGCGAGCTATCCGGGTTAAAACTAAGCTAAGTTGGGTGATTTATGCAGTTACTGCGGCGTTGGGACTCTATTCAAACTTGTTTTTTGGGCTGACTTTAATTGGTCATGGGATTTATGTCATTTTAACTAGAATACGTCGAGAAAATAAAGCTTTTATTGCTTATTTGCTTGCAGCAATAGCGGCTAGTTTAACCTTTGTACCCTGGGTTTTGGTTGTTTTCAGTAGCGATCGCATCATTGATAGAGTAGCATCAGCTCCAAAACCACCCAATTTATTTACTTTAGTTAAATGGTGGACTCGTAATCTTAGCAATATTTTCTTAGATATAGATCCTAGTGGTAACTGGTTCGATCCGATTGGTTATGATGACCCTTTTTCCATTCCTCTAACTTTAATCTTGGTTGGTTACTCAATCTATTTTCTCTATCGCCATACCCCTGTGAAAGTTTGGTTATTTATTTTGACTTTTACTGGGATGGCGGTTATCCCCCTAATGCTACGAGATTTAATGACTGGGGGATTTCTATCCACAGCAACACGATATCTAATCCCATCCTATTTAGGAATTCAGATAGCTGTTGCTTACCTCCTGGCTAGTAAAATTACTTGGAGTTTTAATTCCATCCGGCAACAGAAACTGTGGCAGTTTGTGATGGTTGCTCTGCTTTCGTGCGGAGTCTTATCCTGTGCAATCAGTTCGCCAGCAGAGGTATGGTGGAACAAATTTATGGACACTTATAATCCTCAAGTGGCTCGCATCGTTAACCAAGCTTCTCATCCGCTTGTGATTAGCGATACTAAAATTCCCGGAAGTGTATTATCCCTTAGCCATCTGCTCAGTCCGAAAGTGCAGCTACAGTTGGTGAACAAACCAAAAACATTTCTAGCTGCTGATGGTTTCAGTGAGGTATTTTTATTCGATTCATCAGATACTTTGCGAGAACAACTTGAGAGAAAACAGGGTTATAAGTTTGATATAGCTTTTAAAGGCTACAAATTTGAACTCTGGGAAGCAAAAAACTAGCTAGCGGCTATCAAGCCTAATTGCAGAATTAAATAAATGGAATGGCGATCGCTTTTGCCATAGATGCTGTAAATCGGTAGCATCTCACCTGCTGTCTTCATTTTTCGGCGTAGCATGACAAGGAAAAGACGCGATAGCGAAGCGCCGACCTGTCGGTTCGCGCTGCTTAATTTTTAGCAACATTGAAACTAATCGCCGTTTTGAAGCGTATCAGACAGAAGTACAAGCGATCGCGCAATTGGGAATTAGCTTCCATGACTGGTTGAAATTAGCTCCCTCTATAGAATCTAAACCCGATGGCGCAGAATTGATGTACATCATTCCATCCCAGCCCCTAGTACTGTAACTCTATCGTTTACAATACTTTCTGTTGCACAAAATAGTAGCCATGAAATATCGCCTGATTGACCTGTTCTCAGGAGCAGGCGGGATGACACTTGGATTCACAGATAAAAGATTTGGAGGCGGATTTGAAAGTATCCTTGCGGTAGACAACGATAAGGCTGCGATAGCAACTTACAATGCCAATTTTGGCACAAATGTGATGTTAGCACGTGTAGAAGACTGGCTAGATAAACACCCTAAGATTCCGGTAGCCGATGTTGTTATTGGGGGTCTTCCCTGTCAAGGCTTCAGCCTGCTGAACAAAAAGCGTCTGGGAGACTATCGCCGTGCCCTTTGGGAGCCATACATGGATGTCGTAGAATCTTCTGTGGCATCTGTATTTATTCTAGAAAATGTACCAGAATTTTTGCGTTCCATAGAGTTTACTTATATCAATAATCGGGCAAAAAAAATTGGGTTTAAAGTATTTTCTGGAATCTTAAATGCTGCAAATTATGGCGTACCACAAACGCGAAAACGTGCCTTCATTATTGGTTGTCATAACAAATGCATTCCAGCTCCACATTTTCCCCCAGCACCTACCCACCCTAATAATTGGCTAACGGTGCGTAACGCTATCAGCGATTTACCTGATCCAGAAGGAACACAAATTCGCCAAATTCCTCCACCTCTTGATTTGCACTTTGGGCGAAGTCCAACCCCAATAAGTTTGCAACGTTATAAAGCGGTTCCACCAGGAGGCAATCGTTTTGACCTTCAAAAAAATGCACCTGAATTAACTCCTGCTTGCTGGATTAAGAAAACTTCTGGAGGGACAGATTTATTTGGTCGCTTATGGTGGGATAGACCCTCAGTAACAATTCGCACTGAATTTTTTAAGCCTGAAAAAGGTCGCTATCTCCATCCAGAAAAGCATCGGCCAATTACACATAGGGAAGCTGCAAGATTGATGGGGTTTCCAGATGATTTTCGTTTTTTTGGTAGCAAGGTAGAAATTGCAAGGCAGATTGGTAATGCTGTGCCGCCACCGCTAGCAGGAGCGATCGCTAAGATGATTTGGAAAATGTTAGATGCCTCTTTGAAAGGTAGCGCAGCATGAGTGCTTATTTCTCTCAATCAAGAAAAAAGTTTCACGCAGATGTGCTGGTCGGGCTAATACGTTTTAATAGTCAGGGTGTACCAAACTTTGCAGACACTTCCAGTAAAGCAAGCTCAAATATTGCTAAACGTATTGTTGGAAAAATGGAGGGAGAGGTTAGTATTGGTCGTGTAGCAGGGCAAACTTCTGGAAAATTATTTGAGGATTTAGTTCTAGAATTTATCCAGAATTGTTTCGGAAGACTGGGTAATCTTCGACCTGGAACATGGGGGATTAAAAAAATAAGCAGTCGAGATAGATTGTCTATAGCCCAATTTGAACAATATGCCCATCTCGTTGTACTTGATGAGGCAGCCAGGTCTAACCCAGCGCTTGCCGCAGCTTTAGGCAGTGACTATACCATCACGCCTGATATTTTGATGTTTCGCGTTCCAGAACCGGATGACCGAATTAATGAAATATCCGACCTTGTGGATGACGAATCAGTTACTTACGCCATTCTAAGACAAAAGAATAGTGGAGCTTCGATTCTACACGCTAGCATATCTTGTAAATGGACAATCCGCAGCGACAGAAGTCAAAACTGTCGTACAGAAGCTCTTAATCTAATCAGAAACAGAAAAGGTAAATTACCTCATATTATTGTAGTAACTGCTGAACCTTTGCCAAGTCGAATTGCCTCTATTGCACTTGGTACAGGAGACATAGATTGCGTTTACCATTTGGCCCTTTATGAGCTGATAGCTGCTGTTAGGGAAGCGGATTTAGAGGATGCTGGTGAAATGTTGCGGATTATGGTTGAGGGAAAGCGGTTGAGAGACATCAGCGATTTGCCTCTGGATCTTGCTACTTGAATTATTTTCAATAGTTGAGCAATCATTAAAAATAGCTCAAGGATTGCTCTAATATCTGAAATGGGGCAAAATAATAAACTGAAAACTAGACGAATTTGCCAATTTCAATAAAGTTAATCATTCAATCGTTTTTAAATTTAAAGGTAAAAAAAGATAATCCGTGGTTATTGCGCGTAATTAATAATAAGATAAATGTTAAGACAGCACCAGCAAAGATAGCCCATAAAACATATCGATTTTTTCGATTCAGCCAACTAAAGAAGAATACTAAGATGAGAAAGAGAATAGTAGTAACAATTCTTTGTAAGTTTCTTAAATCCCAAGCTATCAAGGGATCTTCCAAATCTCCAAACATCATTAAAATGGCTCCTTGTAATTTAGGCTTATTCTAATCTATATAAATAGACAGCTCAACAGCCAAACCAATATTTTTGTGTAGACGATACCAGGCGATCGCTACTGTTAGGGAAGCGGATGTAGAGAATCCGGGTGGAAGGCTGCGGATGAGGGTTGAGAGACATCAGCGGTTTGCCTTTTGGATATCGCCACTGAAAGTTAGAAAGCCGCGTCAGCCACCATCTCCGAGGCGATAGCCTTTACCGTAGACAGTATGAATCAAAGCTGTCTCTCCAGCCGCTTCAATTTTGCGGCGCAAAAGCCGAATCAAAGCGGCTAAAACGTTACTGCTGGGTTGTTCTTCTGGGTTCCACAAATGTTGATGAATTTGGGCGTGAGTTAGCAACTGCCCAGCGTGACGCATAAAATATTCCAGCAGCTGAGTTTCTTTTTCTGATAACTCAATGGTGCGTCCGTGACGATAGGCTAGCTGGTTTTCACAATCTAGTTCTAAATCTCCAATCTGAAGTAGGTGAGGACGGTTGTGCGCCCCTACAGTCACCCTGATAGGCGCATCGGTCGCGGAACGACGCAGCAAGGCGCGGACTCGTGCGAGTAACTCTCGCAGTTCAAACGGCTTCACCAGATAGTCATCCGCACCGGCGTCCAAACCCAGCACGCGGTCGTCTATGGTATCTTTGGCAGTGAGAAAAAGGACGGGTGTAGCATCTTTGCGCGATCGCATCTGCTGACAAATCTCCAACCCGGCAATCTCCGGCAGCATCCAATCGAGAATCAGCAAGTCATAGCCTCCTTGCAGCGCCATCTGGCTGCCAGACGCCCCATCGTAAGCCAAATCAACGCTGTAGCCTTCACGACTTAGCACGCGACTCAGCGGTTCAGTCAGCTCAACTTCATCATCCACCAAGAGAATTCGCATCACAAAAGTTATGAATTATGAGGTATGAGTTATGAGTTACCTTTTGATATTCAAAACTCAACACTCAACACTCAGAACTCTATTCTATGCTTACCGTTGCATTGCCCAAAGGCGCACTCTTATCTGATAGCATTCGGCTGCTGCAAAGTGTCGGACTCGACTTTAGTGCCTTCAAAGATTCTGCCAACCGCCAACTCCAAATACAAGACCCCACCGGCACCGCCAAAGCGCTACTGGTAAGGGCGCAAGATGTCCCAGTTTATGTGGAATATGGGCAAGCGCATTTAGGGATTGTCGGTTACGATGTTCTACGGGAGAAAAACCCCCAGGTTGCTCATCTAGCTGACCTCCGGTTTGGTCTTTGTCGGCTGTCAGTGGCGGTACGGTCTTCTAGCCTTTATCGGTCAGTCTTGCAACTGCCGCCCCACGGTCGAGTCGCGTCTAAGTTTGTTCATTGTGCCCACGAATACTTTGAAAGCTTAGATTTACCCGTAGAAATTGTGCCTTTGTATGGTTCCGTAGAACTAGGGCCGATTACCGGGATGTCGGAGGCGATTGTAGATTTAGTTTCCACGGGTCGCACCCTGCGCGAAAATGGCTTGATCGAGATTGATACACTATTTGAAAGTACGGCGCGGTTAATTGCCCACCCTCGGAGTTACCGCCTCAATACGGGTGATATCCATCAATGGGTTGAAGACCTTAGAAGTGCTGTTTTAATCAATTGCTAGCGCAAGGCGATCAAATGGACGAAACAATCAGGATTTGCTCGGTTGATAAAAATGCTTGGAGTTCAATTGTGCAAGGTTTTGACCCGAATATTCTCCAAAACGTGCTAGAAGTCTATGGCGCTGATGGAGAGAAAGTAGGAACTCTGTGCGAATCGGTAGATGGCAAATCCTACATCAACGGGCAACCTGAAACGGCTTACCTATCTCTACAGGCAGCTGCTACAGCACTGGTGAAAGGGGAACAATGAAGAAAGTAGAAAGAAGATAGCTTTGGCAGCATGACTCAATCCCCGCTTCTGACGGAAACTTATGGAAAAGAGCGATCGCGCGTTCGTGAAAGCGACTGGCGACTCTTCCTGCGCCTAGTCCCCTACGCCCGGAAAAGTGGTCGCCTGCTGATAATTTCCATCCTGTTGTTAGTGCCGCTGTCAGTCGCAGGGGCAATTCAACCGATCATCGTGGGGCAAGCAATTTCGCTGATTCGTGGGGAAGCAGTTTGGTCTTTTCTTCAAGGTAAAGGCTTGTTGGAAGGAATTAATCTTCTGGCCGTTTTACTGCTGGTAACGATGATCGTTCGCATGGTGTTCACCGCCGCCCAAGGTTACACGGTGCAGAAGGTGGGACAGCAAATTACCGCCGAGATTCGCACTGACTTATTTCATCACGTCACTTCCTTGGCGGTGCGATTTTTTGATCGCACCCCCGTGGGACGATTGATTACCCGCCTCACCAGCGATGTAGAAGCCCTGGGGGATGTCTTTTCCACAGGTGCCATTGGCATTGTCAGCGATCTAGTGTCGATTTTAGCGATCGCCATCACCATGTTTTTGCTGCAATGGCAGCTGGCATTGATGCTAACACTGATGTTGGTGCCGGTGACGGGTTTGATTATTTACTTCGAACAGCAGTACCGCAAAGCCAATTACAACGCTAGAGAAGAACTCTCTGCACTCAACTCAACGCTGCAAGAAAACATCGTTGGAGTGAACGTCGTGCAGCTATTCCGGCGAGAGAAATTCAACTCAGAACTGTTTCGGGTAACGAATCAGCGGTATATCGAAGAAGTAGATAAAACTATCTTTCACGACTCAGCCGTATCAGCCACATTAGAGTGGATTGCACTGGTAGCGATCGCGGGCGTACTCTGGTTAGGCGGACAAATGATCATGGGCAAAGCCCTCAGTTTTGGCACCCTCTCTGCCTTTATCTTGTATGCCCAGCGTCTATTCGATCCCTTGCGACAATTTGCTGAAAAATTTACCTCCCTGCAAGCTGGTTTCACCGCCGTCGAACGCATCACCGATATTCTCAGCGAACCGATTGAAATCCGCGATCCTGAAGGTACACAAAAGCAGCTTGTAGAGACGCAATTTATCCCGTCTGGATCAGAGGAACCGAGGAGAATTTCCCATTCCCCATTCCCAACCGCCAAAGGTGAAATTCGCTTTGAAAATGTCTCCTTTGCCTATAAAAATGATGAATACGTCCTCAAAGACCTGAACTTCACCATCCATCCCGGCGAAAAAGTCGCTCTCGTTGGTCCCACGGGTGCTGGTAAAAGTTCGATTATTCGCTTGCTGTGTCGCCTTTACGAAACCACTGAAGGTCGCATTTTCCTTGATGGTGTCAACGTCCGAGACTTACCCCAAAAAGAACTGCGGGAACACATGGGCGTCATCCTCCAAGATGGCTTTCTGTTTGCCGGTGACGTGAAGAGCAACATTACTCTAGGAGATACTTACTCCTTTGAAGAAATTCGACAAGCCGCCGAAAAAACTAATGTTGCCAGTTTTATCGAACAACTGCCTCAAAGCTACGATACCCAACTTAGAGAACGAGGCACCAATATCTCTAGCGGGCAAAAGCAACTCTTAGCATTTGCCCGTGCCGCTATCCGCAATCCCCGTATTTTAGTGCTAGATGAAGCAACAGCCAGTCTAGACGTAGGTACAGAAGCTTTAATTCAAGATGCCCTCGACAAATTGCTGGAGGGACGCACCGCCATTATTATCGCTCACCGTCTCTCAACCATCCGCAATGTAGACCGGATTTTGGTGCTGAAGCGAGGGCAACTGGTAGAGTCGGGCAGCCACGATGAATTGTTGCGCCAAGGCGGATTGTACGCCAGTTTATATCAGTTGCAAATGTTAGGCGCTTAAGAAGGTAAAAGTAAAAAGGCAAAAGAAAGATTCTTGTCTCTTTCTTTTGCCTTTTTACTTAATTAGGACTTACGCAACTTGCGCGACATCTGAGGGCAACCACAGGGGGATTGAACCGACAAGAACGCTATATGTATAAGCTTTGCGTAAGTCCTGTTAATTAAACAAACGTGCCATTTGACTGCTTGCGTTGAATGCCAATCACCGAAGGACGCGGTGGTCCTTGAGGATTGCCCTCAATATTGCTAGGCCAATTACTACCACGAGGAACCGTGCGTTGTTGGTTAAATAGAGTGCCATTCAAGTCCAGCATCTCAATCGTTCGACTTAGGGTTTGCTGAGGAGTAAACGGGCAATCTTCACCAGGGTGCTGCACCGCCAGGATCAGCGTATCCCCGATAAAAGTCGGCCCCGTCATCTCGCAACGCGGCGGGCCATAGGCAAAGGGTACGATTTCCCCGGCATCCGGGCCAGTGGTGGGAATGAAAAAGAGCCAGTTATTTCCAAAAACCCCAATCAGGTTAGAAGTTTGAACATTGAGATTAGAATCATCCACACTAGGGGAGTTAGCACCCACTACCCTGTGGTCTATCAGTAATGGAGTTGCGGCAGCACCAACATCAAAACCATTGTGAGCGCTCGTAGACATATCCGTGACGCCCCAAATATTTCCTTTGGGATCAAATGCCAAGTTATCCACATTGGCAAAACCAGAACCCGGTTCTGCTCCTGCTTCCCCACCTTTAGCAAATCGCTGCCAGCGGAAAGTTGTACCCGTGCCATCCGAGCTGTTTTCCATAATTTTGAACAGTTCGCCCGAAGGCTGTCCGGCGGTGACGGCAGGGCTGTACTTAGAAATCACAAAGATTCGAGAGTCGGGGTAGCCATCGCTTCCCGCCGCACCATCCGTGTAGGCAATAAATACTTCCTTAGTGCGAGGATGAACTTCGATATCTTCGGGACGTGCGGTGGGAGTGGCTCCCATTAAGTTGGCAGCTAAGAAGGCATCCACGAGGACAGCCCCTTGGCTGGTGTAAAAATTGGACAGCTTTTTACCTTTGTAATCAGGTAGAAGCGTGGCTTCATTAGTTGTATCTACATTTAAGGCACCACCATCTGTGGTTTGGCTAGCAATCCCGTTCCGTTTGGGTAGTTTAATCAAACCATTCCGGCTCGCTTTGCCTAGTGCGGCAATTTCTTTAGAGCCAAGAACGGAGGGCGGAATCGGATTGGTAGCAGCATTCAAATCCAGGGGAATCCACGTTCCTGTCCCGTCAGGATTGTAACGGGCGACATACAGCGTCCCATCCTCAAATAAAGCGCTGTTGCTCTTGCTATTGGGGGCAGAAACTGTGCCTTTGCTGATAAATTTCCAGGTGTGTCCCCCACGTCGGTCATCACCCATGTAGGCAACTAATTTTTTCCCAGCTTCCGCCCGCATGGCGATGTTTTCATGACGGTAACGACCCAAGGCGGTGTGTTTGCGAGGGCGGAAATTCGGGTTACTCGGATCAATTTCCACCATCCAGCCGTATTTTTCGCCGACCAAGCCAAATTTTTCCCCAGTGGTACCGGGGGTGTAGCTAGTCTGAGTGCCGTCAGGCTTCACAAATTCTGTGACTCCCACAAAAAAGGCTGTGCTTGCCTGAAAGTTTTCTTCCGCTGAGAGGATGGTTCCCCAGGGAGTGGTGCCGCCAGAGCAGTTGTAGCCAGTGCCAATGATTTTATTACCCAGCCCATCTACACTGAGAGGAAATACTTGAGTGGCAGCGAGTCCCGTACCCAGCAGGTAGTTTTGATCGCCTTTCTGGTAGCTCTTGGAACCCCAAGAGGTAATGGTTTTATACTGATCGGAACGCTCGCTGTTAATCCCTAAACCGGAAAGACCATGAATGCGTCGATTGTTGGGATCTTTAACAATCGAATAGCGTCCGGCGCGATTTTGGCGTGACATCCGCAGGACAGAGCCACCCATGTTGTACATGATTTCGCCCAACAGGAGAAGACTGGTTTTGTCAGCCGGTAAACTCTGCCCGACGACCAAGGGATAAGATTCAGGCAATCCTGCTAAATCCGCTGGGACTTCAGGGAGTGCAAAAGCAAACGGGTAGGAGACATACTCGTGATTTACCCAAAGGTAGCCATCGTTGGGGTTTCTGCCATCCAGGGGAACGAAGCCGGTGTAGTCGCAGTTGTAGCCAAAGTATTCTTCTTGGTTGGGGAAGACGCGATCGCCCCAACGTACAATCACATAACGTTCGTATTCTGGGGGTACCACTACATCATCAATGATGTTGTAGGTGCCTAACCGAGTATCAGTAGCAGCATTTAGTACGCTTCCTTGATTATTAATTGCTGTAGCGTAAAAACTTTTTTGCTCTTGGTAAATCGGTAAAGGATGTGGCAAACGCACTGGGGTAAATTTCAGCGATGGAACCGCTTGGGCAACGCTAGGATTGCTGCCAAAACGCTGTCTCCCCAAAGTAGGAGCTAGTACAGCAGTACCGGCACTCGCCCCAAAAAAAATTAGTAGCTGCCTGCGACTGAACTTAGACATTAAATTCCCTCTCTTTTTGGGATCGCAATAATCAAAAATCTTGAGTCATTATTTGGCAGGAATTTAGTCGAGCTAAGCTCTATAACTTAAACAGTCAGCCAAAAATGCTGCGAACTTCAGCGAAGCCACAGCATTCATGTCAACTGCTAGTCAACGCAGCATTACCTCAAGCCATCGGCATAAGTAGATATACCTCTAGCATCATGCCTGCTTTTTGTTCTCTCTACTCGAATGGGCGGCTCCCCCATGCTCGACTTACACCGCCAAATCTGGGTGTTTCTACGCACCCTATGAATACTACTGACGTAGAATTAAGCTTCTTTAATCTCTGGGTTAATACAAGATTAATAAAATATAAATTTATCAAGAAGTTGTAAATAAGAATAAGCTTGTTAAGCCGAATTTTAGCAGGTCTTATACCCCTATTAATGTTTGCTTAACCAAAAATGCTTTTAATAGAAGTATCCGTGAAAATACTTAAGGTTAACCCAAGCCTGCTCTTAAAAATCAGCAGAACTTGAAAAAGACCTTTTTGACGGAAAAAATTAGGAGTCATTTCAATGATAAAAACGATTGGTTTTGCGGCACTTGCCATCGGTGTAAGTGTATCTTTTCCAGCTACAGCGAAAGCTGCTATCCTGAATGGAGGATTTGAAGAAGGGTTTCAGAACTGGAAAACAGTAGGCGATTATCGAATAGAAACTTCAGCTTTTGGAATTAAGCCATCCCAAGGAAAAAACCAGGCTTTTCTCTCAACTGCATACCAAGAAATTCTTGGTTTTGACAATAATTCTAATCCGATAATCGGCGGGAATGCCGCTCCCGTCACTTTCATTTCTGGCTTTGCTGAAGAAGAAAGTTTAGAAGGATTCTTAGGTTTCTCAACTTTCTTTGGCGATCAATCTTTATATGACATTGCTACCGCAGAGCCGATTGAGGGATCTGCCATCAAGCAGACTTTTAAAGCCAGTGCTGGGCAAAAGTTATCTTTTTCTTGGAACTTCCTCACTAATGAGGCTGTTGAGCAAGCTGCGGTTGATGACTTTACCTATCCTGAATTTAATGACTTTGCTTTCGTAAGCCTTCAGTCAGAATCTAGCACCCAATTCTTCAATTTAGCGGATACAATTTCAAAATTTACTGACTCTTCGAGTGTCTTTAGTAAAGAAACGGGATTCAAAACTTTTTCATACATCATTCCAACTTCAGGAGAATATACTTTAGGGATTGGGGTTGTGGATGTTGGGGATGGAACACGTATTTCAGCCTTATTGGTTGATGAGGCGGCAGTTGTTCCTGAAACTACGCCTACATTGGGTATACTTCTTTTTGGAGTGGCAACAGTAGCAGGGTTAAAGGGTAGAAAGAAAAACCCAAATTTGTTGTCTTAAAAAGATAATTTTAGTGTTTTTTCTACCTAGAGGCGCGAATAATTGCGCCTCTACTTGTATTTAATCATCCCGAAAACCAGGATCGTCTTCGCGTCTGATGGTGGATGTAGGAGTAATCGGAGGTAGGAAGGAATCAGATGAATTATAAAAGCCTAGCAGCAATCCAGAATTATCAAAATATCGAATCCAACGATCAATTTTGGGTTCTGTCTGCCAATCAGAACGATAAACTTTTGAAAATAGAAGTGGGGCTACTTGTCCTTTGATGTCACCGAAAATTCTGATATAAATTTGCGTGATATCCGGGTTTTTGGCAAATCCCTCATCAACAGAATTGCTAGCAATAGATTCTGCTTGCTCAAGCACGTCTTCAAAACTTTGATTGGTATTAGGGCTAAAAATCAGATCGATTTGTTGAAGTTCAGGTTGTTGAGTTTCAAACTGCTGAATTTGAGAGAAAACAGGTGGAGCGATCGCGCTCAATCCTGTCAAAATTAAAAATGTAGCTGAAACGATCCCGCGATGGATACCCATTGCTGTTACTCGTTAAATTTTTATGGCTTTATTTCTTCTACTGAAAGTACCTTGCAACACAGCTTATATCCGTGATAACATTTCAGCATTAACAGACTAACACTCGTAGAATTAATCAGCCACTAAGTTAGGGTTAACTCTAAGTAAAGACGAAAAACAAAACGCAGCGGTTAGGTGTCGTGCATTTAAATGAAAATCTTATCAAATGAAGCCTAACGGTGCTGTTGAATGGGAATTGCGATCGCAAACTCTGTACCTTGCCCTGGTTCAGACACGCAGTGCAATTGACCCCCGTGTTTTTCCACAACAATTTGATAGCTGATCGACAAACCTAACCCCGTGCCTTTGCCCACGGGTTTGGTCGTAAAAAAGGGATTAAATAACTGTTTTTTCATAGCTTCCGTCATCCCTAGACCGTTATCTGCAAAGCTGATAACTACACGATCGGAGTTGACAACAGGTGATATCCGTAATCATCGCAAAGGAGCCAGCATAATTCCCCGCTGAGTCGAAGATGGGAGAGGTAGAAACAATTGCCCATCGAAACGAGCCATCTTTGCAACATAACTTGAAATCAATCTTGTCTTTAATACCTTGGTGATGAAGCTTGACTTGGCGGGCAGCGATCGCTTTCCCTTCATCATCCATGAAATCAAATAGCGGTCTACCCTGCATCTCCTCAATGCTGTAGCCAAGCATTTCTGTCATTGTGCGATTGACAAAAACCGTCTTGCTTTGGGCGTCGATCACCCAAATTCCTTCTAAGGCAGTCTCAATAAAGTGACGATAACGCTCTTCGGATTCTCGTAGCGCCTCCTCAGCGGCTTTGCGCTCGGTAATATCCCGCGAGATGCCAATCAGACCAATCACGTTACCACAAGGTTCGCGCAAAACGCTTTTGGTGGAAAGATAAGTCTTGGTGATGCCCATGATGGTAACAACTTCCTCAACCACCTCAGCTTTTCCCGATGCCATAATGCGGCATTCAGTCTCTGTGAGTTGACAGGCAAGTTCAGGTGACAACAACTCGGTATTATTCTTGCCGATAATTTCCTCCACCGGCTTACTCAGAATGGTGCCAAGACCTGAATTAGGCATCACCACCCGGTATTGTAGATCCTTGACAAAGATGGCATCGGGGGTTCCTTCAATGACTTCCTGCAAGAGGCTATAGCTCTGCTGGAGTGCCGCCTCAGTGCGCTGGCGCTCTAGCATCTCTTCCTGCAATTGCTCGTTGGCTTTCCTAAGTTCAGCCGTCCGCTCTTCCACCCTGATTTCTAGCTCAGCCTTTGCCTTTTTCAGCGCTTGCTCTGCCTGGTGACGCTCGGTAATATCAATCCCCGTACCGATGATGTACTTGACCCCACCAGAGGAGCCGAGCAGCGCCGTATTCGACCAAGCAATCAAACGGCGATCGCCATCTCGCGTTAACCAGTAGTTGTCATACTGGTTTGGGAACTGACCAGCTTGAAGATTTTTAAAGACAGCTTTGACAGGTTTCACTTCTTCTGGCAGCAAAAACAAATCCCAGAACGGTCTGCCTTTGACTTCATCCGCCGCGTAAGCAGTGGTTTGCTGGCAGGCTTGATTGAAAAGGACGATTCGCCCCTGGGTGTCGAGAACCACCACCAAAGTTGCTGCTGTATCCAGAACAGCGGCGACGAAGTTGCGCTCATCCGGCAACACTTCCTCGGTATTAAAGGTTCCACGACTTTTTGACATATTTTTTTAGATAGTTATTCCAATTTTTTGATTCTACATTATGGTGCTATTGGTTCAGATTATTTAGCTACAAAAAGTTGGACTGGTTAGCGTGTTGGAGGTGGCGGTGGATAAAGTTAACAGGATTATTAAATTCATGGGGAATACTAGCAACCATCTGAGCGACGCTGAACATTTTTTAGGCTTGAATCAGTTGAGCTTGAGTTTCTTGGAGTTCTGGCAAAGTTTGTTCCAGTTGCCAGGTTTTGTCTTGGTCAAGACGGGCAGAATTACTGGCTTCGGCGTAGAGTTCCGCGCTTGTTAATCGCGATCGCTATCTGATGTGGCAATGGCGCAAAGCAGTGCCACATCAGCGTCTGTCCAAACCAATTTTGTGCCGGATACTTAAGCGAAAGATTAGCTGTTTTAGCTAATTTTTTGGAGGTTTCTTGGAGTTATTTTCTGGAACAGATACAGCGGTAAAATTTATTTTATCTTCAGAAACTTTTGGCTCGGAAGACTGCATCAACAAAAAGCCTCCGTAATTATCCTTAATTTAATCAGTATGAAAATACTCAAGTTTTTACTTAAAAACTTACTTTTATTTTCAAAAATGCAACCAAGATATATAAAATTTTGATAAAGTCAAAGAAGAATGTATATCTAAACACAGTAAGAATTAACAAATAGGATGAGACTGACAATGGCGATCGCTAATATTTAAGATAATCAAACTAAGAGCGTCAAATTGGGATCGGCAAAATTGCTGAATCTTAATACTTATCCAAAAACCCATCGTGCGAACTAAGTAAGATTACGACAGAAAATTGTGCAGGACGTTGCTAGAGAGCTTGGCGATCCGATAAGCTTTTGCAAAATGCCTCTGAACTGAGTGCGCCGCACACGAAACCTGTCAATGACTAATACTCCTTCACTGACGAGCCAAGATGCTGCTGAGACGAGAGCGATCGCTTCTGCCGACTCATCCATCTGGCCTAACTTGCTGCAACAGCTACTCGATCGGCAATCCCTGCCTCACGATCAAGCCGCCTGTCTGATGCAGGCATGGTTAAACGAGGAAATTCCACCCGCGCTATCGGGGGCGATTTTAGCCGCCCTGCAAGCAAAGGGCGTTTCGGCAGACGAACTTGCTGGGATGGCTCAGGTGTTACAGTCTCAATCCTCCCCACTCAGCCTACAATCGCCAATCCTCAGTCCGGTCATTGACACTTGTGGAACTGGGGGAGATGGGGCATCAACCTTTAATATCTCTACAGCCGTTGCCTTTGTTGCCGCTGCGGCTGGCGTCTCAGTCGCCAAACATGGCAATCGTTCGGCTTCGAGCAAAGTTGGCTCGGCGGATGTCTTGGAAACGCTGGGAGTCAACCTGAACGCCAGCAGTGAGAAAGCACAAGCAGCACTTGAGGAAATCGGGATTACCTTTCTATTTGCACCCGGTTGGCACCCAGCGCTCAAAGCTGTGGCACCGCTGCGGCGAACCTTGAAAGTGCGGACAGTATTTAATTTACTAGGCCCCTTGGTGAATCCGTTACGCCCCACAGGGCAGATCATTGGCGTGTGCGATCCCAACTTGGTAGTGACGATTGCCCATGCTTTAGGGCAGTTAGGAACTCAGCAGGCAATTGTCCTGCACGGACGCGAGAAACTGGATGAAGCGGGGTTAGCAGACGCGACAGATTTAGCAGTGCTGTCCGGTGGTGAGGTACAACTGGCAACGCTGCATCCCCAAGAATTAGGCTTGACACCGGCACCCACGGCGTCAATTCGGGGTGGAGATGTCGAGGAAAATGCCGAAATTTTGCGCGATGTCCTTCAAGGAAAAGGAACATCCGCGCAGCAGGATGTAGTGGCCTTGAATGCGGCGTTGGCACTCCAAGTTGGCAGCGCTATCGCAATGGGTAGTCATGCAGAGGGCATTGCGATGGCTAGAGAAATCTTAGGTAGCGGTACTGCCTGGTCGAAGTTGGAGCAGTTAGTTGAGTTTCTGAAAAATTAGCGAATGGCTAATCTGATTATGAATGGGCAAATTGACGAGTGCTGGTAGCATCCTGGGCGATGTCTATCGTCCTCCATTCAATCGGATTTGCCAAATGCGATCGCATTCTCACACAGCACCCACTTATCTCTTATCCCAACCGCCTGTGAGATGATAACTTACCAACTAAGAACTAATTTCTAAAAACTAACCACTACCTTATGTCTATTTCTTCTGCTCAACCAGCTTTGCTCGTCCTTGCCGATGGCACGTCGTACAAAGGCTGGTCTTTTGGTGCCCCTGGAACAGCCATCGGTGAAGTGGTCTTTAACACGGGTATCACCGGCTACCAGGAAGTCTTGACAGATCCCAGTTACTGCGGTCAGATTGTCACCTTCACCTATCCAGAATTAGGCAACACTGGCGTCAATCTAGATGATGAAGAATCGAATGGCCCCCAAGTGCGGGGCGCGATCGCTCGTAACATTTCCTCCCGTCCCAGCAATTGGCGTTCCAGCCAGTCTTTGCCCGATTATCTCAAGCAACACCACATTCCAGGCATTTACGGCATCGATACCCGTGCCCTTACCCGGAAGATTCGCTCCGCTGGTGCCATGAATGGGGCGATTTCCACCGAAATTCTTGACACCGCTGAATTGCTGAAGAAAGTGCAAGCAGCTCCCAGTATGGCAGGGTTGAATCTAGTTCGGGAAGTTACGACTGCCAACGTCTATGAGTGGTCTGACCCCACAGAGTCGAGTTGGGAATTCAGCCCTGGAATCCCCTCAGACAGGGAGGAAGCCCTCACGGTTGTCGCCATTGATTTTGGCATCAAACGGAACATCCTGCGGCGTCTGGCGAGTTACGGTTGCCGCGTGGTCGTGGTTCCCGCCAATACATCCCCTGAAGAAATTCTCAAGCACAACCCGGATGGAATTTTTCTTTCCAATGGTCCCGGCGATCCCGCTGCTGTTACCGAAGGCATCGAAACCACAAGGGCACTGCTAGAAAGCCAGAAACCGATGTTTGGGATCTGCATGGGGCACCAGATTCTCGGTCTTTCGCTGGGGGCTGACACCTTCAAGCTCAAATTTGGTCATCGGGGCTTAAATCAACCCGCCGGTTTTGAGAACCAGCGAGTGGAGATTACCAGCCAAAACCACGGGTTTGCCATTGATGCAGATTCTTTAAATCCAGAAGTGGAAATTACCCACCTGAACCTGAACGACCGCACTGTGGCTGGGTTGCGTCACAAATCCCTACCCTTCTTTTCCGTACAGTATCACCCAGAAGCCAGCCCTGGCCCTCATGATGCCGACTATCTGTTTGAGCAATTTGTTGAGCAGATGCGATCGCACAAGCGTATTCTTTGACTGACGATCGCATTGCCAGTCAAGCGAGTATTCCTCTCCCTCGCCCGCAAGGAGGAGGCACGGGGGATGAGGTTTGTCCCATGTGACGTGGATAGTCTTATATCCTTGACTAAGGACTAAGGACTAATCACAACAGATGGGTATATCCAGCGCATTGTGTTTTATAATAAAGCCTCGACTAAGGACAATCCAGCTAGGAGGGTGTTATTCCTGAGCCACTAACCCTAACTGTCAGCTTAAGAGGCACTCGCGAAGTTAGGGACAATTATCAGCTATTCCGCCTCACAGGCTTATTGGATGCTTTTTCCGAACCCACGTTTCGGAAAGTTATCAGCAAGTGTATTGAGGAAGGTCCCAGTAACGTTGTTCTGGATCTTTCCAAAATTGATTTTGTCGATAGCTCTGGCTTGGGCGCTCTAGTGCAGCTGGTGAAGAAGGCTCAAAGCCTTGAGGGTAGTTTGCAAATTGTTACAAATGCGCGGGTGACTCAAACTGTGAAGCTGGTTCGCTTAGAACAGTTTCTGTCATTGCAGCCTTCGGTCGAAGCGGCATTGGAGAAGGTCAAGCCAGCTTAACCTAACAGAGACGCGATCGCTCTCGCGGCGCGGATGCGCTCTTCGTATGCCGCCATGATTCGCTGTTCGCGCTTGAGGGGTGGGGGCAACAGAACCCGCCCCAATCATTTTCAAGAGTCCTGAACAGGGAATGATAGGGAAACAAAGAGCAGCGGGGCCCAGGCGTAGGAGACAAAGGGAACAGGTAATTACCAATTACCCCTTACCTACTACCCATTCCCCATCACCTGAGTTTCAGGCGAAAGCATTAAGATTAACTAGAGGGCGAGGTAGGGCATAGATGTGAGTTCACAGGAGGAAGAGTGTTCAGATTGGCTGAATACTAACCCCGTACTGGGTGAAACCAAAATATCGTTGAACTCGACCTGGGCGATCGCAAATCGCAGCACGCAAATTCAGCGGCTTTCCCCGGCGTCTTTAGCTTATCTAGGAGATGCCGTGTATGAACTTTATATCCGTAGTTTTTATCTACTGCCACCCAAGCGATCCCACGCTTATCATGACATGGTAGTGGCGCAGGTGAGAGCCGAAAGTCAGGCAAAAGCATTGCGATCGCTCGAACCCCACCTCACCAGCACAGAATTAGAAATCTTGCGGCGCGGACGCAACGCTGCGACAGGTCGCCCCAAGCGCCTCGATCCCGAAATTTATCAACAAGCTACCAGCTTAGAGACGTTGATGGGCTATCTTTACCTAACCGATCCCCAGCGATTGAACCAGCTGCTGAGCTACTTAGAGCTAAATCCACTTCCACAAGTTAAAGATTCTTAACAATATGGCCGATCAACATCGCCGACCCCATCCTCCGGGCAGAGCCAGCACCAGTCGAGGAAAGCCCATTCGAGCCAAGCGTGCCTTCCCAAAGCGTCTTGGGGAAAATCGGCTCGTGAAGCGAATTGTAGAGCAACGGACGCCCCCCGCGCGTTCCATCTCCGATGACAAGGACGCCGCTAGGGATACGCGCCCTCTCGGTAAGCATGAGCAAGTCAAGCCGATTATTCAGCGCCGAGAGCGTCAGCAAATCCGTCCCGCCTCCCGCCACAAAGACACTGACTCGATTGACACGCGCCGAGAGCGTCAGCAAATTCGTCCCGCCTCCCGCCACAAAGACACTGACTCGATTGACACGCGCCGAGAGCGTCAGCAAATCCGTCCCGCCTCCCGCCACAAAGACACTGACTCGATTGACACGCGCCGAGAGCGTCAGCAAATCCGTCCCGCCTCCCGCCACAAAGACACTGACTCGATTGGCACGCGCCCGACAGACAACTTCAAGCCAAAGAAGTCGATTCCCGACCGGCGCGAACGGGAGATCCCCAGAGGTCGTCCCCAGGCAGAGGATCGAGCGGAGGCTACCGCACCCGAAGAGGAAAGCGATCTGATTTATGGACGGCATCCTGTCCTCACCGCTTTGGAGAAACATCGCCATCTGAATCGGGTTTGGATACTGCCAAATTTGCGTTACGATTCCCGCTTTCACTCCCTACTGCTGAAAGCCAAGGAACGGGGAACGGTAATCGATGAAGTCAGCCCGCGCCGCCTGGATCAAATCACTCACGGGGTCAATCATCAAGGAGTGGTCGCTCAAGTCGCACCCTACGCTTACACTGAGCTAAGCGACTTAATCGTTCAGGCGAAATCTGTCTCAGAGCAGCCGGTGCTGGTGGTAGCGGATGGCATTACCGATCCCCACAATCTGGGGGCGATTATTCGCACAGCAGAAGCCTTGGGTGCCCAAGGATTGGTGATCCCTCAACGACGGGCAGTGGGAATCACATCCGCCGTGATGAAAGTGGCAGTAGGAGCTTTAGAAAGTTTTGCCGTTGCCAGAGTGGTTAACCTCAGCCGTGCCTTGGAAGAATTGAAAGCGGCTGGCTTTTGGATTTACGGCACCGCCGCAGGCGATGGTCAAATGTTACACACAACTCAATTTACAGGGCCAGTAGTATTAGTGATTGGTTCTGAAGGTGAAGGATTGAATCTCCTGACACAAAAGTGTTGTGACTTCCTAATTTCGATTCCGCTAGAGGGAAACACACCGAGCCTGAATGCCTCAGTCGCCGGGGGAATGGCTCTTTATGAAATTTATCGTCAGCGCTGGTCGAATCGACTCTACTTGAATAATCTCTCAAAAGAGACTTTAAAAAAGAAAGATGACAGAGTATAACAAAATGTAAAGAACATACCTTTTAGAAGACTGCTTTGTATCCCCTAAGATAGGCCAAGAACATGAAGGAATTTTTGATTAACATTCTCCACTTCTTTGGACGGGCTTGGTGGGTTGAGATTGTCACAGACAACCCCCGTTGTACTTACTACTTTGGCCCTTTCATCAGCGCCCAGGAAGCTGATAAAACCAAAGCTGGTTACATCGAAGACCTGGAAGAAGAAGGAGCTAAAGGCATTAAAGCTATGGTAAAGCGCTGTAAGCCAGAGAAGCTAACGATTTACGATGAGTCGGGGGAGCGTTTTGACCGCCAGAGAACAGCCACGTTTTTTAGCGGTCAGCCTTCTTAGGTTTTGAGCCATTTAGCGGGTAAGATCAAATCCCTTTGAATCCCGATCGTTTGGTACCTCATCCCCAACCTCTCTGGGTTAACCAGAGGGGTGGGGTCGGCGGGGATAGATGCTTCTGGAATGCTGAGAATTAATAGGATAGGATACCAAATTTGAACTTGCACTCCCTCTGGTCCGGGCTAAATAGCTTCGGTCAAGAGTGAGGTGACGATGGTATCTAAACTCCATCTGGCGTTACAACTTGTGGATGGCTATCGAGCCAGGAGTCAATGTCCCGCAGTACCAGTTCGGGAATTTCCCAGGGAAATAAATGAGCGGTATTTGGATAGCAGTGCCATTGGCAATCCTTGAGGTGATGAGCCGTTTCTAAACTCGACTCAGGAGTGATGTGGCGATCGCTTGCTCCTGCCAACATCAAACTCGGACATGGGATCTGCTGGAGGTCTGCCAATCGGTTGTAACCAGCTCCTAGAGCAGTGTTAAGTGCCCGTGTTGCCGCCGCTGAGGTTTGCAGGTAAGCTGACATCGCCTCCAAGGCAAGGTAGCGGTAAGCGCCGGGGGTGTGTTGCCCAATCAAGTAGCGATAGAGCGATCGCTTCCCAAATGTCTCAATATTCCACTCCCAGCCAGGCTGTATGCGGTTCACAATCGAAGCCAGCCCCGTGTAAAAATTATCCTGCCAACTGATTGGCGGATGATTCCCACGAGGGCGTGCTGCTGTAGCAATCAAAATCAAACCCGTGACTCGCTCTGGTAGCCTCAGCGCCAACTCCATCGCCAAAATCCCCCCTAGCGACCAACCCAATACCAGGCAACGCTCAATCTGGAAGCGGTCTAGAAGAGCCTCCAAATCGGTCAAATGGTCTTCCATACTAAAATTGCCATTGATGCGACTGTTGCCGTATCCACGGAGGTCAGGGGCAAAAGTTTGGAATTTTTGGGATAAGTGGTTAGTGAAGACAGACATACTGCTGCCTAAACCCGGATGACCGTGTAGACAGAGAATGGGAAATCCTTTTCCCTGGAGGCGAACGCTGAGGTGATGAGATGAGGAGGACGAGTGATGCATGAAGCCTATTTTTTCTCTTTATATCCTCCAGCATAGGTAATCACGCACATCGATTTATATTGTGCATGAGACCCAAAAGCCACTCCGGCGACTCGGAAAGCGGGGTTAAAAATGTTTTTTCTGTGACCGCGATTCGGAACCCCATCATCAATGATTAACTGCATTACGATAGATTGAACAGTGTCAGCGCCATAACTGATATTTTCGGCGGCGGTGGTTTGCCAGGAACCGTAGCGATTGATGCGAGAAAACGGATCGCTGCGATCGCTCCCATTGTGACCTATCTTACCTTTTGGTCCCTGGTCTTTCACATGATCCCTAGCCCCCAGCGACATCCCTTTAGATACACTTAAGGGTGGCAAAGGACGAGTGGATTTCAGGAAGCGAATCGCTTCATCGACGGCTTTCACGCCTTCCTGAGTCTGTAAAAAAACGTTCCCAGACATTCTCACTTGCTTACCTTGGAAGCGTTTTTTCCAATTCTCCAGCACGGCGGCATAGGCGGCGGGATTTTTCCGCGCCTGATTCATTTCAGCAATCACTCCTTGTTCCAGAGGTGAGAGAGTATTTGCCTGCGCCAACAAGGTAGATCCTTCTTGAGAAAAACCAACCGGGACACTATTACCGCTAACATTTGCCAGAGACTGCCGCGCTTGAACGCTCAAAGGAAAGAACGTAGCGAGTAGGACGATGGGGGCAAATGCCCAAAATTGAATTCGACGCATAAGTTACCTTAAGACTCGCTATCGCGAGTTGATAAACTTTCCATATCAGATAAATAGACAGCACCCGACGAGAAAGTTTCCCCATTTTTGACCAACAAGGGATCGCCTAGAATTTCCAGCGTTTGCGCTAACTGAATTTCATTGTGAATCGCGCCACAGCCGATGTCATCGGTGCGATCGCGTACTATTTAACCTTGAAGCAGCGTGAGGGCTAGGTTTTCTGGATCGTCTATCCAGCGGAGTGGATTTTCAATGATGTACTGCTGGATTTGACGAAGCGATCGCTCATTCCGAATAATGTGTTCATAGTAATTGCGCTGCCATAACTTGCCTGTAAATGGCGGCCAAGCCTGCTGGCGGACACCGATTGTATATTGGTGGGTTGTAATAGATTTGAATGCACGCACAATATCCGCCAATGTAGGGGCGGGCCTTGTACCTGCCCCTTCTCCGGTTATGGCATTAGTAGGGGCGGGCCTTGTGCCTGCCCCTTCTCCGGTCATCGCAGGCATTCCGGTCATCGCAGGCATTCCGGTCATCGGACGCATTCCGGTCATCGCAGGCATTCCGGTCATCGCAGGCATTCCGGTCATCGCAGGCATTCCGGTCATCGCAGGCATTCCGGTCATCGCAGGCATTCCGGTCATCGCAGGCATTCCGGTCATCGGATGGGTAGCGACATTGGGATGGGCACCCACAAGGGGTGCCCCTACGGCATTGAAGACATTGGGATGGGCACCCACAAGGGGTGCCCCTACGGCATTGAAGGATTCGAGGGTTGTGTGGCTTGCGGCGGTAATCAGGATAATTCCGTGTATGTGGTTGGGCATGACCACGAAGGCATCCATAACAATTTGGGAAGGGCACCCCCGAAAACGCTGTGGCAATTGTTGCCAGATTGTTTGCAGCATTTGCCCACTCTCATTTAATATCATTTCGCCATTCACAATTTCACCCAATAAACACAGGCGGTGTTGCGTACAAATGGTGACAAAATACGCTCCTGCCTGGGAATAATCGTATTCCTTTAATCGAATAGACCGGCGGTGGTGAAGGTCGGGATTGTATTTCACTACAGATTGTTGGATTCTGAAGCCCAATTACTTCGCAGCAGTGAGTAGATTTTCCATATCTGACAGTTGGATAGGGCCAGAGAAAGTCTCAGTATCGATCAAGAAAAAGGGAGTGCCTGCAAGCCCTAAACTCTCAGCTAGCTTAATATCCTCTCCAATCGCAGCACTAGCGGTAACGCTTGCGCGATCGCGGTTAAATTGCTCTAAATCCAAATTGAGTGTTTGGGCAATCTCCACATACAACTCCTCGCCCAATTTTTCTTGCTTGGCAAATAAAGCGTCATGGTATTCCCAGAATTTGCCTTGCCGATCTGCCGCCCAAGCCGCTTTAGCCGCTGGCATGGCTTCCGGATGAATCGGAGTCAGGGGAAAATGCTTGTATGATAAGGTCACTTCATCCGGATGCTTGGCGATCAGCTGCTTTAGCGTGTCATGAGCTTGGGCACAATAAGGACATTGAAAGTCTGAAAATTCGATTAGCACAACCTTTGACGACTCTGTCCCCGTCGTCGGAGATTCACCAATTACTGCCTTGGGGTTGGTCTTGAACTCCTGCAAAAATGACTGCTGGGCTTGGTTTAGCTGCTGTTGTTGTTGCTGCTGATATGCCTGAACCGACTCCAGAATCACTTCTGGGTGCTGACGAATCACCTGTAAAATTTGCTCTTCCAATCGCGGACTAATTTGGCTAGCGGCTTGCGCTGGAAGTGTCCAACCGAAAAATGTTAGAGACAATAGCAATAGGGTTGCTAGTCTCAATACTTTCTGAGCGAGAAAGCGGATGGGAGCGATCGCCCAAAGTTGAACTCGACGCATAAATTACCTGGCTGATGTTGCTACACAATCCAGTATGCTCGACTTGCGGGATGGCTGAACAACGTCGGGGAAGTGATGTCTTCTATAGAACAACCTTTGGTTCGCCATTTCAGGGTTTGCCAAACTTCCCCGCTAAAATTTCACAATCCCAAAGGATTGCTGAATTAACCATCGCGTCTGACGCACGACCTATACTAAATATCTGGACTTTGAGTCACTAAAGGTAGAAGCAAAGCATGGCATCCATCCGCGAGTTGCACACACAACTCATTAGTAAAGAACGCTCCGCTGTAGAACTCACTCAAGAAGCTTTAGACCGCATTCAGGCACTAGAGCCGAAATTGCATAGTTTTTTGAGCGTAACAGCAGAGAGAGCATTAGAACAGGCTCATGCTGTGGATGCCAAAATCGCTGCTGGTGAAGAAATTGGGCTGCTGGCTGGCATTCCCATTGGCATCAAGGACAATCTGTGTACCCAGGGGATTCGCACCACTTGCGGTTCCAAGATTTTGGAAAATTTTGTCCCCTCCTACGAGTCAACCGTGACCCAAAAACTGGCAGATGCTGGTGCGGTGATGGTGGGCAAAACGAATATGGATGAGTTTGCGATGGGCAGTTCTACGGAAAGCTCTGCCTATCAAGTGACTGCCAACCCTTGGGATTTACAGCGGGTGCCTGGAGGGTCATCTGGCGGTTCGGCGGCGGCGGTGGCGGCAAGAGAGTGTGTAGTTGCCCTCGGTTCCGATACGGGGGGGTCTATCCGTCAGCCAGCTTCTTTCTGCGGCGTTGTGGGGTTAAAACCGACTTATGGGCTGGTTTCCCGTTTTGGTCTGGTGGCTTATGGGTCTTCTTTAGATCAAATTGGGCCATTTGCTCGGACAGTAGAAGATGCGGCAATTTTACTGGGAGCGATCGCGGGTTACGATCCCAAAGACTCCACCAGTCTCGACGTTAAAATCCCAAACTACGCCAAATCCTTGAGACCTGACCTTAGACCCAGAGGTCAGTTGAGAGTAGGTTTTATTAAAGAAACTTTTGGCGAAGGTGTAGACTCCTGCGTATGGCAGGCAGTCACAAAAGCGATTGAGCAGCTGCAAAACTTGGGAGCCGAAATTCAAGAAATTTCCTGTCCCCGCTTCCGCTACGGTTTGCCCACCTATTACATCATTGCTCCTTCCGAGGCATCCGCCAATCTCGCCCGTTACGACGGCGTGAAGTATGGCTTCCGGACGCCTGACGCGGATAATCTCTTGTCAATGTATACTCAGACTCGCTCCGCCGGTTTTGGTACCGAAGTCAAGCGGCGGATCATGTTAGGCACTTATGCTCTCTCGGCGGGATATTACGACGCCTATTATCTCAAAGCGCAAAAAGTCCGCACTTTGATTAAACAAGACTTCCAGCGGGCTTTTGAAAGAGTTGATATTTTAGTGTCTCCCACTGCTCCCACCACCGCATTTAAAGCCGGGGAAAAAACAGAAGATCCCTTGAGTATGTATTTAACTGACCTGATGACGATTCCTTTAAATCTCGCAGGTCTGCCTGGATTGAGTTTACCTTGTGGATTCGATGACCAGGGATTACCGATTGGCATCCAGATGATGAGTAATGTGTTGCGAGAAGATTTGCTGTTGCAAGTTGCTTATGCCTATGAGCAAGCAACCGACTGGCATCTACGCGCCCCAAAACTCTAGATAGGTAACGGGTAATCGGTCATGGTTTATTCGCATTACTGATTACCCATTTCCCATTCCTTATTAGCGATTACCAAATATGTCTTTTGTTGGTTTGCACGTTCACAGTGATTACAGTTTGCTGGATGGTGCCAGTCAGTTACCGGAACTGGTGGATCAAGCATTGAAATTGGGGATGCCAGCGATCGCTCTCACGGATCACGGCGTCATGTATGGCGCGATTGAGCTAATTAAAGTTTGTCGCGGCAAAACGATTAAGCCGATTATTGGCAATGAAATGTATGTCGTTAATGGTGATATTGAAGAACAAAAGCGCGGCAGAAAAAAATATCACCAAGTTGTTTTAGCTAAAAATACTAAAGGCTATAAAAACCTAGTCAAATTAACAACAATTTCCCATCTCAAAGGTTATCAGGGAAAAGGAATCTTTGCTCGTCCTTGTATCAACAAAGAATTATTAGCTGAATACCACGAAGGTTTAATTGTTACCAGTGCTTGTTTGGGCGGTGAAATTCCCCAAGCAATTCTTCAGCGCCGACCAGATGTTGCTCGTCGAACTGCCCAGTGGTATAAAGATGTTTTCGGTGAAGATTTTTATTTAGAAATTCAAGACCACGGTTCCCAAGAAGACCGCATTGTTAACGTTGAAATTGTAAAAATTGCGCGGGAACTAGACATTAAACTTGTTGCTACAAATGATTCCCATTTTATTTCCTGCAACGATGTTGAAGCTCACGACGCATTGTTATGTATTCAGACAGGAAAACTGATTTCTGAAGATAATCGGATGCGCTACAGCGGCACTGAATATCTTAAGTCCGCTGATGAAATGAAATACCTGTTTCGAGATCATCTACCGGAAGAGGTAATTGAGGAAGCGATCGCAAATACCCTAGAAGTTGCAGACAAAGTTCAACCTTACAACATCCTTGGTGAGCCTCGCCTTCCCGACTATCCCATCCCAGCCGACTACACCGCCGATACCTTTCTCGAAGATGTTACCTGGAAAGGGCTTTTAGCACGGTTTGGTTATCGTTCTCGTGCTGAAGTCGATCCCATCTACAAAGAGCGGCTGGAATATGAGTTGAAAATGATGCAACAGATGGGATTTTCAACTTACTTTTTAGTCGTTTGGGACTATATCAAATATGCCAGAGATAATCACATTCCAGTAGGACCTGGACGCGGTTCTGCGGCAGGTTCTCTAGTTGCTTATGCCTTGAAAATTACTAACATCGATCCAGTCCATCATGGGTTACTATTCGAGCGATTTTTGAATCCCGAACGGAAATCCATGCCGGATATTGATACGGATTTCTGCATTGAACAACGGGACAAAGTAATTGAATATGTCACCCAAAAGTATGGCGCGGATAGGGTAGCGCAAATTATTACCTTTAACCGCCTCACTTCTAAAGCTGTTTTGAAAGATGTCGCCAGAGTGCTGAATGTTCCTTATGGGGATGCAGACAAAATGGCAAAACTTATCCCAGTGGTGCGAGGTAAGCCAACAAAACTCAAGGTGATGATTTCTGATGATACCCCCGCACCAGAGTTTAAAGAAAAATACAATAATGACCCTATCGTTCGCCATTGGATTGATATGGCGATGCGAATTGAAGGAACTAACAAAACTTTTGGGGTACACGCCGCCGGAGTCGTGATTTCAGCAGAACCTTTAGATCAAATTGTGCCGCTGCAACGAAATAATGACGGCTCAGTAATTACCCAGTATTTTATGGAAGACTTAGAATCACTGGGATTATTGAAAATGGATTTTCTGGGTTTAAGAAACCTAACCATGATCCAGAAAAGCATCGATTTAATTAAGCAAAATAAAAATATTACTCTCGATCCCGATCAACTCCCCCTTGATGAAAGAAAAGCTCAGAAAATTTTAGCTAAAAGTGAAGTAAAAAAATTACCTCCAGATATTAAAAAGACTTACGAAGTATTAGAAAAAGGTGAATTAGA
The DNA here is from genome assembly GCF_042747725.1 of Coleofasciculus sp. H7-2. Lineage (NCBI taxonomy): Bacteria > Bacillati > Cyanobacteriota > Cyanophyceae > Coleofasciculales > Coleofasciculaceae > Coleofasciculus > Coleofasciculus sp. H7-2. The sequence continues at coordinate 175,581 of NZ_JBHZGO010000105.1, forward strand.
AGGCATCTTTCAATTAGAATCTTCCGGGATGCGTCAGATTGTGCGCGACCTAAAGCCTTCCAGCATCGAAGATATTTCCTCAATTCTCGCTCTCTATCGACCGGGGCCATTAGATGCAGGTCTGATTCCCCTGTTTATTAACCGCAAGCATGGTAGAGAAGAAATAAAATATGTCGATCCTTTATTAGAGCCAATTCTGCAAGAAACATATGCGGTTCTTGTTTATCAAGAACAAATCATGAAAATGGCTCAGGATTTAGCAGGATATTCTCTAGGTCAAGCCGACTTATTGAGAAGATCGATGGGCAAAAAAAAGGTTTCGGAAATGCAAAAGCATCGAGAAGCCTTTATTGATGGAGCTGCTAAAAATGGGGTAAAGGAAAAGATTGCTGAAGATTTATTCGAGCAGATGGTTAAATTTGCAGAATATTGCTTCAATAAATCCCATTCAACTGCTTATGCTTATGTAACTTATCAAACGGCATATTTAAAGGCAAATTATCCAGTTGAATACATGGCGGCGCTGCTGACTTCTAATAGTGGCGACCAGGATAAAGTGCAAAGATATATTACCACTTGTTTGAGTATGAATATTCAAGTGGAGCCGCCGGATGTTAATCGATCGGGGGTTGATTTTACACCGCTGCAAAACAGTATTTTGTTCGGACTGTCGGCAGTCCGAAATGTGGGAGAAGGAGCAATTCGGTGTCTTTTGGCAGCACGGGAAACCGGGGGAAATTTTAAGTCTTTGGCTGATTTGTGCGATCGCGTGGATCTTCGCACGGTTAACAGCCGCGCCTTAGAAGCTCTGATCAAATGCGGTGCTTTTGATACCCTCGAACCCAACCGACAGCAATTAAGCAAAGACCTTGAGCTAGTTCTAACTTGGGGGCAAAACCGCGCCAAAGACCGAGCCAGCGGTCAGGGAAATCTCTTTGACTTTGGAAGCAAGACAACAGAAAGTAGCTTTGAATCTGCTCCCAAGGCTTCAGCCGTCCCTGATTTTTCTCAACAGGAAAAGTTACATTTTGAGAAAGAACTGCTAGGCTTCTACGTCTCTGACCATCCCCTCAAATCCGTGCGGAAATCCGCTCAAATTCTCGCTCCGATTAATCTTAGCGAACTAGGCGATCAGCGGGAGGATACGACTCTTAGCGCCATTGTGATAGTCAGCGGGATCAAACCCGTAGTCACCAAAAAGGGCGATCGCATGGCAATCTTGCAAATAGAAGACTTGACGGGTCAATCTGAAGCCGTCGTCTTTCCGAAAACTTACGAACGCATTCACTTACATCTGGTCGTGGATAATCGCCTGATTATTTGGGGAAAAGTAGACAGGCGAGACGATCAAACTCAACTGATCGTTGAGGATACAGAACCCATTGAACAAGTGCGGATGGTGATTTTGGAACTGACACCTCATCAAGCGGGTGACATTGCGGAACAGCATCGCCTGATGACCAATCTCCAGGAACACTCAGGGGACAAAGACAAAGCAAAAGTCCCGGTGATTGCAACGGTGAAAGGAGGACAGCGGCACTTAACAGTTCGCCTCGGTCGTCAATTCTGGGTGCAAGACCACAGCACGGCTGTTGAGGCGCTCAATTCGGCTGGATTTCCGGCTCGCGTCCAGCCTCTGATTACTGTTTGAGATGTTTATCGATGGCGGTGCCTTCCAAGACAGCCATCCCCAAGGCGCTAGCTCTGAGGAGGCTTTTTGGGAGTTGGAGATCCCAGAAACTGACTTTTTAGCTCCTCCAATTCCAGATCGACTTGACTTTTAGATTTAGCAGGATTTGGAGATGGAGGTTGTGAGGAAGCCGATTTTTGATTTTCGTTTTTGGCGGTGCCACCACCCATTATTTCGGCTTTTAAAGCCTCTAATTCAACATCAATTTGGCTTTTGGATGGGGTAGCGGGCGTGTTGGTAACGGTTGGTGTCACCGGCGATGATTTTATTACAAGAGGCTTGGCAGGTGTCGTCGGTGTCTGAGAGATTACCGTCGCTACTTGAACTGACGGAGGATTCAGGTCTTTAAGGACTTCTTCTGCTGATTGATAGCGCCGACTGGGAGCAGTTTGCAGCATTTTGTCCAGAATTTTGCCAAGAGAATCGCTAACTTTAGATGTTAAATATTGCCGCCAAATCCAAGCGTCTTCGTTAATATCGTACAAGTCAAACGGAGAGCGCTGAGTTAATAGATGAATGCAGGTAACGCCTAAACTATAAATATCGCTAGCAAAAGAAGCTCTGCCTCTGGCTTGCTCTGGTGCCACATATTCAGGGCTACCAATGCTGGTTCCTGTCTGGTTGAGGGCGTTAGCGGTGGCAACTTTAGAAGCGCCGAAATCGACCAGAACGAGCTTGCGATCGCGACTTCTGCGAATAATATTTTCTGGCTTAATATCTCGATGAATCACTTGTTGGCTGTGAACAAATTGCAGCACTGACAATAAATCATTCAGCAACTGACAAATCTGAGATTCGCTAAAAGCACCCACCTGTGCCAATTCTTGGGCTAAGTTTTGTCCATCGATAAATTCTTGTACCAAATACTGGCGGTCATCTTGAGTAAAATATGCCAGTAATTCGGGAATCTGGGGATGTTTACCCAGTTCATCCAGCCGCATCGCTTCTTGGTTAAATAACTCAACTGCCTTTTTAACCGTGCTGGTGCCTTGGGCTTGCGGGTAAAACTGCTTGATTACGCAGCGCGGTTTAGAAGGTTTGTCTTCATCCACTGCCAAAAAAGTTCTCCCAAAACCGCCTTGCCCAATCGGTTTGATGGCACGGTAGCGGTCTTTGAGCAGCAACTTAGTGCCACAAGTCAGGCAAAATTTTGTATCAGAGGGATTTTGAGGGTTTGGGCAAGCTGGATTGAGGCAATAGCTCATAATGGGAAGCGCTGCAACTGACTAAATCTATGTTGACACTCCTAGAGCTAAAGCCCGATCTTTTTACGAGCTTTTTCCAGAAATTGACGCTTTTGGGCCTGGAAGTCTTCTTGCCAATCTAAAATCCCAAATCTAAAACCTGACATTTACGGCGTCTCTTCTGAATCTTCTGGCAAATCGGTATCAGGCCACAACAAGCGGACGGCAATCAAGGCAAACCCAATGGCTGCGATCGCTTTGAGTAACCGCGCGGGCAACAGCACCGCCACGCCTTCCCCGGCAATGACTCCCAGGAAGCTAGCCAGCAGCAGTGCGGCGATCGTTCCGAAAAACACAGCGCGGGGAGATTTAGAACTGCCACTGAGCGCGATCGCTGCCAATTGGCTCTTATCTCCAATCTCCGCCAAAAATACCGTGATGAAACTAATTCCTAAAAGATGCCAATCCATAGTTAAAGGTTAGAAAAGTTAAAAGTTGAAGGTTTTTAATCGCTGACAGGTTGAACTTTCAACTTGCCAACCTTGCACCTTAAAAATGCACGACATCCCACAGCAGCATCACCGAAACGAAGAGTAAACAAGCTCCCGCTGCCGTGTCCAGGGTTTTAGGAGACAGCCTAGTTGCCAGCCAGCGCCCCAATAATACACCCACCAAGCTTGTGGCGATCAGTGCCATTGCCGCACCCGTAAACACCAACCACGGCGACTGAGATTCTGCACTCATCAGCAGCGTTGCCACCTGAGTTTTATCTCCCATTTCTGCCAAAAAGATCGTCAAGAACGTGGAGCTAAAGACTGTCCAAGGCACCCGCTGGAAAATCTTCACTTTTGGCTTTTGAGATTGAGAATGACTAATCTTTGAAGAGGGTAAAGATGGCGCTGGTTCAACGTCAGGTACCTGGGCGCTAGGACGCTCTAAGGTAGGCAGGCTAGGAGGCAGTGCAGAAAGTTTCACTATTGAGTTAGGCTCAACGCTAGCTAATTTTCATATTCTTTTCATTTTCTCAGAAAATGTCGCAAATATCAACCTTTGGTTGCTTGCCGAGGATTTAAATTTTCAATCTGTGTCAAAAGCCAACTTCCTGGTTAAAGCGGATCATTTCTAAAGAGCGATCGCCATAAACTCCTTCAATCTGTTCGCGGCAACACTCAACCGCAAAATCGTTCAGTTCCTCTGGCTCAATGGCGTACAATTCCTCAAAAACATCTGCCTGCACCCGACAAAAGCGAGGACGATCTTGATAAATCTGACATTCTCGCGTATCACGATCGAAATTCACGCACCATCCCCCTTCACCTACCATGCTCAGATATAGCTGTAACTCCTCCGGAGCGAGATATTTATCTAAATCGGGGCGATCTGCTGGATCAAGATGACAGCAGGCTCCACATTGCTTAACACAGCGCCAAGTCGGCATTGTTCAAAACCATCTTTCAAAAAGTTCTCGTCTCTTCAGTTTAGACGCGATAAACCGCGCCTTGGAGCGAGGTTTTTCCTTGCCATCTGCAAGCAACGACTTCCTGAGGGTTTTTTGTCATTGTTTATACTTTTGTGAAGTTCTTTAAATAAAAGACGCGATCGCTGGATAAAATTAGATGGCAAAATTTGCCAATAAGCCATTCAAATCAACACGTTTAACTACTCTTAGACAGGCAGGACAAATGGAGATTTTCAGCGACTTGTTCAGCGGTTTAGGCGGCATCAACTGGGAAGTCATTGCTCAGCTAACCTTGGTGGCGCTAATTATGCTTGCTGGCCCAGCAGTCATCTTCGTGCTGGCATTTCGAGGCGGCGACCTCTAGAATCCCGGTATTTTGACACATTGAATTTTTAACGCAAAGTAACGCAAATGATAGCGCAGAGTAACGCAGAGGATGAGCAGATAGCTTTGCGTACCGAGAGCGAATCCCTTGGCGTTACTTTGCGTTAAAAAATCTTATCCCGCTTTCTCAGAAAAGTTAGGTATTTTTTCCCGGTATATCCAACGCTTGCATAGCCGCCTTAATCAATGGATAAAACGGAGGTTTCGTCACATCAACCTGTTTGGCGTCTTCCCGCGTGATTCCTAATAAACCACTTCTGTGTCCTTGCTGAATCGCCAGAACTTTGCCTTCGGGATTTCTAATTCTTAACTCTTTCAAAGACTCGGAAAGGCTACAGGTATAGCGACGCTGGTTGTAGTGAAATTCGGCTTTCAGACTTGGGGCGAAGGGCAATTGATGAAGTTCCCCTGTGGAACGTCGCAGACCGACTAACTCCAGTTGGATCGTAGTGTTGCCATTCCAGGTATTTTGTCGCAGTTTGTAGGCGATATCGACCCGCGACGGTAAAGGGTAATAATTGCCCCATCGCCAAGCGATCGCTTCGATTTTCCGAACCTGATTCCCGTTATCCCCTATATCTTGCAAGATTTTCAATTTGACGTGACCTTTTCCCACAATTTTTTGCTCAACCACGCGGACATTCGGGGTCCAGAAAACGGGATCGGCGTTTTCAATCCCGCAGGGGTGGAGGGCATCAATCTGTTGGTACAGATCGAGATTAATATCGTTGAGGTTAGCCTGAACGTCAATTTTGAGTAGCGGCTTTAGGTGCTGGGGTTCCAGGCACTGATGAGCAAAAAGGCTAAGACGCGATCGCAATGCTGGCAGATTTTCGGCTGGCATAGAAAATCCCCCCGCCGCCTTATGTCCGCCAAATTTCCCCAGCAAATCCTGACAAAACTGTAAAGCTTCAAATACGTGAAATTCCGGAATTCCCCGCGCCGAACCCCGGATGTGATGGTCATCTTCATAAGTTCCGATAAACACTGGCACGCCGTAGCGTTCCACCAAGCGCGAGGCAACAATTCCAATCACGCCATGATGCCATCCCGGTTGAACCAGCACCAATACCCGTTCTTGCTGGAAGTCAATAGACTTATCTGGAAATTGGGGTAAAACGTCACTGGCGGGATCTAAATTTTTATTCGGGGTTGCAATAATCTGGGTTTCTTCACACCAAGTAACGGCATCTCGTTCAATCTCTTCACAGAGTTGCTGTCGGTGTTGGTTAATTTGTTCGCACTGCATCGCCCGTTCTAGTGCGATTCCCATATCATCTGTTATCAGCAATTCAATCACTGTTTGCGGGTCGGCAATCCGCCCCACGGCGTTAATTCTTGGCCCCAAGCGAAACCCAATATCCTCTGGCTTTAAGGATTTTGAATTTGGGATTTTAGATTTGGGATTTTCTGGTTCGCCCTTCTCTGTGCCTTGTGGTACACCCGCTATCTGAATCAGCGCCTGAACTCCCGCCAGTTGAGAATTCGGTAATTGTTGCAAACCCCGCTTCACCCAGCGGCGGTTCACCCCTGTTAACGGTGCTAAATCGGCAATGGTTCCTAGGGTAAATAGTTCTAATAGCGGCTTCACCAATCCCTTAGTTTGCCCCATCTGTTGGGCGAGGGTGACAGCCAAGATATAAGCGACGCCGACGCCAGCCACCCCGCGATAAGGCGAGGATTCTCGAATTAGCTTGGGATTGAGAATGGCATCCGCTGGAGGCAGTTTTTCGGGAATATCGTGATGATCGGTGACAATGACTTTTACACCCAGCTGCTGCGCCCGATCGATCGGTTCAAAAGCAGAAATGCCGTTGTCTACCGTTAAAATCAGCCAAACGCCTTCCCGGTGAAATTCTTCGACAATTCGGCGATTAATTCCGTAGCCTTCACTCATACGGCTGGGAATGGCATAATCCACCTGTGCCCCTAACCACCGCAGTGCCCGGAGTAATAGCGCGGTGCTGGTCATGCCATCCGCATCATAGTCTCCGCAGATAGCAATTTTTTGGTGGGATGCGATCGCTTCTTTCAACAACTCCACACTGATTGCTAGGTCGGGAAATTCCTCCAACGGTGAGGGCAAAACCTGAGATTCTGGATCTAGGAATGCTTGCGCCTCCTCCGGCGTCTCAATGCCTCGGTTAATCAGTACCTGACTCAACAGCGGTGAAAGACCCGTCGTTTCAGCTAACTGTTGGGCTTCGTCTCGTACTGGGAATATCTGCCACCGATGATTGGGCAATCGGGGAGGACGAGGGGATGATTCTGAATGAGGACGATCTTGCACGGGCGTTGTATTTCCAGCAGTCTGGCTCAGCAGATCCTATCATTTCGCTCCGAGATCGAGATTGATATCTTGGCTCGGTCTAATCACGACAATAATAGGAATTTTCTGACAATAAGAAAATTATTCCCAGTACAGTCTTGTGCAAATTTGAATATGGATTGTCAGGATACTGGTAGGGGCAGACTATACACGATTTATTCTGCGATCGCTATGGCAGCGACGGCTACCAATCACTGAACTTGAATGATGTCGAAGGTACCCCGATCGCCAATGCGATAAAACAAGAAGTCAGAATCGAGGGTAAAAATTTGTCGATACCCCGTCTTCTCAGCCGTCAGAACCAGAGTTGCATCAGCCAGATCCATTGGTCGATCGCGATATTGTTCCATCAGCACAAACAAACGAGTATACTCATTCTCTTGAATTTCATAGATCGTCAGCAGTTTGTCCATAAGAAGCTGACCCAACTGTTTTTGCATCACCCAACCGCCACGATGAAGAGCAAGATACATGGCTTCTGTCAAGCATGACCAAGTTGTGACGAGAGGTTTTGCTAATCGCATAACTGCACCTCTGTAAGCATTATGCTGGGGCTGAGTGCGATCTACCAGACAAAGTAAGACTCCTGCATCGCAGAGAATCATAGAGTTAGACCCTGCTGTCGATACTTGTTGAGTAGGAAATGCTGATATTCGCTGGTTGGTTCTGCGGTCGTTACGTCTAGGCGATCGACAGCCTCAAACCATCTTGACCATACTTCGACAGTATCTTCATTAGGCTGACTGTTAGCAGTTTTAGCTTGATGCTTATGGATGACAAAATCGATGAAGTCACTCACTTCCTGTAAGAGTGGTTCGGAAAGTTGCTGCAATTTGGCGATCGCCGTGTCACGAATAGTCATGGGAATTGCCTCTTTCAGTCCTCTTCATTTTTAACAGAATGCTGACAATATCGTAGTTGGCTAACAATGAAAAGCGATAGGCAGCGATCGCCTTCCTCCTTACTCTGTACCACAATTGTTATGCCGCGTCGCAACGATGTCTACTCAGCTTCAAGCCAACCTCTTACTGCTTCTATACCTATTCCCAATGGTGCAAAGAAAACTTTCGCTGTTTCTAACCCTGCTGCCCTGAGAGCATTTTTTAATCTAATCTTAAAGGCTAGGTTTCGCTCAGTTTCCCTTTGAATTGCACCCTCTATATCTTTAGAATTGGACTGCTGTAATTGATTCAATAACTCCTGAATTTCAGCAGCAGCTTCTGCTGGGGATTCTGGCCTCGGATAAATAACAAAGTCACCCTCAACATTTCCAACAACACCTGTAACAGTTGCATGAAACTGCATTTTTACTTTTGGAGTATCTGACATAATCTTCTAGATTTTAATTCACTTATTGTTACGAAAAATATTAGGTATTAACGTTTTTGGGATGAAGGATTAGTGATAAAATCGCCTTGCACATTACCTACAACTGCACCTACTGAGCTTTCAAAAACATTACTAACATTGATATTCTGAACGAAAGCATCCAAAATTTCTACAGGTAAGCCTTCGTCCTTAAAGATATCACGCACAGCTATAACTCCAACACTAAGCGTACTTTTGAGAAACATCATTACATCGTCAATATTAAAGGAACCTAGATTAAGTGAACCTTGAAATACTTGACGAAAAGCTACAGAAAGTGGAGTCTTGGGATTTTGAATAGCCCTTTTGATTACTTCCCACCAACACCCAACAAAAAAAATACCAAAGGCTAGCCACCAGCCACTCATATCGGGTGTCCTACTGTAACTAACACCATAGCTACTCACAAAAGACCTAGAAATTGCTGTAGCCAGCAGAAGTAATATCAATCCTGCAAGACAGATGAAAAGTCTCCATAATACGGCTGACCATTTGATTCGCCCAAGCACATACGCGTCAATCCCTACGTACAAATGATCGCCATAGCCATGAAATCGCATAAATATTGTTGCGTGTGTATTACGAGGGGTTTCACGAGTAACAACAATATAAATACGTTCATCATTCATCTCTACATACTTAATTAGAAGTGCTTTTGAATCTCCTAAACTACCAGTGTTAATTTTTTCAAAAACTTGCTTATAAAGCCTCTGACAAATCACTTCTGCCTTGCTTCGTTCAACTGGGTAGACTTGGTAAAGACTGAATCGCGGCAGTTCCGTGCCAGCACCATCGGTTGGATCTGTTAGTTGAAATAATTTGTCTGTGCCAATCTGAACAACTTTAGAAACATTTAAACTGTACTGACTCATAAGCTTTCACCCAATCCTGCTTATTGTTCAACTTCATAGAGGCTTATGGATAACTCCTCAGTTTTCTGCTTCTACCCCAAATATTTAGCAATTGGCTACAAAATTTAGCATTGCTTAAAAAGAGATGTAAATACACTCAACCAGCAACCTTTGAGTCAGATGAACCGCCTTAAGAGGCGCAAACCCTCCTTGCGACCAAAGCAAACTCATCTATCCCATCAAAGCACCGACACCTAACGTCGTCAATAGAATACTCACCGCAAACACCAAAAAAGGCGAATATGTCGCCACTTTTGTCAATTAGGTCTAACGAACCAAAGAATTCACAGCCTCGCGATTTGTTCCTCTTGCTTCACAACCGCCACCCGGAAAGCAAGTCGCCAGCGTCTTATTACTCCGCGCCAAAGAGCGATCGCACGCTAACTCAAAATCCTCTATCGCTTCTAATAAACAGCAACCCGACCGTCATCTCTTAGATAAATTGAGCGATCGCCTGGAGGACGCCCACCAGGACGTACTTCTATCCGTAAAGTTCTGGCATTCGGTTTAGCCAGTCTCACTCCCAGCGGCAAACCCGTCGCATCCCACAGCAAAAGTGATAGATTCGGATCTGTACTCCCTCCCCTAGTGAAAGACACTACTTGTCCGGGATTGAGGGGAATCGGATCGGTACCCACTACCTTCTGCATCTGAACCAAACTTGATGTCAGGTTTACCACCTCATAGGTGATGCGTTGTCCCGGTATGAACTGTAGCGGGGCTGGGGGACACTTTTGGGCACAAGTTCCAGCCAAAGCTGGTTGGAGGCGTCCAGCGGCACCAAAGGTAAAGGCAGCTGCTACTAAAACTGCTGGTAAAAATTTAGACATTAAAGACTGCGTTGTGACTTGCTGAGAAGTCTGTTTCTCGAAGCTCATTTACTCAAATTTTGTAATCTATTTATCTAATTTTAAACTTTCTTAGACTATTTTGCTTTTTCCTGATACGCTCAAACCTGCTTTTTTGTTTATCTAGTACACTTTAAAAAATCCATACTTAGTATAAGAATTACTTTTTCTAAGTATTAATACAGAAATCTATTAACGAACCGCCAAGACGCCAAGGACGCGAAGTAAGAGAAGAAGAGGAGCAGCTAATTTTACAGCTCCTCAACAACCGTATGGTATTAAAATGAGGTAATTTCTTCCCAAATTTCATTGGAAAAACCTATTGTACCCAGTTTATTTTTGAGGCTTTGAAATTACAAGAAATACCGAACGGTGGTAACAACACGACTCTTTTTAGCTCGTAAGGAAGCTTTTAAGAAAAAGGTTGTTTGATTGTGTAAAATACTTTCCCACCAATTTCGCGTCACAAAAGCAGGAATGATAATTGTCGATAAAACATTAGGATGTCTATCTTCAAAATCAGTAACAAAATCTACAATTGGAGACACCACTGAGCGATAAGGTGAGTCCAAAATTATCAAAGGAATATCAGCTCCTAGTTGTTGCCATCGCTGTTGCAGTTTTTCTCGATCTGTGGAACCAATATCAACATGAATCGCCACAATCTCATCTGCAATACTACGTGCATAATCGATCGCCTCTAGCGTTCCTCGATTTAGTTGCCCGACTACAACCACTGCTGGATGAGTACCCTCTTGCGTTCTGAGTCTGGGAATATAACTCCGAGGCGCTATCCCCTGAATACTGAGCCGCTGTGCTACATACTCATAGTGGCGATGAATTGCTAAGAATATGCCCACTACTAAAGGAATGGCGACGACGACTAGCCAAGCGCCTCCTTTGAATTTTGTGGATACGATTACTCCTAAAACTACCAGAGTAGCGATCGCTCCCAAACCATTCATCGCGGCACTTGCTTGCCAACCAGATGTCCGTTCCTGATACCAGCGGCGTACCATCCCTGCTTGGGACAGCGTAAATGAAGTGAACACACCCACCGCATACAGGGGAATCACTGCGTTAACTTGCCCTCGGAAGATAACGATCAAAATAGCTGCACAGACGCTCAAGAAAATAATGCCGTTGGAATACACTAAGCGATCGCCTAAAATGGATAATTGCCTCGGCAAATACCCATCACGAGCCAAAAAATAACAAAGCCTGGGAAAATCGGCAAAACTGGTATTTGCTGCTAACAGCAAGATTAACAGCGTGGCAACTTGGAGCAAATAATAAATTGGGCCATTGCCTAGAATCTGGCGACCTAACAGAGAAACTACGGTTTGTCCCTCTTCTGGAGCAATATGATAAGCGTGAGCTAAGTAAGTAATTCCTAAAAACATAAATCCCAGAATCACGCCCATGTAGAGCAATGTGAGTCGGGCATTTTTCCACTCAGGGGGCTTAAAAGCTAACACACCATCTGAGATCGCTTCCACCCCTGTCAGTGCCGTACAACCGGCAGAAAAAGCCCTCAAAATGAAAAATAAATTAATTGATTCTTTAGCTTCGATTAGAGTATCGTTCTGAGAAATTTGTCCAGTCGCTTGTTGATATAAACCAAGACCAATCAATAGAAAAATAGTCACAACAAACGTATACGTAGGAATCATAAACAGCCGACCTGATTCCCGGACTCCTCTCAGATTCGCCAGCGTCAACAAGAAAACAAACACCAAGCAAAGCTCTACCGTGTACCTTTGCAGTCCTGGAACGGCTGAGGTGAGGGCGGCTGTCCCCGCAGACACACTCACTGTCACGGTCAGGATATAGTCAATCATCAGCGAACCGCCTGCCACCAGTCCCGGATACAGACCCAGGTTTTCTCGCGCCACAATGTAGGAGCCACCGCCGTTAGGATAAGCCCGGATAGTTTGGCGATAGGAAAGGATGACCACTGCTAGCAGCGCGATGATTGCTACAGCAATGGGAAGAGACCAAGTCAGGGCAGCAGTGCCTGCGGCTATCAGAACTAGCAGAATCTCCTCGGTGGCGTAGGCAACGGATGAGAGGGCATCCGAGGAGAGAACCGCCAAGGCTTCGGCGTTGCTCAATCGTTCTTCAGCATGAGCGCTGGTTGGCAACGATTCACCGACTAATACTCGTTTTAACCCTGAATAGAACGACATAGAAAGTCTATTTGTGCTTGTTTTTCCTGCCGCTCAGTTGGGCGATCGCACACCCCAACTACTAAGCAATATTGGAATTTTTGCAGATTTAGCACCAATTCAGACAAAACTTTTAAAGTAAACGCAGTTGGGAATCTGTAGTTGCCACAGGCTGCTGACTGGGTTGATTCGTCCCTGCCTCTGATTCTTCCTCCATGTCAGCGACGTTGAACCACGCCTTTTCCTCATGTGCCAGTAACTTCTGGGCTTCTTCCAGCATCTGGGCGGCAATGTCCTTAAGGTCTTCTCGATTGGCTAAGTAAGTTTTCAGCGCTTCCATTGGGTCGATGCTGGCACTAGAACCGAGTTCTGGCAGGCGAGGACGGGCAAGCTGACTAACTAATTCCGCCTGAATCGTGTAAGTGTGGGCGTCACTTAAGCTGGCGTGCAGGGCGGTATTATCAATCAAATCTATCTGCTCGGAACGCAGTTTGTAGATTAGCCGCACTACAGCATCTTTGATATCTTTTTTGCCTATGGCTTTGATTAAGGCGGCTGGCGGGTCAGCTGCCTCAGAGATATCCACTTCGATAGTCCGGAAGGGGCGCACGGGGAGGGGACAAAATTCCCACTGGGCGTTGCCTCGTTCCAGCTGAATCATCACATAGCCTTTGTCTTCTTTTTCTTCGCTGAAATCGACTCGCTCAATGCTGCCTGGGTAGATAACTGGGGGCTGGTTCGACTTGTTGAGGTTCTGATGTCGGTGGACGTGCCCCAGCGCTACGTAGTCAAAGCAAGGTCGCGTCAGCATCGAGATGGGAATTGTGAAGCCTTTGCCGACTGCCAGGAAGCGTTCTGCGCCTAAGCTAGCTCTGTCTGCCATTAGGTGAGCTAAAAGAACTGTTGGCACTTCTGGGTCTAGACGCCGGATTTCTCCTTCCAGGCGAGGTTCCAGACGCTTAATTAATAACTCGTTGACTTGGGCAAGAGACAAATCTTCGGTGTCCGGGCGCGTCAGCAGGGCGGAACGGGTGAGCCAAGGCAGGGTAATGATTTGGACGGGGCCGCTGCGGGTTTCGATGCGGTGGGTGACGATGCGATCGCCTACAATAAACCCCGGCACTCCTAATGTCCGATAAATACATAAACTTGCGCCTCCCTGCCCCTGAGAATGTTGGTCGTGATTCCCCACCAGCAACACCGTCGGAATCTGGGCATCGACTAAGCGGCGAAACTGACTGGCAAACGCTTCCTGTACATACGGCGGCGGCGTCGCATCGGGAAAAGCATCTCCACCGAACAAGACTAAATCGACGGGTTCGCCCTTCTCTGTGTCTGGGCTTTGCCCAATCGCTCGGTCAATACACTTCGATAAAGTATTGACAAAATCCTCCAGCCGTGTATTTGCACCCGTTTCCGGATTAACCCGTCCGTGGGAGAAGCCACTCCCCATGTGGATATCGGATAGGTGGAGGATTTTAATCATTTTGCTAATTGCTAATTGGTGATGGATCATTGGTAATTGGTAATTTTTCTGGCGATTACCGATTACCAATTACCCCTTCCCTTAGCCATTCTAAATGTGAATACCACATTCAGTTTTGCCCATGCCGCGCCAGCGACCGGCGCGTTCGTCTTCACCCTCGGCAACGGGTGTTGTAATTGGTTCGTCGCCGATGCTGGCATATCCCTGGTCGTGCAGCGGATTGTAAATCATGCCATGCTCAGCCACATAAGCCCAGCTGTCCTGGCGCGTCCAGTTGGCGAGAGGATTGACTTTGAGCCGTTGCTGTGCATCTAGTTCCAAGACTGGCATATCAGCACGAGTCACCGCTTGGTCGCGGCGGCGTCCGGTAATCCAGGCGACGGTATTGAGTTCTGCCAGACCTCGTTGCAACGGTTCAATTTTGGTCAGGTGATGGAATTGGGTGATGTCCTTATCCCACAGCGCTTCGCCGTATTTAGCCGCAAAAGCTTCGCGGGAGTGAACATCGGGAATTTTGTAAGTTTGGAGATTTAAATTGTAAATTGCCTGCGCTTTAGCAACTAACTCCAGGGTTTGGGGAAAGTGATACAGCGTGTCCAGAAACAAGACTGGCACTGGCGTTGCTGGTTTGAGATCGCGGTAGAAAATATCCGTAATTACCAAATCATCCACATTAAAGGCGCTGGTTTGCACCAGTCCAGTGGGGATATTTGTAACACACCAAGCCAGGATCTCTCTGGGATGAGCTTTGTCAAATTTTTGGTTAAGCTCATCCAGATTAAACGAGGAGATGCTAACGGGAGCTGTGGTGCTATCGCTCATGGTACGTTTCTAGTGGATTTCTGAATTCTTTATTACAAATCAATTTTACCTCTTATAAGCACCTAACCCGACCGGAGAACAGGGCTATATAGCAATCTTATTTTAGTTGTGAGATGCCAGCTCTTGAGATTCCCGACTTCGTAAGAGTTGCCCTAGTATCTCGCCTTCACGAATCATTCATGACTGCTATAGACGAACATCGGTAGCCAGTCACAGAATGATTCTGCTGCTTTTTTCTGGGATGGGTGTCAGCTTTGAAGAAAAGATGAGAAAAATTCGATTCCCACTTCTAATTGTTGAACCGGCAATTGATTTCTGCCAAACTGCACTAGGAGCTATCATCGCCCTATCAAAGCTTTTTGGAGAGATTGAGTGCGGTTAATTCTGTACAGCAAGCCGGGTTGCCACTTGTGCGAGGGGTTACAAGAAAAACTCGAACAAGTTTCAAACCCCCCCATTGAACTGGAAATCCGGGATATTACTACCCGCGAGGATTGGTTCCAAGCCTATCAATATGAAATTCCAGTCCTGTTTAGGGTTCGATATCAGCGTACAGATCGAGTAGAAGAACCGCTGCCCCGTCCTTCTCCCCGCGCTACGGTGCAGCAGTTGGAGCAAATGTTACAGAAATATTTGCTAGTAAAGGATAAAGAATAAGCGCGAGTAGTCATGAGTCTAAAGTTTGCGTGCTAACGATATCAATATCAATGACTCATGACTTATGACCAATGACGGATGACGATTGTGAGGAGTTACCGAGATGAAATTGCGAGAGTTATTAGCAACCATTCCCCATGTTGAGCAACCCTCTAGTCAGACTGCCCTAGAATTGGAAGTTAAGGGATTAACCACAAATTCTCATGCTTGTCAACCGGGAGATTTGTTTATCGGGATGCCCGGAACGCGAGTGGATGGAGGGGAGTTTTGGGAAGGAGCGATCGCATCAGGTGCAGTCGCCGCCCTGATTTCTTCCCAAGCTGTCCAAAAACATCCTCCCAAAGGGGAAGATGCCTGCGTAATCCCAGTCGCAGACATGACTCAAGCTTGCGCCCAAGTTGCGGCTGCCTTTTATGGCTACCCAGCACAACAGCTAAAACTGATTGGCGTCACCGGCACGAATGGCAAAACGACAACAACCCATTTAATCGAATTTTTCCTGACTCAGAGCCAGTTACCAGCGGCTTTATTTGGGACGCTGTATGCCCGTTGGGCTGGCTTTAAACAAACCGCTGCCCACACGACGCCTTTTGCCGTCGAACTGCAAAAACAACTGGCAGAGGCGATCGCAGCAGGATCTCAGATGGGTGTGATGGAAGTGAGTTCTCACGCTTTGGCGCAAGGTCGGATTTTGGGTTGTCCGTTCTCTGTTGCTGTGTTTACCAATCTCACCCAGGATCATCTAGACTTCCACCACGACATGGAAGATTATTTCCAGGCAAAGGCTTTGCTGTTTAGCCCTGAGTATCTTAAAGGGCGTGCAGTGATTAATTCAGACGACTCCTACGGACAGAGATTGATCGAGCGGTTAAATCCAGATCAAGTGTGGTGCTACAGCGTCAACGATACAACCGCCGATTTGTGGATGAGCGACCTGAGTTATGAGCCAACGGGAGTCAGCGGGGTGATGCATACACCCAAAGGTGACGTGGCTTTCCGTTCGCCCCTGGTAGGGCAGTACAATCTGGAAAATTTACTTGCCGCTGTGGGAGCAGTGTTGCATCTGGGAGTAGATTTGGAGTTAATTGCGGCGGCGCTGCCCCAATTTTCGGGAGTGCCGGGACGGATGGAGCGAGTGCAAATTAGTCCCCAGCAAGAGATTAGCGTCATTGTCGATTATGCTCACACGCCGGATAGTTTGGAGAATTTGCTGAAAGCGGCGCGTCCGTTTATTCCCGGCAAGATGATCTGCGTCTTTGGTTGTGGAGGCGATCGCGATCGCACCAAACGCCCGAAAATGGGTCAAATTGCCGCGCACTTAGCAGACAAAGCAGTTGTCACCTCCGACAACCCGCGCACGGAAGATCCCGAACGGATTTTGCAAGATATCATCGCCGGGATACCAATGACGACTCAGCCAGTGGTGATTAGCGATCGCGCTACTGCCATTCACACCGCTATTTTAGAAGCCCAGCCGGGTGATGGCGTCCTCATCGCTGGAAAAGGTCATGAAGACTACCAAATCTTAGGAACGGAAAAAATCCACTTTGACGATCGAGAACAAGCACGCGATGCCTTATTAAAGCGGATGTCCTCTTCAAGCAATTGTAGATTTTAGACTTTAGATTGGAGCGGTTAACTTGTAACTAGGCGGATAGGCGCAATTCAATCTAACTTGTTGTCTCTTGAAATGGAGATTGATGGCTGGGAAACGATTCAAGAGACACTAGCTAGATGGGTAGAAATCAAGTTGAAAATATCTCTTGTTTCTCTCAATCTGTGCTTCGCATCACTGCGCTAACAGCACTTGCAAAGGAGTTTCCAGTCAAGAGTCTTCAAAACCAGCCAAGTTGATTTTCACCCATCTGTTTAGAAATCAGTGCATTTCAGGACTTACGTAACATCACCACATCTGAGGGCAACCACAGAGGGATTGCCCCTACAAAACGCTATATGTATAAGCTTTGCGTAAGTCCTGATTTAACAAGTCACCCTTTCATCCAAAAGCAACATCTAAAATCTTAAAATCTTATGGATGCATCCCTTTACCAACTGGCTCTGCGTGTAGAACCAGCGCCTCAGCCGCTTGCAGTCAGTGCAACCACTCTCAAGTCCTTGTTATGGGCGCTGATGGACGTACTAATTGACCAACAACTGCCAGCTAAACTCTGGGTAAAGCTGCCGCCTGGTGAAGGCTGGCAGGCGCAGATAAAACAATATCAGGAGCGGGGGCGGGCTGGGCATACGATTTATGTCTGTAATGGCAAAGAGGGACGGGAGCCGGAGAAAATAGAAGCAGGGGAAAGTGAGAGCGGGGAAGAGTTAGAAAATTCCCCTCATCCGCCCACCGGATCGCCAAAGCTCTCCACTTCGCAGATTATTCCAGTTCAGCTGAAGCCGGAAAGCGCAATTTCCAGGGAATATTTTTTGTTAGTGCTATCCGAACGTTTTTGCGGCTTAATTTTGGCTCATCGACCCCGCAGCGCCAAGCCAGTCGCCCAGGCAACTTCAAAGGATTTGGATCAAATCAAAAATTTAGACTCAACTCAAGAGTTCCTCCATTCTCAGTATGGGCATAGTAGTGCCATGCCCCTAGGGAACCGTTCTGGGGCGCGAGCGGGCGTTAGCGACAGCGTTTTGGCTTCGCAAAAGCGAATGCCTACAGCAGGCACGGAGGAAAAGAGAGGACGACCGCTGCTAACGGTTTGCGCTTTCGACAAGCCAGTGATTCAGGAGGTTTTGCAGGGAATCCGACCCGCGATCGCTCTCAGCGAAGAGACTATCCTCACCAACTGGGACAAGCTATTTACCTTACCCCAATCACCCGATTTGGTACAGAATCGGGCGATCGCATCGATCCTGACCCAGTTACTGGTAAAACAAGTCCAGCAGCAAGAGGAAATCGGGCGGGGTGCTGCCGCCAATCAGGCATCAACAACAGAAATCGCTGAACTCCAGCGGCAAAATCAAGCTTTGCTGGATGAAGTGCGCTTTAAGGATGAACTGCTAAGCAATGCGCTTTTAGAACTGCGGACGCCCCTGACCAATATGAAAACAGCGCTGACGCTGCTAGAGTCGGCACATCTCAAACCCACGCAGCGTCATCGCTACCTGCATTTGCTGCATACACAGTGCGATCGCCAAGTTTCTTTGATTAGCGGTTTAATGGAGCTAGTACAGCTAGATCGTGCAACTACACCAACGACTTTGCATCCGGTGCAGTTAGCAGACATCGTGCCTGGAGTTGTCAGCACCTATCAAGCGATCGCTCAAGAAAAAGGCATCCAACTAGGCTACACGGTCAGTCCTAACCTTCCCACCGTCTCCTGCTTAGAGGCATGGCTGCGACAAATTATCATCAATCTGCTACACAACAGCATTAAATTCACTCCCACTGGCGGTCAGGTGGTGGTACGCACCAAACAACAAGGCGAATACGTGCAGTTGGAATTCCGCGATACTGGCATCGGCATTGCCCCTAACGAACTGCCCAAGATTTTTGACCGTTTTTATCGGGGACGCCTTGCACCAGGCGAAGAAGTTTTCGGTGCCGGATTAGGTTTAACCATTGTGCAGCAACTCCTCCTGCGTTGCGCTGGCTCTATTTCTGTCACCAGTAAACTTGGTCAGGGTTCTACTTTCAAAGTGTTGTTTCCCGTTCACCATTCGACATCTGTTCAGTCCTGAGTTGGGTATCTCTGAATACAATTTCACTTGATGTCTGCAATAAATCCATCTATAGCGGAATGGCACTCAAATAAGCCAAAATTCCGTAGGCTGGGTTGAGGAACGAAACCCAGCAACCCCTATAGGAAGTTGGGTTTCACTATCGTTCAACCCAACCTACAGCTTAACGGGGCTTGAACTTTGTTCAAGTCCCGCTAAGCGATCGCTACTATTTTGATAAGCGTTAATTCCCACCAGCAGCGCCAGTTTGCGGGGTGTGCTTTGAGCAAGGACTTTGCCATAGCGAACGCCCTTTCCCATTACATCCATCTGACTTAAACCCAAAGTTGCCAGCGTCGAACCGGCAAATTGCAAAAACTGACGGCGCTTGATGTGAGACATAATCAATGTTTCCTCAAGTCGTGCAGGATGAAAGGCTGAGATAGGTGAAACCCTTCGTTCCACGAGCTGTGTTGACGACGGCACAGATTAGTGACATGGTTAACTGTGTTCATTTATATAGGAAGTAGTTAACGATGCGCTGCGCTATTTTAAGTCGTGCTGGTCAAGTTTTGGCAAACGGAAATTTTGTCATTCAAAAAGATGAAAATGGTGAACTGAGATTGGATTTCCGCACAGATGGGGGAAAAATCCTCCAAGGAGGAATCATTGAGCCGGATGGCGACTTGACCTCAGCCAGTAAAGTTCTCTATCGCCAGTTCTTTGAAGCTTGGGGAGTCAGCGAGATCGCACTGACCGCTATGCCTAAGTTCTAGCATTAACTTTGGGTGAATACTTATTTTATCTGTCAGGTTGTTAATGACTAATAAGTAATCGGTGGAAGGATGACAACCAATTATCCATTACCAACAAATCATCAAGGAAGTAATTAACTAGATTTGATGTAACTTATCTATCCTTGTCGTTAATAAGGATTTTGCAATTAGCTGGAAGTAAATTCCTGTCAATTGATTGTCAAGCCCTCAATGTCAAGCCCTCAGTTGAATATTGCCTTATTCAGCTTCGTCAATCAAATGCCAACGCTTCTTGTAGAGATGCAATTCATCGCGTCTCTACACGTTGTCCTTGCTGACGGGTTAAATCTAACACTTGAATCGAGGGAGCCTTGAGAATAGGATGTTTTTCAATCAGGACTTACGCAAAGCTTATACATATAGCGTTTTTGTCGGTTCAATCCCTCTGTGGTTGCACCAGATGTGGTGATATTGCGTAAGTCCTGAGTAGATATGCGGCAGTGTTTACACCGTCTTAGCCCAGCGAATCGAGCGTGTCCAGTGTTGGCTCTATCCTGCGGTAGTGGCTGGGAGCATCCCGTTTTTACAAATATACGTCCACAGGCTAGAAGAACGAAGCCTGACGAGAGCAGGCTAATATAAAGCCGTTGCGTTGGTAGGCTTTGTTTGTTTAGCCGCGAATGCGAGTCGTCGGACATTTTTACGCTAGCGATCGCGTATGCGCTCTTAGGCGCTGTTTGTTCCTCTTGGGCACCCTAATATCTTGAAACCCAGTTAAAGCTCCACCAAATGCTGCTCATCCACAACGTTTTTTGATTAGAGTGGAATGATTACCTGTATTGCTGTCCTTCAGCCCAAAGACCATGAGTTTACTTGTCAAACAGCTGACCACTTATCTAGCTTTGCTGGCTATCGGCGGTGGTGCAGGAATATATGCCAGTCGCTATCTCGCAGCAGACAATACCAGTCTCGATGGCAGAAGTCCATCAGCGATTCCAGCAGCGCTACAGCAAATCTCCCCACCCCAGAATCGCGCTCCCCAAGAGAACCTAAATTTCATTGCCGAAGCCGCCGAAAAAGTTGGCCCTGCCGTAGTGCGAATTGATGCGTCTCGTACCGTATCGCAGGACATTCCAGACACTTTCAGAAGCCCGTTTTTCCGACGATTTTTTGGGAATGAAATGCCGGTTCCGGAAGAACGGGTGGAACGGGGTACCGGCTCTGGCTTCATTCTCAGTGCCGATGGTCGCCTGATGACGAATGCCCATGTTGTGGCGGGGTCAGATAAGGTCAAGGTGACGCTCAAAGATGGTCGAACGATGGAGGGTCGAGTCGTGGGAGCCGATCCGGTTACGGATGTGGCAGTTGTCAAAATTGATGCGACAAAGTTGCCGACGGTACGCTTGGGAGACTCGAATAACTTGATACCGGGACAGTGGGCGATCGCTATTGGCAATCCTCTCGGTCTAGATAACACGGTGACGGTGGGTATCGTCAGCGCTACGGGTCGCTCCAGTTCGCAAGTGGGTGTCCCAGATAAGCGAGTTAGATTCATCCAAACCGATGCCGCTATCAACCCCGGTAACTCCGGTGGTCCCTTGTTAAATGCTAGGGGTGAAGTCATTGGAATTAATACAGCCATTCGAGCCAATGCTCAGGGACTCGGTTTTGCCATCCCGATTGAAACCGCCGAACGAGTCGCCAATCAGCTATTTAGCAAAGGTCGCGTCGAGCATCCCTACATGGGAATTCAAATGGTAACGCTCACGCCAGAACTAAAAGAAGACATTAACAAAGACAATGAGGCAGGCTTCAAAGTCACGCAGGACAAAGGCGTTGTCATCGTTCGAGTGGTCAAAAACTCACCCGCAGAACGCGCTGGCTTGCGTGCAGGAGATGTTATCCAAAAAGTTGGCGGTCAAGCGGTCGCTAGTGCCGATCAAGTACAAGAACGGGTAGAAGCGAGTACCGTCGGCTCTAGATTAGAAGTAGAAGTCAACCGTAGCGGTCAGACTGAAACTGTCCAAGTGCAACCCGGTGCCTTCCCCGTGGAGTAGCCAAATAATTTCTGTTTTAAACGCTCTCGGTACGCACATTAGGAGTAGGCTGGGTTGAAGAATGAAACCCAGCATTTTAGCTTGACGCGCTACTACGGAGCGGGGAATTTTGGAGCAGGAAGACAGTAACGCTCGGTACCTTTACGTTAAAAAAAGGGCTGATGAGCGCCCAAAAGCACTTCATCAACCCTTATTTGCAATTAGCGATTAGCAATTAGCTAATTACTTGGTTTCCGTTTCGGTAAAATCAGCATCAATCACATCATCCCCAGTCCCAGTGGACTGACTGGAACCACCACCAGGGGTGCCGGTGCCATCGCCAGGAGCTGCACCTGCGCCTGCTTGTTGATAGATGTTAGTGCCGATGGTGTAGAGAGCCTGCTGTAGCTCTGTGGTGAGCGTCTTGATGCGATCGTCGTCTTCTTTAGCGATCGCATCGCGCAGGTCTTTGACCAATCCATCTACCTTGGTCTTGTCAGCAGCGGGAACCTTGTCGCCCAAGTCAACCATTTGCTTCTCAGCTTGGTAAACGAGGGAATCAGCTTGGTTCTTGCGGTCAATCTTCTCACGACGCTCCCGGTCAGTCGCCGCATTTTGTTCGGCTTCCTTGACCATCCGCTCCACTTCGTTTTGTGGCAGGGTGGAAGCACCCGTGATGCTGATCGATTGCTCTTTGCCAGTACCGCGATCCTTAGCAGTGACGTTCAGGATACCGTTAGCATCAATATCAAAGGTAACTTCAACTTGTGGCATTCCACGAGGAGCTAGAGGAATACCATCGAGACGGAAGATACCCAACTCTTTGTTGTTAGCCGCCATCTCCCGTTCGCCTTGCAAAATCTTGATTTCCACGTTGGTCTGATTATCTACAGCAGTAGAGAAGACCTCAGACTTCTTGGTGGGAATCGTGGTGTTGCGGGGGATAATCTTGGTCATTACGCCGCCGAGGGTTTCTACACCCAAAGATAGGGGGGTAACGTCAAGCAGCAAGATGTTGGTTACTTCACCCGATAGCACGCCAGCTTGAATTGCCGCACCTACGGCTACCACTTCATCTGGGTTAACGCTTTGGTTGGGATCTTTGCCCAGAATCCGCTTCACCAATTCTTGCACTGCGGGAATCCGGGTGGAACCACCAACCAACACAACTTCATTGATGGCAGCTTTATCTAACTTGGCATCCCGCAGAGCGTTCTGTACGGGAACGCCGCAGCGATCGATCAAGTCGGAGCAGAGTTCTTCAAACTGAGCGCGAGTCAGCGTCATATCCAGGTGCTTGGGGCCATCCTGGGTGGCGGTGATGAAGGGCAGGTTGATTTCTGCTTGGGTGACGCTCGAAAGTTCAATTTTGGCTTTTTCAGCGGCTTCGGTGAGGCGCTGGAGGGCTTGACGGTCTTTGCGGAGGTCAATGCCTTCGGCTTTTCTGAATTCTTCGGCTAAGTAGTCAACGATTTTCTTGTCGAAGTCGTCACCACCTAGGTGAGTGTCACCAGAGGTCGCTAACACTTCAAACACGCCCTCGCCTACTTCTAGGATGGACACGTCAAAGGTACCGCCACCCAGGTCAAATACCAGAATGGTTTCGTTGCTCTTCTTACTATCAAAACCGTAAGCCAAAGAAGCAGCGGTTGGCTCGTTGATAATCCGCATTACTTCAATCCCGGCAATCTTACCAGCATCTTTGGTGGCTTGGCGCTGGGAGTCGTTGAAGTAGGCGGGAACGGTGATTACAGCTTGGGTAACGGTTTCTCCAAGGTACTTGCTGGCATCATCCACTAGCTTGCGAAGCACTTGGGCAGAAATTTCTTCTGGAGCAAACTGCTTGCTCTGGGCGGGGCAGTCTAGCTTAACATTGCCGTTGCTGTCGCGCAGCACTTTGTAAGAAACTTCGGTGGCTTCGTGGGTGATTTCTTCAAACTTACGTCCGATAAAGCGCTTTACCGAATAGAAGGTGTTTTCAGGGTTCATCACCGATTGACGCTTGGCGATTTGACCCACTAAGCGATCGCCATTTTTGGCAAATGCCACGACAGAGGGGGTTGTCCGAAAACCTTCTGCGTTAGCGATGACAGTGGGTTTACCACCTTCCATAACGGCGACGCAGGAGTTTGTCGTACCTAAGTCAATTCCAACTACTTTTGCCATAGGGGTATTTCGGCTTCCTAGTAACTACAAAAACTTTTGAGGGCGGATACGGAACTACCAATTGAACCAACCGGGTTAAATCAGCAGCTCTTTCCAGATTTAATAACCATTGGTGCGTACCGATCTATATAGTGTGCGGGATTAGCCACTCTCGTGTTGTGGGGTTTTCCGAACCTGAGGAAGGTCGGTTAACCTTCAAGAGGCATCCCCTTTGGCTCATCCACTTAACATCTGCTGATTGCTTTCACTGTGTCTACTGTAAGGAAATCCCAGGCTTTAGGTATGGGGGCAAGCCGTAATTAAATAGGTGTATTTGCCGTCTAGAGGAGTTCAAGGCGATCGCTATTGGCTCTTTGGACTCTCTATCAACACCGTCTGAATCATTGATCATCCTGTTGGTTCGTTCTCAAACTTTGTAATCTATGTATTACAAAGAATGGGTTTTCAGATCCATCGTCCGGAATTAATCAAAAAGAAGCGTTGTGCTACTTATGCGTCGTGCTTCGGGATGCCTATTTGGTTTAGCGCTTGGTGCTGTAACTGAGTTTTGCAATATTGACGAGATTCTGCGCCGCATTCCATCCCCATTGTTCAACAGCGATCGCTCGTAAAATGGAAAAGCCCGGTTGACCGCGATATCACCTATGGTTACTCTTTCTCCTACCCTGCAATCCCGACTCTCGACACCACTGAAAATTGGCTCTTTTGAAGTCAAAAGCCGGGTTTTACAATCGCCCCTTTCTGGCGTTACCGATATGGTGTTTCGTCGCTTGGTGCGTCGCTATGCGCCCGACTCAATGATGTACACCGAGATGGTGAACGCGACGGGACTACATTACGTCAAGGAACTCCCCAAGATTATGGAGGTAGATCCGAACGAAACACCGATTAGCATTCAGTTGTTTGACTGTCGCCCAGATTTCTTGGCCCAAGCGGCTGTAATGGCGGTGAAAGAGGGCGCTGATACGGTTGATATCAACATGGGTTGCCCCGTCAACAAAATTACTAAAAACGGCGGCGGTTCTTCGTTGTTACGGCAACCAGAAGTCGCTGAGGCAATTGTTCGGGCGGTCGTGAAGGCGGTAAATGTGCCGGTGACGGTGAAAACGCGCATCGGTTGGACAGATAAGGAAATTAATATTCTGGACTTTGCCAAGCGCATGGAAGATGCGGGGGCGCAAATGATTACAGTACATGGTCGCACCCGTTCCCAAGGTTACACTGGCCCTGCCAAGTGGGAGTGGATTGGTAAAGTCAAGGAAATTCTGTCGATTCCAGTGATTGCCAATGGCGATATGTTCTCCGTGGAGGCGGCGGTGAAGTGTTTGGAACAAACCGGCGCGGATGGGGTGATGTGTTCGCGGGGAACTTTGGGTTATCCCTTTTTGGTGGGAGAAATTGATTATTTCCTGAAAACTGGGCAAGAAAAGACGCCACCAACGCCGATACAACGGCTGGAATGTGCAAAAGAACATTTGCAAGCTTTGTGGGAATATAAAGGCGATCGCGGCATTCGGCAGGCCCGGAAACACATGACTTGGTATGCCAAGAGTTTTGCCGGTGCTGCGGAGTTGCGCGGACATTTAGCAACGATCGAAAACCTTGAGCAGGGGTTGGAGACGATCGATCGGGCGATTGAACGACTGGCTAATTCTACTTGGCATGAGGTTGAAGATGAGGAGTTAGCGTTGGTGGAGGTTTAACCACAAAGACGCAATACCGTAAGCGTTGCCCTCTCTTCTTTATAGGGCGCGAAGGAAAAAAAGGGAAAAAGAGCGATCGCCTAGAATAGACGCCATCTACCTGCATTGTTTGCTGTCATGAGCAACTCCTCATACGCTTCAAGTCCCCGTCCCCGCTATCAGACCATTCAAGAACTTGGGCGCAATCGCGCCGGGGGTCGCATCACTTATCTGGCAAAGGATAACGTCACCGAGCAGTCAGTTATCCTGAAGCGATTTCTATTTGCCCAAGTTGGGTCTGAATGGTCGGGTTTTAAAGCTTATGAGCGCGAGATTCAAGTGTTACGAGGACTCGATCATCCTGGAATTCCCCGTTATCTCGATTCCTTTGAAACCCAAGCTGGTTTCTGCATGGTACAAGAGTATAAAGATGCCCTGCCTTTATCCTCTCCGCGCAGTTTTGACCCGGATGACATCCAGAAAATTGCTGCTTCTGTCCTAGAAATTCTTGTTTATTTACAAAATCGCCTTCCATCTGTAACTCACCGGGATATTAAACCTGAAAATATCCTCGTGGACGAGCAACTGAATGTTTATCTGGTGGATTTTGGCTTAGCTCGAATTGGCGGTGGGGAAATGGCAATGAGCAGCGTCGCCGCCGGGACATTTGGGTTCATGGCACCCGAACAGATATACAACCGCCAGTTAAGCGAAGCGACAGATTTATATGGTTTAGGCGCAACACTTATTTGCTTGCTAACTGGGACAAAATCAACGGCAATTGACACCTTATTTGATGAAGATGGTCGGCTTAATTTCAAGCCGCTGCTTCCCAAGCTGAGTCTGCGCTTTGTTGACTGGCTCTCAAAAATGGTCGAACCCAAAGCAAAAGATCGTTTTCCCAATGCTACTGCTGCTTTGGAAGCTCTCAAGCCGATTTATGTCAACCGCTTACCGGAAGTTAAATTTAGCCAACTTGCTTTGGAATTTAAAACAACACAACTAGGCGAAAAATTAACTCAAATCGTTAGTGTTAATAACTCCGTGCCAGACACCTTGCTAGAAGGGACTTGGGAAGTAGCAACTCATGCAAGCGATCCGCGCTATTCCAATTCTCATGCTTGGATTTCTTTTCAACCATCTGTATTTAAGAGTAATCATGCTGATTGCCAAATCACCGTGAATACTAATAAGTTGATGGCAGATAAAACCTACAGCCGTCAGATTTTATTACGCACCAATTCTTCACCCGAAACTTACCCTCTAACGATTACAGTCCGCACAGCTCTACTTGAAACCCCAAAACCGCCTTATATTTCAATGGTTTTGCTATTAGGAATTGCTCTGGCAATGACTGGGTTTTGGACAGGTGCGATCGCTTGGATGGTAGCAGTTCTATTTAGGTTTGCCTCTTGGACATCTGTAGCGGTTTTTGAAGCTGGAGTAGTAGCGGTGTTTGCGGCTTGGTTTCTCGCCGGAACTCTACTTGCTGCGGTTGGCATCAGAACTATACTAGGCATCAAGATTGCCGCTTGGTTGACAACTGTGACAATGTTAGTTGTTTTGTTGTCATCTGGGTTCTTAGCGGCGGCTATCACTTCCTTAGGAACCTTGGCAGGTCTAGTGATTGGATTTGTCAATGGAGCCGTGATTAAAAATTATAAAGAAAGAGGATTCCGTGAAAAAATTGCCGTTGCCAGCTCACTTTTGATAACAGGTTTAGGCATGAGCTTAGGCACGGGATTCAGCGTCGGATTTCTCAATTTCTTTCTAATTTTATCCCTACTGGGAACCAGTTTTTCCTTAGCTGCCATGATGTTTTATCCACATCAGCAGCGAGAAAAACTGATCGCTGAGTATCGCCATGCAGCACAAACTAGGCGTCTGATTAAGCCATAGCCTGGGTAATGCAATAAAGAAGCAATCGCACTTCTAGACGATTGTATAGCGTTCGCCTAGAATGGATCGCCATCTACCTACATCCTTGCCGCCATGAGCAACTTTATAAGCTATTGCTTGAATCTCGATCCCTCTAATTGCCAAAGACCTGAAAATCCTTATGGAACCAGGTACTGCCAAAGCTGCGAGTCAAAGTTGCTGCTGAAAGACCGTTACTGTGCTACCAAGCTACTTGGTCAGGGAGCATTTGGTAGAACATTTCTAGCAATGGATGAACATAATAAAGCTAGATGCGTAATCAAGCAACTTTTGACGCAGCATCAAGGGAACCAGAAAGTTAAGGAGCTATTTGAGCGAGAAGCACAGCAACTGGCTAAACTAGGCGATCATCCGCAAATTCCCTATCAGTTTGACTACATTGAGCAAGGTCTTGAAAAACTTAATCAGCCAGCTAATGTATCAAGTGAGAAATATCTCTATATAGTACAGGAATTTATTGAAGGGCAGGACTTGAAGGATGAGCTGGCACAACAGGGAGCTTTTAATGAAAGACAAATTCGGGAATTTTTGAAGGATATGCTACCAGTCCTCAAGTTTATCCATGATAAAAATGTTATTCACCGAGACATCAAACCGCCCAATATCATGCGTCGAAAGAGCGACGGCAAAGTGGTACTGATAGACTTTGGAGGTGTTAAGGAGTTCACCCAGACTAATGTAGGTAAAACAGGTACAAGACTGTATACACCAGGCTACGCATCAAATGAGCAAATGAGAGGTAAAGTTTATCCGGCAAGCGATCTCTACAGCTTGGGGGCAACCTGTATTCATTTACTGATGGGAATTGCCCCTAATGACATTTATGATGCGCTAGAAGATCGGTTACTGTGGCGAGAGTCACTTGAGCAAAGACGCATAACCATCAGCCCTCACCTAGAGCAAGTCTTATACAAACTCCTTAAAAACTTGGCTCTTCCGTAGTTGGTATGCTAATTTTATAGTCAAGAAGCGCCACAAGCTATACTAGCCATGAATTTAAGCCAATTTAGCGTTTATTAAATAGAAAATACAGTCCAAAATCGTTATACCTTGCTAGGTAAGCCTTTCAAGTTTTGGAATCAACTTTTTAGCATACCAAGTAATGAAGAGCCAAAAACTTAGCGCGTGAGCGATATCAATCAGCCGATGAGGTATTGAGAGAATTCTTACCAGAAGCCCAATTAAGCCAAGCCAACTTAGAATTCACAGCGACAAGCCTAAACCAAAGACTGATTCAAAATATTACGGTTAGTAACTTGATTCCTGAAACGTTATTAGAGGGCAAATGGGAAGTAGCACCGCATCCTAATGACCCCGCTCATACCCCAGATTCTCATGCTTGGATTTCATTGGAACCAGCAAAATTTGCAAGTAATTCAACTAAATGCAGCATCACAGTGGATACGAGTAAATTGAGAAGCGATGAGTATGGTGAACGCACGATTTTATTGCATACCAATTCATCACCTAATCCTCACTCTTTAACTCTTAAAGTTCAAACTGCCTCCCTACAAATTGAAAATAAAAAACTACCTTATATTTCCCTAGCTCTGTTATGTGGGTTTTCTTTTGGTTCGACCTGGCTAATTTTTAAAGGCTGGGACTTAGTTTCAGTAGGTTTAGCGGCGGCAAGTACAGGTAAAGCCGGGGCTGGGTCTCCTGAGTTATGGGCCGCATTTGGAGCTGGTCTTTTCTTTGGCCCTTATATTCTAGGTTTGGAGCTATTATTATTGGTTCTTATACTTCTAGCTTCGGGTATTATGAACTATAGTATAGATTATATTATGGCTATTGTTGGATATTTTTTATCAACTTTGGCTGGAGCATCGATCACTTGGGGTCGTAAATATTGGATTAGTTTCTTTGAATCAGCAGGGGATATATTTAGCTCTATAGTTGAAAATTTTACCATAGAAGGATTCAGTACCGTCTTTACAGGTGTGATATTGTTACTAACAATAGGGTTAGGCATCAGTTCGGGAATGAGATTTATAGTTGGCTTTTTGGAGCCACCTATAATGCTTGCAATCGGGGGAACAGGTTTAACATTATCAACAATGATTCTTTATCCACCTCTAAATCGAGCCAGACTTAGTACTCCAATATCGAAGAAAAGAACAACACTTAATTAAGCCATAATTATTTAATTTAGGCGACTATCGCATTAATGCCCAAAAAGATTAGAGAGATAAAAAGTATGTTGCTAAAAGCAGGGTTTACCTACCGCCCTGGCAAAGGTAGTCATACTAAATGGTTTCATCCTCTGCTACTTGAGCCAATTGTTATATCAGGTAATGATGGGAATGATGCTAAAGCTTATCAGGAAAAGGATGTTAACAATGCACTTCAGCAACTAGAGGAAATTAGAAGAGAGCAAGAGGAAGAACAAGAATGAATAGTCACTACACCATAGTAATTCAGTGGTCAGATGAAGACCAGTGTTTTGTTGTCAGTCTACCTGAATGGGGAGATTTATGTCATACACATGGCGATACCTATGAAGAGGCATTCAAAAATGCTCAAGAGGTATTAGAACTTTTAATCGAATCATCTTTGGAAGAGGGAACGCCTCTTCCAAAACCTAATACTTTTGGGCAGTCGTTTCAGGTGGCATGAAATTAGAATTTCAACGAGCTTTTCCTAAGGCGATCGCTATCGAGCCAGATATTACCAAAATCGCCCCTACTACTCCTAAAACAGTGAGGTGTTCCGGTGCAATTAGGGTTGGGAGAAACATTGATACTGTTGACACAGATATTAAGGTGACAATGGGAGTTGTCGCTAATACTGCACTTACCCGCGATGCTTCCCAATGTTCCAAAGATTCGGCAAAAGCACCGTAAGCGATGATGGTATTCAAAGCACAGAAAAGCAGCATTCCTAAATGTAAAGGATTTAGCGTGAGGATGGGTTGAGGTGCGGCAAAAGGGCTAAACAAAATAGCACAGCCGCCATAAATTAGTAGCATGATATTTGAAGACGGTAATTTTTGCAAAAGCTGCTTTTGCGCTAAGGCATAAATAGCCCATGTTACTGCTGCAAAAAAGATTAATCCGCAGCCGATTAAATACTTACCTTGTGCTGTAATTAAATTGGTTAATTGTTCGTGAAAGAACAGTGCAAATCCTAGAGTGAGTACGCTTAAACCCGCCCATTGACGCAGGGTATAACGTTCTTTAAAAACAACCAATCCTCCTAAACCCATCAACACGGGAGCGAGTTGAATGAGAACTTGGGTATTAGCGGGTGAAGTTAGCTGTAAACCTTGCAGAAAAAGAATGTAATTAATCGCCAAAAATATAATAGCGATCGCTAACAATCCCAGCGGTGTTGAGCGCAATTTTTCCACAGGTGGTAGTTGCTGTCGTGCGGCTAAATAAACGGCTAGCAGTCCAAACGATACCAAAAAGCGAAACCAAGTAACGGTGTAAACATCGAGTACCTGTAGCGTCACCGTCAGGGCAATGGGCAGAATTCCCCACAAAAATACAGTCACAAGCGATAAGGCTAGCCCTAATCGCCATCTACCGGAACTAGAGTGAAGTGGCATTGGTATATTAGTAATGAAAAGGAAAAAGGAGCGATACGTTTGGTGCCGCACGCTCCTACAATCTTTCCTTGGTGTGTTTGCTGTTAACATCTAATCTTCGACCATTTCCAGCAGTTCGGCTTCACTCAGTTGGGTGATTCCCAAAGCTTCAGCCTTTTCTAACTTGGAACCGGCATCTTCCCCCACCAGTAAGTAGTCGGTTTTGGCGCTGACGGAACCCGTGACTTTACCACCGGCTTTTTCAATCAACGCTTTCGCCTCGTCGCGCTTCAGAGTAGGCAGCGTGCCAGTAATTACAAAGGTTTTGCCTTGTAGGGGCGAGGGAACTCCGCTTCTACTTTCTGCGGATGGGGTTTCTATCTCAGCGGTGAGTTGCAAACCCGCTGCCTTCAGTCTGTCAATTAACGCCTGATTCGCTGGTACTTGAAACCAGCCGTAAACAGCGTGGGCAATTTCTGGGCCAATGCCGTACACTGCTTCAATATTCGCTGCGGATGCCCCAGCTAGTTGCTCAATCGTGGTGAATTTTTGAGTTAAGGTTTGGGCATTGACACTACCGACGTGACGAATCCCCAAACCGTATAATACCCGCGACCAAGGCTGAGTTTTCGAGTGGGCGATCGCATCCACCAACTTTTGCGCTAATTTCTTGCCCATCCGTTCCAAAGACGCTAATCTATCAGTCGTTAAATCGTATAAATCTGCAACTGAATTCACCACCCCTTTATCCACCAACTGGTGCATCAGTTTTTCGCCCAAACCATTGATATCCATTGCATTGCGACTTGCCCAGTGAACCAGCGCCCCTTTGAGGATGGCGGGGCAAGAAGCATTCACGCAGCGCGTCACCGCCTCCAGAGCGGGCTTTACCACCGGCTGATTGCACACCGGGCAACAGGTGGGCATTTGGAAGGGTTGAGTCCCCTCTGGGCGGAGTTCTAGCAGTACGCGCACCACTTCGGGAATGATTTCCCCGGCTTTGCGGATAATCACCGTATCGCCAATGCGGATATCAAGCGATCGCACATAATCAATATTGTGCAATGTGGCTCTTTGTACGGTTGTCCCAGCTAATTGGACTGGCTGCAACTCTGCCAACGGCGTCAGCGCCCCCGTTCGCCCCACATTCACAGAAATATTTTCAACGCGGGTGGGTGCCTCTTCCGCCGCGTATTTCAGCGCCACTGCCCAGCGGGGAAACTTTTGCGTAAATCCTAGCTTTTCCTGAAGCGGAATTGAATTCAGCTTCACGACGACTCCATCGGTCATGTAGGCTAAATTCAACCGCCCCGTATTCCAATCGTCATAATAATCCCGAACCTCTTCTAAAGAGTGGCAAAGCTGGCGATTGGGATTAACCCTAAATCCCATCTGTTGCAGCAATTCCAACGATTCCCACTGAGTTCGGGCAACCTCAGCATCATCCTTACCAGGAATTTGCAACGTATAGGCGAAGAAATCCAGCCGCCGCTTTGCCACAATCCGAGAGTCTAATTGCCGCAAGGTTCCCGCCGCTGCATTGCGAGGATTGGCAAATAACTGATCGCCAGCTTGCTGCCGTTCCTGATTAATTTGCTTAAAAACATCTAAGCCTAAAAACGCCTCGCCGCGAACTTCTACGTGAGTGGGAGGGTTTTCTAAATTCAATCGTAACGGAATGGCGCGAATTGTCCGCACATTCTGAGTAATCTCTTCACCTGTGATGCCATCCCCCCGCGTTGTACCTCTCACCAAGATGCCATTTTCATACGTGAGAGCGATCGCAGAACCATCAATTTTTAACTCCGAGACATATTCAAAAGCATTGAGTTCGGGGACTTGTCGCCGCCAGCGTTCCTGCCATTTGGCAAATTCCTGAATATTAAAAGCATTTTCCAAACTGTAGAGAGGGATATTGTGCCGCACCGAAGAAAACTGAGTTGCCGGTTTCTCACCCACGCGCTGAGTGATGCTGTCCGCTGTCACCAGTTCTGGATACTGGGTTTCTAAGTCTTGCAGTTCCCGATACAGCCGGTCATAGATGGCATCCTCCATGATCGGAGCATCAAGGACATAGTAGGCATAACTGGCTTTGTGCAACAACTGTCGCAATTCCTGTACCCGCTGCTTGACTGCCTGTGTCACTTCCACGGCATCCATCCCTACTAAAAACTCTATCGTTTCCGCTTTTAGTCTAACTAACGGGGGGTTGCTTGCTCTTCCAGGCTCAACCAAAGCATTACCGACATTTTCAGCAACCTCCCCGGCGCTTCAGTCCGCCAGAGACTTAAGTTTTTGGCTCATAATCTAAATCTAAGCCGGTTTTAACCGAACTTAACGACTTAAGTGGAATGGCACTGAACTTTTGCCAAAATTCCGTAGGCTGGATACTGGGAACGAAACCCAGCAACCCCTATAGGGCGTTGGGTTGAACAATAGTGAAACCATTCCCTAGAGCAAAAGTTCAGTGTCATTCGACTAAAGTTGAGTATTTTTAGTCAGTTTTAACTGACTTAAGCTATTAGCCAGGGGTTTAAACCCCTGGCTGGCGGGAACTGGCGGGAACTGGCGGGAACTGGCGGGAACTGGCGGGAACTGGTGGGAGCTGGCGAGAACTGACGAGAACTGGTGGGAGCTGACGAGAACTGGCGGGAACTGGCGGGAACTGGCGGGAACGAGAAATAGATATTTTAATCAATCTTTAAGTGGTATTTATCCTTGGCTTTACCCAGCCTAATGCTCAAGCTTAATCTCGGCACCGTACATTTACTTAAGTAGATTTACTAATGAATTTCATATCAACCCAAGCTTGAGCCGATTGGTGAGGAAAGCAATATGTGGCGCGTTTTTAAGCTAGCTTTATTAACAACAGCAGCTTTGGCAGTTTTTCCAGTGGGTGAAGCAGCAGCAGCAACTTTGACGGGTGCCCCTCCAATTGTGATTGGACACCGGGGCGCTAGCGGCTACCGTCCAGAACATACGCTAGCATCCTATGAGTTAGCAATTGAGATGGGCGCTGATTATATTGAACCCGATCTGGTTTCCACAAAAGATGGCGTTCTAATTGCTCGCCATGAAAATGAAATTTCTGGAACCACAGACGTTGCAAATCGCCCAGAATTCGCTAACCGTAAGACAACCAAAACAATTGATGGAAAACCAGTAACAGGCTGGTTTACTGAAGATTTCACCTTAGCTGAAATCAAGACTCTCCGAGCAAAAGAGCGTATCCCTCAATTGCGCCCCGGATCTGCTAAATATGATGGCTTGTATGAAATTCCGACTTTGCAAGAAGTTATCGATTTAGCCAAGAAAAAAAGTGCCGAAAAAGGTCGCACGATTGGCATTTATCCGGAAACGAAGCATCCCACTTACTTTGATTCCATCGGATTATCGCTAGAAGAACCTTTGGTGAAAATCCTCAGCGATAACGGTTATACCGATGCGGATGATGCGGTTTTCATTCAATCCTTTGAAGTTGCAAACTTGAAATTTCTCAAAACACTAACGAATTTGCCGCTGGTTCAGTTGTTTGATGAAAGTACCGCTAAGCCGTATGATTTTGTTGTCAGTAGCGATTCTCGCACTTATGGCGACTTATTGACTTCTTCAGGATTGAATGCGATCGCTCAATATGCAAGCGGAATTGGCCCCTGGAAACGCCTGATTATTCCGGCTGAGACTGTCGATCAAAATGGCGATGGTCAACCTGACGATCTGAATGGAGATGGGGTAATTAGCGATGCTGACAAGCCATTGTTACAAACCACGTCCCTAATTAACGACGCCCATGCAGCGGGTTTGCTGGTTCATGCCTACACTTTCCGCAGTGAAGACTTCTTCCTAGCTCCAGACTACAACGGCAACCCAGAGCTGGAGTACGAACAATTCTTTAAATTAGGTATTGATGGCGTCTTTAGCGACTTTCCTGATACCGCCGTTGCGGTTCGCAACCGTATCGCTGGCGATCCCAGCAAAGATGTTCCCGAACCCACGTCCTTACTGGCGTTTGGTCTTCTCCCGCTAGCGGAAGTGTTGCGCCGTCGCCAAGATAAATTCAAAAAGGCTTGATTGAGTAGCCGTCCTACACTCGCGCTACTCAGATAACTTTCCTCTATTAGCTTTCCTCTGTAGATGCTGGGCTAAACATCGCCGAACGCATCTATCCGAACGCACCGATAAAGTCCGCTTCAGCGGGCTTTTTTTATGGCTATTGAGTAATTAAACGGTAAGCCCTAGTCACAAGTATCACTAGATACCTTTGAGTTTCACCAGCAGCATTTAGCGATCGCGCAATTACTCAAGACGCAAGCCATTATCGGACAAGTTACTGGATAATCTTAACGGGAGCGTGTACCGAGAGCGATCGCGCTTTCTTTCCACAGCGCCACTGGACACAGCCTATCAGTCTGGGCTAAGACAGTAAATTGCAGTCAATCAATACCGTCCTTCAGCCATGCGATCGCAACTCGGAATCTTCGCGCTTATCGCCTTCCTAGCTACTACTTCAGCGCCTTTCAACTTTAGTGCGCCATTTTCCACAACCCAGGTGTTGGCGCAAACTTCATCTCGCAAAGCAGAAGCTGAACGCCTTTTAGAGCAAGGCATTCAGCAGATTGATAACCGTCAATTTGAAACTGCTTTACAGTCATTGCAACAAGCATTGACGATTTATCGGGAACTCAAAGACCGTCAGGGAGAGGGAACCACTATAGCAAACCTGGCAAATGTTTACTATTGGCTGCAAGACTACACTAAATCGATTGATTTCCAACAGCAAAGTTTAGCGATCGCGCGAGATATTGCAGATCGTACCTTAGAAGCGAAGAATCTCAGACACTTGGGAAGTACGTACTCCGCGCTGGGACAATATCCCCAAGCAATCGAGTATCTGCAACAAAGTTTAGCTCTTGCACGGGAAATTAAAAATACTAAAAGTGAAGCGGCAGCTCTTGGTATGCTGGCTCTTGTCTACCAACAAATAGGAGACTATCACAAAGCGATTGATTCTTGGCAGCAAGCACTACCTATTTTTCAGCAACTCAAAGAACGTAGGGCTGAAGCAGTCGCTCTCACATCTATCGGAAGTTACTATCAGTTACTGGAAAACTACCCTGAAGCTCGGAAGTTCTTCCAACAAGGTTTAGTCGTTGCCCAAGAACTTAAAGATCGCCTTAACCAACAGATAATTCTTGCACTCCTTGGTCACGTTCATGAATCCCTCGCTGAATACTCCCAAGCCCTTGACAAATATCAACAAAGTTTAGTTCTTGCACGGGAAATGGGGCAATCGGAAATCGAAGTTGAAATTTTGAATAATTTAGGCGGCATTTATGTAAATCTATCAAAATATCAGGAAGCTATTGAATATTATCAGCAAAGCTTAACCATTGCCAAAAAGATTAATAACCGCAAATCAGAAGCGGGTATTCTGTCTAACTTAGGCACTGTATATAAAAATTTAAACGATACTCCCCAGGCAATTCGCTATTATCAGCAGAGCTTAGCAATTACCGATGAAGTCAATCATCAACAAAGTGCTTTAGAAGTTCGAGAAAAACGGAAATTATTTGCCCAAACAATCCTAAATTTGGGGAACATTTACCAAGAAAATGGCAATAGCGATAAAGCCAAAGAATATTATCAGCAGAGCTTGAAAATTGCCCAAGAAATCAACGATCGGAATTTACAAGCAGATATATTAAACTTTTGGGGAATTCTCTCCTATCAAAATTTGGGAGACTACCGACAAGCCAGTGAATACTATCAACAAAGCTTAGCCTTAGCCAAACAAAACAATAATAAGCGCGGGGAGGCAAAAGCGATAGGCAATTTGGGACTTGTTTATGATTCTATGGGCGATTATGATAAAGCGATTAATTACTTTCAGCAGGATCTAGCAATTTCTCGCGAAATTAAAAACAAACGAGGAGAAGCCATAGCTTTAAACAATTTAGGGCTGGCTTTTATGCGCTCTGGTAAGCTAACAGAAGCCGAAAAATATCTAAAAAATGGAATTGAAGTATTAGAATCTGTTCGAGCAG
The DNA here is from genome assembly GCF_042747725.1 of Coleofasciculus sp. H7-2. Classification (NCBI taxonomy): domain Bacteria; kingdom Bacillati; phylum Cyanobacteriota; class Cyanophyceae; order Coleofasciculales; family Coleofasciculaceae; genus Coleofasciculus; species Coleofasciculus sp. H7-2. The sequence continues at coordinate 212,703 of NZ_JBHZGO010000105.1, forward strand.
GATTAGGTGGAAATGATGTCAACAAAGTATCAATTTTTGAGGATCAAGCTAGCAGTTATCGAAATTTGCAACAAGTTCTGATTGCACAAAATAAAACAGATGCCGCATTGGAAATTGCTGAACGTGGGAGAGCAAGAGCCTTCGTTGAGTTATTAGCTTCGCGTCTATCTGAAAATTCATCTGTCCCAGCTACACTCACCTCACCCAATATCAACCAGATTAAACAAATTGCCAAACTTCAAAACTCAACTTTAGTTGAATATTCTATCGTCTACGAAGACTTAAATGCTGAAGGACAAAAAACACAAGCCCAAACATCGGAAATCTATATTTGGGTAGTTAAACCAACAGGTAAAGTTGCGTTTCGTAAAGTCAATCTTAAATTGTTGCGGCAGCAAAAAAAGAGTTCTCTAGAAGAGCTTGTTGTCAGCAGCCGCGAATCGATTGGTGTTAGAGGTCGTGGTTTAGCTGTAGAGGGTAGAGTTAATGGAAGTCAAGAAAAACAAGGCTTCAAGCAACTTCACGAACTGCTCATCCAACCCATTGCCGACCTGCTCCCAAAAGACCCAAATGCTCGGATTATCTTTATTCCACAAAGCGAACTGTTTCTAGTTCCTTTCCCAGCACTGCAAGATGCTTCTGGCAAATACTTAATCGAACAACATACTATCCTTACGGCACCTTCAATTCAGGTATTGGATTTAACTAATCAGCAACAACAGCTTCTAGGAACGCGAAGTTCTACATCTATACAAAACCAAGATGTGCTGATAGTTGGGAATCCCACCATGCCTAGCGTTCCTGCCAAAATTGGCGATCCGCCGACTCAGTTACCTAGCTTACCAGGTGCGGAACGAGAAGCTTTAGCGATCGCGCCTCTGTTTAACACCAAAGCTTTCACCGGCAGTCAGGCAACGAAAGCAGCGATCGTGCAACAAATGCCCAAAGCGCGAATCATTCATCTAGCGACTCATGGCTTGCTGGATGATATTCGAGGATTGGGAAGTGCGATAGCGTTGGCTCCATCTGGCAACGATAACGGCTTACTCACCGCTGAAGAAATTCTCGATCTGAAATTAAATGCCGAATTAGTTGTCCTGAGTGCTTGCGATACTGGCAGAGGCAGAATCACTGGCGATGGCGTGATCGGCTTATCTCGCAGTTTAATTTCAGCAGGTGTACCCAGCGTAATTGTGTCCCTCTGGCAAGTGCTAGACGCCCCTACAGCCTCATTGATGACAGAGTTTTATCAAAATCTTCAAAAAACACCCGATAAAGCCGCTGCCTTGCGAAGCGCGATGCTAACCACGATGAAGCAATATCCAGATCCCAAAGATTGGGGTGCATTCACTTTAATTGGGGAAGCAGAATAATTAAAAATTGAAGAATTTCTAGGCGTTGCACATTGGACGGATGATAATGTCGCGCAAAGACGCTAAGACGCTAAGTTTTTGTGTCTTTGGGCGAAACTTAAAAGAAAATCATCGCCTGATGGTGCAACACCAATTCCCATTCTTAATTTTTAATTTTGGATTTTCAATTCTGTTTCACTTTGGCAATTACCGTGCGGTGGCGAGGAGTATTGCGAGCGATCGCTGGCGCAGTGAAACCGGAATCCACTAGCGCTTGTTCAATATCCAACGCAAAATACTCATCTAAATAAGGCTCGGTACTCTTGAGCAATGTCAAAATGTAAGGCGGCATTTTGACATAAATCTCAGATTTGGGATTCATATCCATAATTGCCAAATAGCCACCGGGACGCAGTACACGCCGCGCTTCGCGGAAAATCTGCATGGTTGCTGACTGGGGCAACTCGTGGCACATCAAAAAGATAGAAACCAAATCAAATGAAGCATCTGGCAAACCTGTAGATTCAGCAGCAGCATGAACCCAGGGAATCGATTTTTGACGCTGTTGGGATTGGTACTGGGCAACTGCTAGAAAATAGGGTGACAGATCCAAGCCAGTGAGTTTTGCTTGGGGATAAGCATCTTGGAGGGCAAACGTACTCATCCCCACACTGCACCCCAAATCTAAAATATCTTGTGGTTGAGTAGCAATTTGGCTTTTGAGAATATCGAGATAACTCTGGCGCAGTCGGGCGTCTCCTTGCGCCCCCGCATCAGGCCAAATTCCTGCGTGAACGGCATGAGCAGCAACTTCTACTTCCCAAGCTGCTTCCCAGCTTAAGTTACCACTGTCGTAGGCATGGAACGCTCGCAGGTAGTATTCTGGGTAACTCAGTTGGAGGTTTTGTACTTGAGCCAGCTGAGTTTCCCAGTCGTATTGCGAAAGCGTCTGTACTTGCTTTCTCCAAGGCACTCCAATCTTCTCGGCGCGTTTGATCATCATTGAACGCGCTTGCTGCTTGGCTAGATTGGCTAACGGTTTGATAGCTAGCAATCCGTTGACTAAGCGTGAAGATAATCCGAGTTCAGTATTTACCGTGGCAGTCATAAGGTAATAAGTAATGGGTAATGGGTAATGGGTAATAGGTAATGGGTAATCATCAGTAACAAATGACCTTTTGACCAATTACCAATCCCCAAAAAGATGTCTCCAGTCGGATGGGCTTTCATCCCATCAATTGCTTGAAGGTTGGGCAATGCCCACCCTTCAAGAATATTACCAATTACCCATTACCCATCACCGACTTCCTATTTGCCTGTTTTGGGCTTGAGTGCAAGTAACACCTCAACTTGACCCGTCGATGAGTCTGGTTGAGTAACGGTCAAACCAATACCGTGCATGGAATTCAGAATAGCAGTGGTTTCAGGCGTGATGGAACTCTTTTGTGCTGGAGGTAGCTGGCGATTCACCAAAGACATAGTTTTGTCCATGTCGAGGTAAAAATAGCCTGCGTTTGGCTTCTGCAAAGACCCCGTGACCGTTTTAAAGGATGCGCTATTATCTAAAGGCTGGCTGGGCTTATTTGCCATGACATCAGCGATGGGGCCACCAATTGCTACAAACATCGTGTTTTGATCTATCCAACCATGCCCTAAGAAAGCGCCTTGTTGCGGGATTTGCCATTCGGTGACGGTTTTCCCCTGAATCTTTCTAGGCGCTACGGCGATCGAGTTTCCCTTAGCGATCGCATCCAGTTTGTTGAAGGTGGCTTCAGCAGTTTTGCGATCGCTGGTTTGAAATACCAAGGCTCCACCAAATCCAACTGGTGCTAAAATTCCCTGGGTCGATGGAATCGCCGCCAGAGCAAATTCCCCATCCATCCATCCGAAGATATCTTTATCCAGGTCAAGATTAACGAGTTTGAGTTGCTGTCTTGCCATGTCAAACCCCTGCTGAATTTGGGGATCGGCTTTGGATTGTTCGACAACCGCTGACCAAGTTTGGCTGATCCCATTTCCGGCGATCAAGGCAATTGTTTCGGTAGGAAATTCAGACACTATCTTACCGGGAGAAGGCTTGTACTGTATCTTCATCGCCGAGGGATCTACCTTAGCGATCGCCTTCATCCTCACACCGGCATTATCAATCCCAACACCCATCACCACCGACTGCACAGTCTTTAGCTGCTTCAGGGTTTCTGGGGGAAGCTGGGGCGTATTCGGATTGCTTGCCATTGCTTGCTGCACCATCCCTGCGTAATCGGGGATATAGAATTGAGCGATGGGATTTTGTACGTCTACACCCTTAGTCAGAATGCTGGCTGCACCTGCTTTGCTAGCAAATGAAGGCTGTCCTTTAAACGTGTCAATTGCCAGTTGCACAGCTTCTTTTTCATCTGACATCACTAAATGACTATCTAACAAAGCCGTGTAGGTTTTGCCACTTTTATCTGTGGTTTCCTCTATTTTGATGCCTTTGTAATCAATTTGTTTGGTTGCAGCTTTCTTAGCTTTCAGCTTGTTTGCAAAACTTAAGGCACTCACTTTGTCCTTGACGCCGACTACCATCAACATCCGGACTTCCGGTGACGATTTTGGTGTTGTCGCTTGTGCCGGTTTTACAGTTGGTGATGGCAGAACGGCAAACATCACGCTACCCAGCCAAGGCTTGACATCTTTTTCATAATTGATGTTGGATTCAGTCAACATCTCTTTGTTGAAATCCTTCAGCCCTTTATCAATCAATTTTTGGGCTTCCAGAGTCCCAAACTGTTGCAATTGCGCCCAGTTTTTCGGATCGGTGGAGACAAAACCCGCCATTAATGCTTCATCTGGCACCACTTTAGCACTCGCCAGAGGGCTGGTTGTATCGCTAAAAGAACCCTTCAAGTAAAGATAAGTACCTACGCCCCCCGCCACCACAACGGCAGTACCAACAATAATAGGAACTATACGATTTGGTCTTCTTTCAGACATTTAAATTTTTCCTCCGATTATTACTTCTTGTGATTTTTATTGACAAATCTACAAATGGCATTGCAAATTTTGCGGATTTAGTAGGAATCCCTGTAAGGAGAATTAGTAATTTTGCTTAGTCAAGATTCCTACTAAAAGGATTGTTATCGGAAGACTTCAACCTGATTTGGATAAACTCCGCAAAGCAGAATATGAAGTTTAAATAAAAAATCGCCCGCTGATAAACTCCGCAAAGTAAAAATGTCCGACGACTCGCATTCGCGGCTAAACATACAAAGCCTGCCTTCGTCAGGCTTCGTTCTTCTAGCCTGTGGGCGTATATTTGCTGGCATCGGGATGCTCCCGCACTTTTTTGAGAGCGCAAGTAGACACAACGCTAAGTTAAGCTTGAAAATCATCGCGCCTGAAGTGACAAAGCATCTGGAGGTTCGCTACAAATGGGATACCCCGTGCGTCGCCGTGCTTACAAGTACACTCAGACCGGAGGCGTTAACCTAAAGAGATAACCTCCTTAGCCCTTATTCTCGGCTATACTTCGGAGTCTTACAGGTCAATCTCACCATGAAGTTGCAGACTTATTTTGATTCAGAAAATAACGGTCACAAATCCTTTGAACTGCCCGGTGCCCGTCCCCACTACAACCCAGATCGACCCGGACAAGTCGAGCATATTTTCCTAGATTTAGCCCTGGATATTCCTAACCAAACCGTCGGAGGTAATTGTGCCATTACCTTATTGCCGGTGCGGAGTGGGATTGACCGTTTAACCTTAGATGCCGTCAACCTAAATATTCAGTCAGTGCAGGTTGATGAGACGCCGCAAAGCTTTGACTATGATGGCGAACAACTGCACATCCAGATGCAGACACCCACTCAGATGGGGAAGACGATCGAGATAGCGATCGCCTACTCGGTGGAAAAACCCCAGCGCGGTATCTACTTTATTTCCCCCAATAAACACTATCCCGACAAACCCGTTCAAGTTTGGACGCAGGGAGAAGATGAAGACTCCCGCTTCTGGTTCCCCTGCTTCGACTATCCCGGACAGTTAGCTACTTCAGAAATTCGGGTCAAAGTTCCCAAACTCTTGATCGCCATCTCCAACGGAGTGCTAATCAAAACAGAGGAAGATAGCCACTACAAAACTTATCACTGGTTACAAGAGCAAGTTCATCCCACCTACCTGATGACTCTCGCGGTGGGTGACTTTGCCGAAATTCAAGATGAGTGGAACGGCAAACCCGTCACCTACTATGTAGATAAGGGCAGAGAAGAAGACGCCCGCCGCAGTATGGGCAAAACGCCCGAAATGATTGAATTTTTCAGCGAAAAATTTGGTTATCCCTACCCCTATCCCAAATACGCCCAAGTTTGCGTCGATGACTTCATCTTTGGCGGCATGGAAAACACCTCCACCACGCTGCTAACCGACCGCTGCTTGCTGGATAAACGGGCGTCTCTAGATAACCGTACCACTGAAAGCTTAGTGGCTCACGAACTCGCCCACCAGTGGTTTGGAGATTTAGTCGTCATCAAGCACTGGTCTCATGCTTGGATTAAAGAAGGTATGGCTTCTTACTCAGAAGTGCTGTGGACACAACAAGAGTATGGTTCGCAAGATGCAGCCTATTACCTGCTCAATGAAGCTCGTAGCTACCTTGTAGAAGACAGCAGCCGTTACCGTCGCCCGATTGTTACTCACGTCTACCGCGAGGCGATTGAACTGTATGACCGCCACCTCTATGAAAAAGGTGCTTGTGTCTATCACATGATTCGGGCGGAGTTGGGAGACGAGCTATTTTTTAAAGCAATCCACACGTTTGTTCAGGATAACGCCCATAAAACAGTCGAAACCGTTGACCTGCTACGAGCAATTGAAAAAGCGACGGGTCGCAACCTACTATTTTTATTTGACCAGTACGTTTATCGCGGCGGTCATCCAGATTTCAAAGTTGCTTATTCCTGGGATACTGATAGCAAGTTGGCTAAAGTTACCGTTACTCAAACTCAAGCCACCAGCGACACTAACGGCAGCCGTAGCGATTTATTTGACCTAAAAATTCCCATCGCTTTTAGCTATGTCCCAGGAAATTCCTCTAACGAGGATCGTGTAGAGACGCGAGATTCCTCGCCTGAACAATCCTCCACCGTCAATTTCAAAACTTTCACGGTGAGAGTTCACGAACGGGAACAAAGCTTTTACTTCCCCCTCGCAGAAAAACCCCATTTTATTAGCTTTGACATCGGGAATAATTTCCTAAAAACGGTGTCCTTAGAGTACCCAGTTCAGGAACTCAAAGCCCAACTGCAATCCGATCCCGATCCCGTCTCCCGCATCTATGCGGCTGAGGCGTTGGCGAAAAAAGGCGGATTGGAGGTAGTAAAAGCGCTTTCTTTTGCTCTCAAGAACGATTCTTTCTGGGGTGTTCGGGCGGAAGTTGCCAAACAGTTGGCAGAAGTTAAACTCGATCAAGCGTTTGACGGTCTAGTTGCGGGTCTAAAAGATAAAGAAGCCTTAGTGCGTCGTGCAGTGGTGCAAGCACTGGGAACGATTAAAACCCACGACAGCTACAAAGCACTGAAACCATTGGTAGAAGACGGCGACGCCAGCTACTATGTGGAGTCAGCAGCTGTTAATGCGATTGGCGGAATTGGGGCGGCAAATCTGGACGAAAAGCCCAAAGAAGAGAAAGTGCTGAAGCTGCTGCAAATGGTACTCAAAGAAAAGGCTGGTTGGAACGAGGTTGTGAGAACTGGCGCGATCGCTGGTTTGTCTCAACTCAAAACTTCACCCCAAGCGCTGGATCTGATTCTGGAATACACCGCCCAAGGTGTCCCGCAAGCGTTACGTCTAGCAGCGATTCGCGCCTTGGGAAGCATTTCAGCGGGTCAGAATAATGTCAACCTGGAACGAATTCTCGAACAACTTGCAGAACTCTCTAAAGAGACATTTTTCTTAACCCAAGTATCAGTAGCGATCGCGCTGGGGCAAATGGAGACACCCAAAGCTATTGGGATTTTGCGAAGTCTTGCCGACCAAACCCCCGATGGGCGAGTCCGTCGTATCGCTGAGGAAGCAATTGGGCGGGTGCAAAAAAATGTTGGATCGGATCAAGCGATCAAGCAACTGCGAGACGAACTCGACCAGATCAAGAAGCAAAACCAGGAACTCAAAAGCCGCTTGGAAAACCTAGAAGCTAAGTCCAGCACCACAGAAGCTAGCTAACCAATAGCGATCGCATCACGCAGACTCCCCCAACCTCCTTCCCTAAAAGGAAAACTCAGCTTTCCTTTCCTTGCAGGAGAGGGGTTGGGGAGAGAACCAATCAGTATTACCTCTCTACACTTTAGTTTGTTCCTTTTGAGGCTCCGCTTCGAGTTGCCGATTCGATTTCTCGCCGGGAATTAGCATTTCCAATCCACGAGCAATTAACGGCAGAAACCCGATAACCAACACCACGCCCAGCACGTTGAATATCACCTGAGCATTGGCAATTTGGCGGGCAACATCAGCCCCCCCAGAAATCCACTGGGCGAGACCTGCTAATTGAGCCGCAAATAAGATCCCCACGGCGGCGGTTATCACATTGAAAACCAAATGAAAGACACCCGTCCGCAAAGCTTCGCGCGATCGCCCAATCGTCGCTACCAGCGTGTCAGCGCAGGTGCCAACTTCCGCCCCCAGCATCAAGGCAACGCCTGCGGGCAATGAGATCAAGCCAGAAGCTGCCAGCGTAATGATAATCGCTACTGTGGCGGAAGAGGATTGAATCAAGACGGTAAACAGCGCCCCAACTAAAGCACCCAGCAGCGGGTTTTCCCCTAAGGTTCTCATCCAATCAATAAAGGGTTGGTAGTCGCGGAACGGTTTCATCGCCTCGTCAATCGTGTCTAGACCGAAGAAGAGCAAGCCTACCCCCAACAGGATTAAACCGATGTTCTTCCAGCGGTCTGTTTTACCCAAAAAATGCAACAAGAAACCAAGGAACAGGGCGATAGGTGCATATTCGTTAATCTTAAAAGCGATCAGTTCAGCGCCGATGGTCGTCCCGATGTTGGAACCCAGAACGATGCCGAGAGACTGCACGAACGTCAGCAACCCAGCACTCACCATCGCGATCGTCATGATGATCGTGACCGACGACGAATCTAAGATGGTTGTCGCCACCGTGCCAGTTGCCACTGCGGCAAAGCGATTACTGGTGAACTTGTCGATGAGATTTTTTGCGCGATCGCCGGCGATCGCTTCGAGTCCCTCAGCTAGTCTGGTCACACCATACAAGAACAGCACCAGACCCGCTAGCACACCCATGACAATTTTGAAAATATCGATCTTTCCTTTTTTTTCTCCTTCAGACGAAGCACTCTCAGCCTTGTCTCTTTTTCCCTTTTCTTCGCCTTCCGAGGAAGCAGGATTCTGAGCTGTGTCACTCTTACCCGGTTGTGCCGCATCAGTCCCAGCAGGAGGCTGAGCGTTGACACTGACTTCTAAAACGGGTGTGTTAAATAAGTGGAAATTGTTTCCTGGTAGGGAAGGACTAATAATCAAAGCTGTCACTACAAGGCTCAAACCTAACAACTTGAGTATTTTTTTCTTTGAATTTTTTGAAAACGACATGAATGACCCCTCAAAATAACGCCAAGACAAGTTCTCAAACATCACCGCTACGGGCGGAGTAAACGCTCATGGCAAGGCAGAGCCATAGCACTCGTCATGCTGACCTAAACCAAATTGATACTAATAAAACTCGCTACCGGGCTGGCGCTGCGCTTTGGCTACCTTGCCAAAGCGTCTAGGCTCAAAACAGCATTGTCGCTCTGCTGGGCAGACACTAAAAATTTTCTATGTCTCTCCCCTACTGTGCTTACCTCCTCAGAGGGAGATTCACGGCTCATATACACTATTTATTCAAAATTTAAAATATACTTAAGATTAATTTAATTTCTTCCTTAAGAAGAATTACTAACTGCTTTTTTTGCTGGCAGGAGACTTTAGCGATTTTGTCATAGAACCTTGACAGAGAAAAAAATGGGGAGCGAGGGAACTTTTTTATCTCTTAGAGCAGATAGGCGATCCCCGCAAGTGTCTGTAGTTTTGTATACTATAGTTAATAAAACGTTAAAAAGCTGGTAAAAATCAATGAGTAAAGTTACGAAAGAATGCGGTCGAAATCCCTGGAAATTAGTGTTATTCGATTGATCAAGTTAAATAGTGGCTTGAATACTACTAGAAGCCGCTAATTGCGAATTAAATTAGGTTAAAAGAGGCAAGCACAAGCGTGAATCGGTACTCCCTCACTTTCCAGTCTCGGCGCTACGATCCCGAAGCGATCGCCCAGTACTTCCGCTATCGTCCCTGGCGAGTTCTCTGGCGAGCCATCAAAATTATCTGGTTATTTGTAGGGTTTGTTCTTGGCTTGAAGTGGGACGATTGGCTGAACCAGGAATGGAAGAATCGGGAGAAACGCGCCACCCAGCTGCGGGAAATTCTCACTCGCCTTGGTCCAACCTTTATTAAAGTCGGTCAAGCTCTCTCCACACGACCCGACTTAGTACGGAAAGACTTTTTAGAAGAACTCGTCAAATTACAAGACCAACTGCCGTCATTTGATAATGCGATCGCATTTAATATCATTGAAACCGAGCTAGAACGCTCAGTAGAAGAGATATATAGAGAAATATCCCCAGAACCAGTTGCCGCCGCCAGTCTGGGTCAAGTTTATCGAGCGCGTCTCCACACCGGCGAAGAAGTCGCCGTCAAAGTGCAACGCCCCAACTTGCTACCAACCATCACCCTCGACCTTTACTTAATGCGGTGGATGGCTGCTTGGCTGAGTCCTTGGCTTCCGCTGAATTTAGGGCATAACCTGACTCTGATCGTGGATGAATTCGGTTGCAAGTTATTTGAAGAAATTGACTACCTCAACGAAGGACGGAACGCCGAAAAATTTGCCACTAATTTCCGCGACGACCCCAGCGTTAAAGTCCCAGCCATCTACTGGCGCTACACCAACACCCGCGTTCTGACTTTAGAGTGGATTAACGGCTTCAAGCTGAACGATACCGAGCGCATTAAAGCAGCCGGTCTGGAAACCGATACATTGATCGAGATTGGTGTCACAGCCGGTCTACGGCAGCTATTGGAACACGGCTTTTTCCATGCTGACCCCCATCCGGGTAACTTGTTTGCCATGCCAGATGGTCGCATGGCTTACATAGACTTCGGCATGATGGATCAGATGGAGGAGAATACCAAAGAAACCCTCGTCAGTGCCGTAGTTCACCTGATTAACAAAGACTATATTGAGTTAGCCAAAGACTTTGTTAAACTGGGCTTTTTGACGCCAGAAACGGATATTGTTCCGATCATTCCGGCGCTAGAAAGCGTGCTGGGTGATGTCATCGGCGAAAGTGTACAGGACTTTAACTTTAAGACAATTACAGATAAGTTCTCGGAACTGATGTATGACTATCCGTTCCGAATTCCGGCAAAGTTTGCCTTAATTATTCGTTCCCTGGTGACACAAGAGGGATTGGCTCTGAGTCTGAATCCCGATTTTAAAATTGTCGAAGTTGCCTATCCCTACGTGGCGCGGCGTCTGCTGACTGGCGAATCCCCAGAAATGCGGCGGCGTTTGATTGAAGTCTTGTTCAAAGACGGCAAATTCCAATGGCAGCGGTTAGAGAACATGATTGCGATCGCTCGCTCAGATGATAACTTCGATCTGTTGCCCACAGCTCAACTGGGTTTACAGTTTCTCCTCTCTGAAGAAGGACAGTTTCTGCGACGCCAAGTCCTAATCGCCTTAACAGAAGATGACCGACTTCATACCGAAGAAGTGCGACGCCTATGGAATCTAGTTAAAGATGACCTGAAACCGTCACGGTTGTTTAATGTAGCGCTGGGAGCCTTGACGGAACTCTCCACTGAAGGAGTCGCAGCACTATTACCTTCTTTTGCCACACTTGCTGCCTTTCAGGAGAGAGAATAGAGTGTTGGGTCTTAGAGAATCGATAATGGGTAATTGGTAATTGGCGCTGCGTGCAACTTTCTGTAGTTCTCCCTCCAATTAATGGGGGGATTGGGGGATATGACAAAATTTCCTTGACATTTCGCTCCCCCTAACCCCTGATAAACAGGACTTACGCAAAGCTTATACATATAGCATTCTTGTCGGTTCAATCCCCCTGTGGTTGCCCCCAAATGTGGTGCTGTTGCGTAAGTCCTGATAGTGTTTTTTCGGGTTCAATCCCCCTGTGGTTGCCCCAGATGTCGCGCAAGTTGCGTAAGTCCTGATAAATTGGGGGCTAAGAAAAAGTTGCACATGGCGGTAATTGGTAAATCTTCCATTACCGATTACCCGTTACCCATTTACCTGTTACCCGTTATCCATTAGGAGTTTTTAGTGTACTATTTTCCAGATCCGCCGTATTTTTTACTCGTTTTCGGTTTGTTTGCTGGAATAACCTGTGGGCTTGCCTTTGAAGCCACCCTCAAACAGCAAGTGCGGGAATGGTCAAAGAACCGCTCTACCCGGACTTTGGCTCAGATGCAAGGGATACAATTACAGCTGCCATTCCTGGGAATTTGTGGCGGAATCTGTCTATTTCTAGTAGCTGGATTAGAGATTTTTGGCTTTCCCGGATGGCTGTCTTTTGGGACTTCGATGCCACTCACCCTATTTATTGGCTTGTTAGTTTGGTCGCAACTCAAAAGCCTTTTAGGTCAGCTAGAACGCGGTGGCTCCCGCGCACTTGATTTAGATGCTTGGGAATAAGCGATTAGCGATTCGCTTTGCTATTTAAAAGATGTAGGCTGAGCAGTTGCTCAGCCTACATCTTTTAGATTAGATAGCGATTATTCTGAAACGATATTAGTAGACATCCGCGAAGTCCCAACCATCAACATAGCCCAAAGGTCCCGGTGTCGCCCCAGGAACAACAACTTTATACCACTTGTTGCTCCATTGGTTTTGGTCTGGATGGAAGTCTAGAGCTGTGCCAGTTGGTAAAGTTTTAATAATGCGACCCGAACATGGCGATGACCGAATGTTTAACGGTCCTTTTGTAACGCGAACCTTTCCAGGGGCGAGAGGATTAATTATCATCCATCCTTGAGAGCGATTACTTTCACAAGCATTGGTAGAACTGAATCCGTAAGTCACGCGAATCCAAGTATAACCATTGCCTTGCTGAGTGCCTCCGCTAGGATCGTTGAGAACATCGGCTCCTGGTCTAGCGACGCGGAGGATACGGCAGCTGGTACTGGGACAAGAGCGAATGTTCACGGTACTCAGGACGTTATAAACCCGACCATCATCCGTCGCTGTGCCAGCTACACTTGCACCGAGAGCATTGGCAGTACCAACTCTGGCTTTTATCGCTTCGCGGGCTGTTTGAGCTTCAGTAACACCTCCCGCCTGTTCTGGTGCGACAGTTCTGGGAGCAAATTTGTTACCATCCTGAGAAGGTTCAGCTAAATTTTTGGGAACGGACAAACCTACTGCAAGGGCTAGTAGCGTAACAGTTGTTGCACATCCACCAATTACTTTAAGAGATCCGAGGCGCATAGCAGTTCTTTTTCCTTTCAATCAGTCTGTGAAGGTCTTTTTCCTTCCGCATGTTATTAAACACAGTGCTGCAAACTGATTTTTCGGACTTGCCCACAATCGAAAATTACATATCTATCTAAAGGTGGATTTAGAAGTTGAGCGGGAACTTTTTGATCCTTATTTTTATCTTTATTCCCACTTTCCGGCTCTAGAAAGCGAGAAGTGCAAAGCGATCGCCTTTGCTACTTAAAGCGGTAGAAAATTCAACAGCTTGCCGGTGTGAAGATAGCGGCTTCGATCCGATTCAGGGCTTTTTCCAGATCGTCGTTAATGATTTGAATGTCAAATTCACTCGCCGCAGCAATTTCTGCTTGGGCATGGTTAAGCCGTCGCGCGATCGCTACCTCTGAATCTTGCCCGCGACCTCGGATGCGATTTTCCAGTTCGCTGACGGAAGGCGGTAGGATAAAAATCTGTAGTGCGCTGGGGAAATTTTGTCTGATCTGCCGCGCCCCTTCTAGTTCAATTTCTAAAATGACCCACTGACCCTGCTGGATTTGCTCCTCCACTTGTCGTCGTAGGGTGCCGTAACAGTTACCAGCAAACTCAGCCCACTCCAGTAATTCACCTGCTTCCACCATTTGCTCAAACTGGTTGCGGCTGACAAAATAATAGTGTTTTCCCTCAATTTCGTCTGGACGGGGGGCGCGAGTCGTCGCGGATATAGAAAAATACAGTTCCGGATGACGCTTCAAGAGCGATCGCAGTAATGTACCTTTGCCCACGCCACTTGGCCCAGTCAAAACAATCAGTCTGCCAGTTTTCATGCTCGTGTCACCCGTGAAAATGCCTATTGCCTTAATTGTTACTGGCATTCACGTCTTTGCCAATCACAAAGCGATGGGCAACAGTTTCAGGCTGAATGGCGGAGAGAATGATGTGGCTCGAATCGGTAATAATCACCGCACGAGTGCGACGCCCATAGGTGGCATCAATCAACTGCCCTCTATCTCTGGCATCGGTGATAATCCGTTTAATGGGCGCAGATTCTGGACTGACAATGGCAACCACTCGGTTTGCAGACACGATGTTACCAAAACCGATATTGATTAACTGAATGTCCATAAAAAACTAGCGGCATAACCGCCTAAAAAGCTTATTTAAGTCTAGTTTCCATGTTATCTACAAAAATTTTGACTTACAAGCCTAAAATCCACAAAAACTCGCGTTTTTAAGGGATCGCTGCTTTTTTTTCCCTTTTACCCCTATTATCTATTCCGAAAGACAGAGGCAGGTTTTGCAACCACTTTGACCCGCAATCGCACAAATTCGGCTTAATTCATCCCTCTCGGCGCTGGTTGTGAACTAGATGCAAAATAGATACCAGCGTGGATGGAACAAGTTGAGCGACGCGATCGCTTATCTGATATCCGTGGAATCCCTCCTGGTTCAGGTGGTGGGGAGTATTTCTTTGTATCCATATAAAAATCAAATAGTACGAGAGGATGGATGGTTGCAATTATTTACGAGATTTTACATAGAGCGCTTATCCGTAGAATTACAATTAATCTGCTTTTCCTGCATTTTTTTAAATTAATCACCGTGTTTTTATTGAGACAAATTCTTTTTCCCTCTCCAATTCTCAAAAAAAGAATAGTTGCATCTAGCCTTTTTTCATAACTTCAAAATACGAATTCTAGCGATAAAGTTTCCGTAAAGTAGGCTACTTTTAGTAGCGATTATTGGCGTGAGTAATTTATGCTAAAAAAGTAGCGCCGACAAAAGCACGGCAAGCGGTGGAAGTAAAGAGTAATCCTGACATACCGTGCTTCACTTTACCAAAACTAAGGAATAAAAAATGGATACTCGTAAAACACTTATCGGATTATTCGTTGTAACTTTAGGGATATTATCGGCTCCCGCGAACGCAAAAGCGATTTCTTTAAGTTATTTAGAAACCGATCAAGCATTTAAAGATTTAAATGTAGATTTGTTGTTTGTTGCCGAGGGTCGGATTGGCAGTAGCAATAACAGCACTTACGAACTCGACCTTCACGATGATACTGGAAGCACTAATTTTGCAGTGCAGCAACAACAGGAATTGACAGGTTCAAATTACTGGCAAAGCGGAAGAGTGGATGCTTTCACTCTGGCTTACGACGCGCTTACAAAGATAGTTACCTACAAGGTCGGAAACCAAACTTTAGCCTACGATTACACATCGAAATTTACTCAAGGCGTCACAGATATCTTCGTCCGCACTAGAGCAAATAACACTAATAGCAGCATGACGGTCAAAGACTTATTGCTGAAGGATGTGTCGGGTACGAAGTCCATCGCCGAAACTTCTAGCGTTTCATGTACCCTGAGTCCTAATTGCACAACCTGGTCTAAGGATGCCAACGGCAATATTTTTGAGGATGTGAAGGGAGGAGTGCAATATCTTCGGATCGGCGACGTATCGGGTAGTTTCAGCCTTACAGGTAATTCAATTATGAGTTGGACGGGAAAAACCCCCACCCAATCCAATCTCGCCTACCAAATCAAAGTTGGGACGACCGATGACTGGAAAAACCAACAGAGCGTTCCAGAACCCAGTGCGACGCTAGGATTGACTTTGGGAGCGATCGCACTCGGCTTAAAAACTCGTCGCCGTCGCCAATCTGTCTAAACAGAAACGGGTCATACTCATCAACGCAGAAGGCTCCTTTAAAATAGCTTTGTGCGTTTTTTTGTCGGAAGTAGCCTGAAACTGAGAGGATAGAAACAGAGTGTTCCTCGAAATCTTTACAAAAAATACCGATCGCGCGTGCAACTCGTTGACTTTACTACCTTAACTGCCACTTGTTCTGAGCTGCGTGCTGAGTGGATACCGGCGCGGCTGGAACAAGTTTATCAGCGCGATCGCTTTACAATTGCTATAGCCCTGCGAACCCTGAAGCGGCGGAGTTGGCTCTCAGTTTCTTGGCATCCGCAAGCGGCGCGTGTTTGCATTGGAGATCCGCCCCCCCGCACGCCAGATACATTTACCTTCAGCGACCAGTTACGGCATCAGTTGGGGGGATTTGCTTTGGTGGCGATAGAAGCGAGTAGCGCTGACGCGAATACACCTTCAGCGATCGCACCTTGGGAACGAGTGATAGATTTACAATTTGCCAGACGCCCTGGAGATCCGGCTATCTGGCACTTGTACGTTGAAATTATGGGCAAATACAGCAACGTCATTCTTACAGGTGCAGACAACCTGATTGTCACCGCCGCCCATCAAGTCAACGCTCAACAATCTAGCGTCCGTCCCATCCTTACCGGACAGCCCTACGAAGCTCCACCCGCCCTCACTGCGACCATCCCGACTTTAAGCGAATCCCAAGAACGCTGGCAAGAACGGCTGAGTTTAATTCCCGCAGCACTGCGGCGTCAGATGCTGAAAAATTACCGGGGTTTGAGTCCAGCGCTGGTTGTCTCAATGGTACAAACCGCCAGTCTAGATCCAGAGCAATCCACCGATAGCCTCAAACAATCCGACTGGGACGCATTATTTCTCCGATGGCAAGAATGGCTGCAAGCAATTTGGCAAAGCCAATCCTCCCAGTCCTCTACTCCTCTTGCTAAGGGCGAGACAGGGGAGGTTTTTCATCCAGGCTGGACACACGAAGGATACAACGTCTTAGGCTGGGGCATCGTTAAGCCCGCTGAATCAATCCAAGAATTACTCAACCGCTACTACACCGATCGACTTAATCAACAGGAATTTAACCAGATTCATCATCAGTTGAGCCAAAAACTCAACAATATTCTGGAAAAATTACGACTGAAGGCGTCTACCTTTACGGAACGCTTGCAGCAATCCGACCAAGCAGACCAATATCGGCAACAGGCAGATTTGCTGATGGCTTACCTTCAGAACTGGGAACCAGGGATGAAGTCAATTGACCTCAATGATTTTGACACCGACAAACCCGTCACCATTCCCCTAGACCCTGAAAAAAATGCCGTCCAAAATGCCCAATCCCTCTACAAGCGAAATCAAAAGCTGAAACGCGCTCGCTCAGCCGTTGAACCGTTACTCAAAGAGGTGCAAGCGGAAATAGACTACTTGGAGCAAGTGGAAGCAACCCTAACTCAGATGGATTCTTACGACGACCCAGAAGATTTACAGACGCTATTAGAAATCCGCGATGAGCTGATACAGCAGCGGTATCTAGAAGATCCGGACAACCGCAGCCGTAGGGGCGAGGAGGGAAGTCACCCTTATCGTTACCAGACGCCCAGCGGCTTTGAGTTATTAATTGGGCGCAATAACCGCCAGAACGACCAGCTAACCTTTCGGATGGCTGGAGACTACGACCTCTGGTTTCACACCCAGGAGATTCCCGGAAGTCATGGGTTGCTGCGCGTCGCTCCGGGGTCTGTCCCTGAAGAAGCCGATTTGCAATTTGCCGCCGATTTAATTTCCTACTATAGCCGCGCCAGACAAAGCGATCGCGTCCCAGTTGTCTATACGGAACCCAAACACGTCTACAAACCCAAGGGTGCCAAACCGGGGCTTGCTATTTATAAGCAGGAGCGCATTATCTGGGGGCGTCCTCAAACAGCAATCAACTATCTAAAGTAAGAATTTTACAAAAAAATGTAAATATTTCTTACTAAAAATGTGTATTTTCTGTTACAGTAAATATTAAAGAAATCTTACGGCTGGCGGTTGGGAACGCGCAGCTTTGGATTTCCTCGGATTAACGACAACAAAAATAAAGATTTTGTTCAACCAGCTGTCGCATCAGCTGGTTTTTTTTAGTAGTCAATAGTCAATAGACCTCTTGCAAAAGTCCCAGAGGCGTGGGACAAGTAGGTTAGAGTTGGGTAGCATTGATGACCTACTTTACAAGTAAAGAGCCTGAGACCAGAAGACTTTAAACGCTTATGTGGTGTACGTCCAGAGACTTTTAACCAGATGCTAGAGATAGTGCGAGCGCTTTCATCAAACCAAACAAAAAACAGGACGACCAGGGAAACTTTGCTTAGAAGACCAATTGTTGATGACATTGGAATATTGGAGAGAATACCGCACCTACTTTCATATTGGCCAAACTTGGGGAGTAAATGAGTCTACAGCTTACCGAATTATCCGAAAAATAGAAGATACACTGGTTAAATCCAGAGCTTTTACTCTTCCTGGTAAGAAAAGACTGGCCAATTCTGATTATCAGTTACAGGTAGTGATTGTGGATGTTACAGAAAGCCCAATTGAACGTCCTAAAAAAAACAAAAAAAGTTCTACAGTGGGAAGAAGAAACAGCATACACTCAAGTCACAATTAGTGGTAGACCAAGCGAATGGTCAAATCATCTGCACCGCTCATGGTAAGGGTAGAGAACATGATTTCTGTATATTTAAAAATAGTAAAGTGAGGTTGAGAGAAAACATCGAGTGTTTAGGAGATAAAGGTTATCAAGGTATTCAAAAATTACATGATAATAGTCGGATTCCCCAGAAAAAACCCAGAGGAGGTAGATTAAGTAATGAGGATAAAAAGAGGAACCAAGAATTAGCCAAAATTAGAGTTTTAGTTGAGCATGTAAATCGCCAGATGAAAATATTTAAAATCTTGTCTCTGACTTATAGAAATCGTCGAAAAAGATTTAGTTTGCGCTTTAATCTGATTGCTGCTCTCTATAATTATGAGCTTCATCTCTCTCAAATCGAATCTTCCTGACCGACTGCGTGCAAGAGGTCTATTGATGCCCATCAACACTGCAACCAACAGCCCTGACTCGCTTCGGAGTGCCTGTGCCAAGCTAAAAGCGCCCCACACTGCTGCTAGTACCACCAGATTTTTTAATTCTTGTGGCAGCGATTTAGACTGCTTGAGCAGCAGACTGAGTAGACCACCTGCACTTAACCCGATCGCTATCCCAATGCCTAACCGTAGCCCCAAGCTTTTCAGCACCAATAACGGGATTGCCGTGCCGACTAAAACCAGTGGCACTTCATGACGACTCAAAATGATGTTGAGGGTGATCACTGCCACGATCGCACCAATGGGATCGATCAAAATCCCCTCGCCCTCCAGAAGTGTTGCGACTCGTTGTTCAACCCCAATCAGCTTCAGCAAAGGAGTCACCACCGTCGGACCCGTGACTACTACTAAGGAGGCGTAGAGAAAGGCGATCGACCAGGGAAACTCATTCAAGAAATGGGCGGCGATCGCGCCGCCGAGAAAGGTCATCAGCACTCCGATGGTCACGAGATTGCGGAGACTCACCGAAACGCTACCTAGATCGCGAATCTGTAAACTTAGCCCTCCCTCAAACAAAATCAGAGCGATCGCTAAAGAAACGATGACTTCTAAACCGCTACCTAGAAGCGAAGGCTCCAGCACGCCTAAGCTGCTGGAACCTAAAAGGATGCCAAAGAGCAGCAGTAAGACAATACTAGGAATCTGAAGCCATCTGGCTAAAACCTGAGCACCAATGCCAACCACTACAGTTGTGCTAATGAGAACCGTAATCAGTAGAGAATCTTCCATTAAAATCAATTTGGCTAAAGTCGGTTGAGCTAAAGATGCCAGGGCGATCGTAGCTGAATTATGTCGATTTTGTTTTGATATCCAAAGGAGTTTGCAATTTGTTCAACGTTCATGCTGTGCAGATTCACTTGAAGCTATTTTTCGAGGAACTGTCCATTGATCTAAAATATCTTTCACTAACACCTCTTTAAGCCAGATTTGCGCGACTACTAAAATTGGTAATCCTAAAAATAATCCCAAAATACCAAAGAACGTTCCAAAGGCAGTCAGCAAAGCAAGGGTTGTTGCAGGCAATAGAGACACTTGGTGTTTCATGATGATGGGCGTGATCAGATTGCCTTCAATTTGCTGAATCAAAAAATATAGCAGCAAAACTTCGATCGCCTTCCAGGGAGAATCTAACAAAGCTAATAGGGCAGGTGGGACAACGCTAGCGATCGCGCCAAGGTAGGGAACAAACGCTGATATGCCTGCAATCAGTCCATTCACCAATGGCAAGGGAACCTGTAGTACAAGCAATCCTATTGTTGAGGCAATGCCAATAAAAGCCATGCTGAGGGCAATTCCACCCAGATAGTTGACTAAACCAATCTCACACTTTGAGAGAATGCTATCTGCTCGTCTGCGATAGAATGCAGGAAATCCTTGAATCAGTAGATTGCGATACTGCTTTGGGTTTGCCAATAACATCAGTGTTAATACTGTTAGAAATAAACTGTTGAGCAGTAGGGATAGAGAGTTAGAAAAAATCTGATAAAAGTGAATGATTGCCCAGTTTGCAACCCGCTGAAGCTGAAGGCTCAAATCGCTTAAGCTAGGAAGATTGTTAATGATTCGACCTGGAATTTGCTCTTGTATCCAGTAGTTGAGATTTGCAACCTGGGCAATTGCGCCTGGAATCAGGTCAATTAGCTGATCGACTTGCTCCATAATTCGAGTAGCGACTAAAATTAAAACCAGTCCTAAAATCATGAGTGCGATCGCCACTGTCAGCGCGATCGCCACCCCTCGTTTAAGTTGAGATTTCTGAAACTGGCGCACGACTCGATTTAGCCCAGTGGCAAAGATCACTGCCATGAAAAACAGCAGCACGATCGATCGAACTTGCCACAGAACATAGAGCGAAATGAGCAGCGAAATTAATCCAACCCAGCGTCCTAATGTCAAAGTTTTGCCTTCCGCTTTCTGAGAAGAAAAACTGCTTAACAATAACAAACAGTCTACTAACGTTCTACCTTTGTTGCTCCAGTTAATACCACCTAATTTGCACAACTTCTGCTACAAGGAAGTTGTTGTAAAATATCTATCTAGTGATAGGTGACAACTCAAAATATACAAACAGCGGTACTTAGTGGTTAATCTCCTTCAAACGGTACACAACTCGAATTAGATTAATTAGTAAACTTCTTGTGAATTAACAAACAAATAAAGAAGACCGCTGATGAATTTTCATTCTCAATATAATTCGGTATTTAGCAGCACTCTGCTTATATTTGGACTTGCAACAGCCGCGATCACACCTTATTTTGTGGGTATCCCTGATTCCGCAATGGCGGCGGCACCTGCGAATACCAGCTTTCCTGACACACAAAATTATTGGGCGCAGCCTTTTATTCAAAACTTAGCAGAGCGCAACATTGTGACGGGCTATCCTGACGACACATACCGTCCAGAAGAACCTGTCGCTCGCGACGAATTTGCTGCAATTTTGCAGAAAGCGTTCTCTCAGAATCTAGAACGGCAGATCGCCAGCGGCAGCGTTTATAAAGACATTCCCCAGGGCTATTGGGCAAGCTCAGCGATTGAAGATGCCTATGAAATGGGATTTATGAAAGGGTATCCGGGTGGAGAGTTTCGCCCGAATCAGCCTGTCACCAGGGTTGAGGTATTGGTTTCGCTGGCCCAAAACCTAAATTTGCCTACAACCACAGCCGACAATAGTAAACCTGTTGCAGCCTCTGCCACACCAGCCCCAGCGCAGGCTACACCTCGTCGGCGTGCTATGAGACCCTTCATGTTTCCCCTTGCCATGACCACGTTGATGCAGCCGTTGATGACAACGCCAGCTAGAGCAACTGTCGCAGCCAACCCTCAAACCGCAAGCAACACTTCACAGCGCCCAGTCTCGCTAGCAGTAAGCGACTACTACCAGGATGCCGCTCAGATTCCTCAGTATGCTGTGGATGATGTTGCGGCAACAACCGCAGCCGGAATTGTTGTTAACTATCCCGATCAACGGGTGTTGAACCCAACCCGACCTGCAACGCGCGGTGAAGTAGCTGCCTTGATTCATCAGGCACTAGTCAGTCAGGGCAAAGTAGCACCAATTGCGGATCAAGCAGCGGCTCAATACGTGGTGCGTGAGCGTTAGGTTAACTCAGTCCGAGCTGCCCACAATTAGCTTAGACGATTCCTCTAGCAGCGAAATATAAAGCCAGTCTAATGGAGAGCCGATATGCAGTCTGTTGAAAGACAATCACTTGAGTCGAAACTAGAAAAAGTGGGTAACGTTTTACGCCTGACAGGGTGGATCGGTCTCTCTGTACATATCCCGATCAACGGGTGTTGAACCCAACCCGACCTGCAACGCGCGGTGAAGTAGCTGCCTTGATTCATCAGGCACTAGTCAGTCAGGGCAAAGCAGCACCAATTGCGGATCAAGCAGCGGCTCAATACGTGGTGCGTGAGCGTTAGGTTAACTCAGCCCGATCTGCCCACAATTAGCTTAGACAATTCCTCTAGCAGCGAAATATAAAGCCAGTCTAATGGAGAGCCGATATGCAGTCTGTTGAAAGACAATCACTTGAGTCGAAACTAGAAAAAGTGGGTAACGTTTTACGCCTGACAGGGTGGATCGGTCTCTCTGTACAAATTGGCTTGGGAGCGATTTCGCTGCTGATGGTCGTATTTGCGATCGCGGGTCGAAATTTTAGTCAGGCGACTGCACTTCCCAGTGGTGTAACTCCTGGTGTTGCAGTGCCAGTGAACCAAGGCGTAACTCCAGGAATTGGAGTCGGGATTTTTTGGGCAGTTTGCGGCATTTTAGCGCTGCTAGCTGGAATTTACCTTGCCTTTCGGCAAACGCGATTGGCAAGGCGGTTGCGTCATGCAGACACACTGAAACACCCAACCAAAGCAGAGGTGATGACCGTGTTGCGTCTGGGTGCGATCGCGGGCTTAGTTGGCATGTTGCTAACGATTCTGGGTGGCGGCGCAACGCTGGGAGTGCTGTTATCGAAATCCATTGCTCAACCCCAAGGCATGGCGATTTATGACCCGACTCGCATGATTCGGTCGATCGACATTATGGTGGCAATGGCAAACATGAGCGGAATTACAGCCCATTTTGTTGGCACTGTTGCTTCGCTTAGCGTGTTTGAATGGCTGCATCGTTGATTTATCGATCGGCTTAGATCTCTTTTACCGATAGTTTGATCCTCCAACCCTTAAAAAACGTTTCGTTGAGATGATGAAAGCTGATGAGACAGCTTCTTGTGCAGGTGCCGCAGGGATGCGGAAAAACAGTCTTAGAAATTGCCAAAGCCTGTGAGGGAACAAACTTGGCGCAGTTTGAAGCGGCTGGAATTGAGCAACCGCTGGATTTGGTGCTTGTTCATATCTCTAATGGCAAAGTCGAAGAACTGCTCGGCAAACTGGAAGACGTACCAGACTTGAGCTTTACGCTGCTGCCAACCGGAATCATGGCTTTGCATCCGCCTGCTGACGCTGCCCCTGATCAGGTGACAAACGTTGAAGAACGCAGCCCGCTCGAAATTTTTCTGTCGGGTTTGCAAAGTACCGGCTCTTGGAAAGGATTTCTCAGCTATGCGGCGATCGCTGGGGTCATAGTTTGGATTGGCTTATATAATAATACGGTTTACCTGCTAGTGGCGGCGATGCTGCTGGCTCCGTTTGCTGGTCCCGCTATGAATACGGCACTGGCAACCGCGAGGGGCGATCGCCAACTCCTTCAGCGCAGTATCATTCGCTATTTTGCTGCCTTGAGCGTCACGATTGCCACCACTGCCTTGCTTAGTTGGATACTTCAGCAGCAGATTCCAACAAATTTGATGATCGATAGCAGCCAAATTTCTACGGTTTCTGTTTTGATTCCGCTGGCGGCGGGAGCGGCGGGAGCACTGACTTTAGTTCAGTCAGATCGCAGCAGTTTGGTGTCGGGAGCCGCAACTGGAATGCTGGTTGCAGCTTCACTCGCTCCACCCGCAGGCATCGTCGGTATGGCAGGTGCGATCGGACGGTGGGATTTAGCCAGCAACGGACTGTTTTTGCTGCTGCTACAACTGGGCGGCATTAACCTGTCTGCTGCTTTGGTGTTTCGCCTGTTTGGACTCTCGACGCAGGGATCGCGCTATCAGCGGGGCAAGCGCGGCGTGTTTCCGATCTCGGTGGGGATCAGTGCGATCGTGCTGACAGGTTTACTGATCTGGCAATTTTCTAGCTCACCTGACTTAGAACGATCGAGTCGCGCACAGCGGGCAAATGCCCAATTGCAGCAGGTGGTGAAGCAAAATGATTCGGTTCAACTGGTCGAGGCAAATGTTCGATTTACCAGAGCTAACATTCAGGGGCAAAATACGTTGCTCTGTGTCGTGTATGTGCAGCGTCAGACAGAGGCAACGCGATCGGCTGAACAAATTCGGGCTGATCTGACTCAATCCCTTCAAAGTCGCCTATTGAAAGACTTTAATGCCACACCGCTCGTTGATGTCATTGTGCTAGAAGCGCCTGACGCTAAATCGTAGGATTAAACCGTTCTGATGCAGCAATTCGATCCTCCTGAACAAGCTATAGAACACGAGCAACAGCAGATTCTGCAACACAAACAAAGTCCGCCTGCGCGGACTCTTAAAACCCGCGTAGGCGGACTACCCTCCCTTGAAGGCTAAAGCCTGACGGCATGAACGCGCCTACGTTTTTGTAGCCGCGATTACGAACATCGCCAAGTATTTTTGCAAGAGGTCTAATGACTACACAGGACTTACGCAAAGCTTATACATATAGCGTTTTTTCGGGTTCAATCCCCTTGTGGTTGCGGTGGCAGATGTGGTGATATATGCGTAAGTCCTGACTACAGCAATTCAAGGGTTGGGTGCAACACATCTGTAGGGGCATGGCAATCAAAAAGTCCCTACTGAACGTTAGAACCGCAATATCAGGACTTACGCAAAGCTTATACATATAGCGTTTTTTGGGGTTCAATCCCCTGTGGTTGCCCCTAGATGTGGTAATGTTGCGTAAGTCCTGATATATTCTACCCAACTCTTGAAACGCTATATTAACTAGAATGTAAACGTGGTGCGGATAGTGCCGATCACAATATCATCGTTACGATTATTGTGGTCGGGAGCGGTGAGCCAGATAACCCCAGGCGTGATGGCGATATTGTCCGTTACTTGATACTGGTAGAAGGCTTCAATGTGCAGTGAAGTATCGTCATCTTCTCCCACTGGCGGGATGGGGATGCCTGCTGCGGTTAATGCGCCGACTGCGCCGGGATTGATATCGATGGTTGAGCCAGTGACTTTCGGCTCCATGCCAACGATAATGCCCGCCAAGTTGCCTTGTTTACCCAAATCCGGGAAGGCTAGGGTGACAGCCCAGTTCCAGATGTCAACTTTGCCACGATCAATGAGTCCTCCTAAGGTGGAGAGGTTGCGCGTGTTGGTGTAGCCAACCCAGCCACCCAAAACAAAGCGATCGCTCAGTTGCCAAGATAACTCCACACCGTAGGAATTGCTGACTAAGGGGAGATTGGTGCTAAATCCTAAGTTAGTTATACCACCGCCTACCGAACTACCGTCAATATCGGTATCGAAGAAGCGGGCAAGTCCGCCCTGGAAATTAGCGAGATTGCTGCCAGTGCCGGTGTCATTGTTGTTGTAGGAATGAATGTAGGTCAAACCCAGCTTCAAGCGATCGCTTGGCTTGATCAGTAGCTGTGCCAAGGCACCGTAAGGGCCATTGAACAAACCACCATTTTCTTCCGGGTTGGCGGCGTCACCCGCTAAATAGCCTAAGCTGAGTTCAAAGCGATCGCCCAACTGCTGCCTTAGTCCAACTCCAGCACCTTCCGCCAGGTAATAAATCGGGGGGCGCGTTCCAAAAGTAGATAGTGCCCCAGTGGTACCATCACCGTCAAGGAAGTTGACGGTATCGGTAAAGTCATCCGCCGCACCTGCATTTGCTGCAACCACCACTTCTGTTCTCTCACCGAGGGGGAAAGCGTAAAGAAACGCATCCACGAAAACATCATTGTCAGTCGCACCTGAGAAAAACAAGTTGCCTTCTGGTGTCAGGGTGCGTTCGGTGAGAGAACCCAGTCCTTCCGCTTGCAGTCGCGTTCTCAGTAAGTCTTTCCCGGTGAAGCTGGTTTCAAAATTCAACCGGGTGCGATGACCAAAAATCGTTACATTGTCGATGTCTTCGCCAGTGGCATCTTCTCCAGTGAAAATCCCTGCCAGGGCAAAAACTGCTTCTCCCTGTAGTTTGGTGGTGGTAGAAAATTGATGGCTTTCCAGAAAAGCGGTGCGACCTTCTAAATTATCGATCCGCGTCCGCAATGTCGCCAGTTCCGCACCAAATTCATCAATCAGTCGCTGTAATGTGGTTAAATCCGCTTTGGTGACGAAATCTGCCGAACTGGCAGCAATCAATTTCTCGATTTGTTGCAGACAAGCATTCAATCCGGCGGCAAATTCATACCGGCTGAGTGCCCGGTTGCCGCGAAAGGTGCCATCGGGATATCCTGCAATACAACCGTAACGTTCGACAAGCGATCGCAGCGCTTCATACGCCCAGTCTGTCGGTTCTACGTCTTGCAGTTGGGAAACATTCGTCACTTGTTCCAGGGAACTATCCGCACCCTCTGGATTGCTGTAAACATCGATTTGTTCTAAAACGTCGGCATCAGCAGTCACCGATCTCGGCGCGATCGCTGGGATTTCAGCTAAATCAGCCACTGTTGACTGATTCGGCGTCATTACCACCGATGCTGGTGTTTCTATCTTGACAGCAGATGCTTCCATCAGCTCAGAAGGGGTGGTAATCGGCGCGGTGTCGGTAGCTGCCGTATTTGATACCAATTCTTCAGTTTTTTGATGTAACGTTTGAGATTCCTCTTTATCCTCCTCGATCGCGGG
The DNA here is from genome assembly GCF_042747725.1 of Coleofasciculus sp. H7-2. Lineage (NCBI taxonomy): Bacteria > Bacillati > Cyanobacteriota > Cyanophyceae > Coleofasciculales > Coleofasciculaceae > Coleofasciculus > Coleofasciculus sp. H7-2. The sequence goes on from NZ_JBHZGO010000105.1 coordinate 239,268, forward strand.
AGTTGGGGCGATCGCTTCCTCTATTGGGTTCTCCTTCACTTCCATCACCGCTGGGGTTGCAGTTGCGAATGCTTCAGCATCCATTCCCAGCATTGCACCGAACACGGCTGGGCTTACCAGCAGCGCATTCCACAGGCTTTTAAATTTCATTTCTCACTCCTCACACCCTTTCCATGTTTTCAGCAATTTTCACTGCTGTACTGCTTAGCAAGGGCAATCTATTGACAATTTTGCTAACTTATTTTGCTCATAAGTTGCCCTTTTCAACTGAAAATTCTCAGTTGCTAATGAGAATCTTTACTCTTAAACACACTCATTTACAATCCCCCCTCATGGCATTTACCTATCAAAACTCAGCCATCCGCAGCAACATCATACTAAAATGAGACTTATTCTCATATAGTAAAATAAGACTCATTCTCAAAATAAAGATTGACACTTCCACTGTCAATCAGGAGATAAACCGTGACGCGCCCTAAAATCCGACATCATTCACGCTTTGCCCTGTCCCTATTGCTGCTGTCCGTGTTAGCTGCCACTGGGTGTAGCTCATCCAATCCCTCATCCCCACAGCAGAGTGCTTCGCCGCAGCCGCCAGTAGGGACGCAGAATACGGAGTCTCCACGGGTGGTGGCGACGTTTTTGCCGATATATTGGTTTACATCGGCAGTTGCGGGTGACAAAGCGCAGATAGAAGTTTTGGTGCCACCCGGTTCAGAAGTGCATGAGTATCAAGCGACACCCGCAAACGTGCAAGCGATCGCCCAAGCAGATGTGCTGGTAAAAAACGGCTTAGGCTTGGAAGAATTTCTCCAAGAAACGATAAAAAATTCTGGAAACGCCCAGCTCAAAGAAATTGATAGCAGTAAAGGCATGAACGCCTTAGAAGACGCCTCACCTGTAGTGAATGGTCAAGATGCCACTAGCGAAGAAGACCATAACCACGCAGAAGCCAATCCTCACGTTTGGCTCGATCCAGTCCGAGCAAAACAGCAAGTAGAGAATATTCGGGATGGTTTAATTGCAGCCAATCCTGAGAACAAAGCGACTTATCAAGCAAACGCCACCGCCTACATTCAGCAACTGGAAGCGCTAGACAAAGAATTTCAGCAGCGTCTGCAACCCTATCGCGGTTGTACTTATGTCACCTTCCACGACGCCTATCCTTACATTGCTCAGCGCTACCAGCTTAAGCAAGTTGCAGTGGTTCAGATTCCCGAAGATAACCTTTCCCCCGCTGACATCCAAAAGGCGGTCGGGGCAGTGAAAAAGTACAATGTTAAAGCGCTGCTTGGCGAACCAGGAACTGACAATAAATTGCTCAAAAGTCTCTCCACCGACTTGAAATTAACCCTGCGAACCATCGATCCTCTGGAAAATGGCCCCTTGAATCCGGAGCATTATTTCACTGCGATGAAGCAAAATCTGCAAACCCTGGAAGCTGCCTGCAAGTAGACGTGAGAAACTCTGACGCCCCTAATTCCCCATCTCCAATTCTGAAAGTTGACGGCTTAACTGTCTCCCTAGGCAGTTATCTGGCGCTTCGGGATGTCTCTTTTGAATTGCTACCCGGCACTGATACGGCAGTAGTTGGCCCTAATGGTGCCGGTAAAAGTACGCTGGTGCAAGCAATTCTGGGATTAATTCCGCGAAGTGCCGGAAAAGTAGAAATTTTTGACCGTCCAGTTGAACGTTTGGGGCGTTGGTGTCACTGGTTAGGCTATATGCCGCAAAATTTTATCTTTGACCGGAGTTTTCCGATTTCTGTTGCCGAATTGGTGGGGTTGGGATGGGTGAAGAAACACGAGTCAGGAAAACTCAAAACTCAAAACTTTTTGTCATTCTGGCGACAAGATGAAAAAAAATTAGAAGCGATCGCATTTGCCCTGAAACGAGTAGATGCCTATCACCTGCGCCGTCAATCTATCGGCACCCTGAGTGGCGGGCAACTAAAGCGAGTTTTGCTTGCATATTGTCTGGTCATGCCTCGTCAACTTCTAGTGCTGGATGAAGCGTTTGCCGGTGTGGATGTGCAGGGTGCAGCAGATTTTTATGCTTTGCTGAATGAACTCAAACGCGAGGAAAATTGGACGGTGTTGCAAGTTTCCCACGATATTGACATGGTAAGTCGCCACTGCGATCGCGTTCTCTGCCTCAATCAAACGGTAGTCTGCACTGGCACCCCGGAAATTGCCCTTTCTCCCCAAAACTTGCTAGCTACTTATGGCCCAAGCTTCAGTCGCTATCATCATCACCACTAAAACAATTAAAAATGCTTGCATTAAAAATGCCAGATATTTTTAATTGGCTTCATCCAAATGTTCTGCAACAGAGCGATAGAGGTCTAAAACGTGATTATCTTGAAGGCTATAGAAGACCTTGCGCCCACGCTTGCGGTAGCTGACCAGTCGCAGGGCGCGTAAGGCTCTCAACTGATGGGAAACCGCTGATTCGCTCATTTCCAGCGCTGCTGCCAAGTCACAGACACACAGTTCTTTTAGTGCCAAAACTGATAGAATCCGCAGGCGGTTGGCGTCTCCTAAGAGACTGAAGAACTCTGCCATGCGCTGGGACTTCTCGGTGCTGAGAATCTGAGTTTGCAATTGGTGAGCGTTATCTATGTCAACTGGGTGTGGCGGATTACAATTTAAATTTTCTGTTTTCTGAAGGTCGCTATTTACAGCTTCATCAGATGAAAGTTGCACTGACATTTCTCAAACTATAGCTAGATACTCTTATCGTAACTGATTCGCTGACGTGGATGGAAAGCTAATGACTCTCCTAGATTTGTCGATCTTATTTCATTTTCACTGGCTAGCGATCGCTGATAGCGCTAATTTAATCACCTTGTTGCAGTTTCCCTTCATGCAACGAGCGATCGCTGGTGGCGTCCTGATGGGACTCCTGGGCGGCTTTCTGGGCAGTTTTGTTACTTTGCGCCAGTTGTCTTTTTTCAGCCACGCCGTTGGTCACGCGGCTTTAGTCGGGCTGGTGATGGGAGTCTTATTACAGCTAAATCCTACCTGGATGCTACTACCCTTTACCGTAATTTTTGGTTTAGCGGTTCTCTACCTGATTGACCAAACTAATCTCGCCAGCGACAACATCCTCAGCATTGTGCTATCCGGTGCCTTAGCAATTGGCGTCATCCTTAGCAGCTTCATCCAGGGCTATCGGGGCAACCTCTTAGGCGCTTTATTTGGCGATATTCTCGCAATTAATAACACCGACTTGGTACTGGTTTTACTATTGCTTGTGGGCAGCAGTATATTTTTACTGTCAACGCTGCGAGAGCAAATATTGTTGACGCTTAACCCCGATGTGGCAAAGGTTCAGGGTGTTCCAGTCCAGCTTTATCGCTACTTATTTGTTGTATTGCTCTCGCTGGCAGTTGCCGTTTCTATCAAAGCTGTGGGCATCTTACTCGTAAATGCCTTTCTGGTGATTCCCGCCTCTACTGCCAAGTTATTGAGTCACCAATTTATCTACTTTCTCTGGCTCTCCGTTTTCTTGGGAGCGATTAGTAGCGTTACCGGAATGATTGTATCCGGTCTTTTCAACTTTGCTTCTGGCCCCAGTATTGTTCTAGTCCAGTTTTTGCTATTTCTAGCCGTTCTCGGCTGGGCAAAGTTGAATCTGCAAGCTAGCTGAGGCAAGGAAGGTTAGCCAGTTGCAGATTAGCCGGTTGAAGGTTAGCCGGTTTATGAGAACTTTCAACTGCTGTAAACCTTCAACCTTCATTTAGCTAGCCACAGTTGCAGCCTTGATGGGAGCAGCCTTGTCCAGATTCGTGACCATTGGCACAAGCTTCGCCGCAGTAGTATTTACCACCTTTTTCCACCGCTTCGCTGATGGAAACAACGCACAGGCATGATTCACAGGCACATTTCATCGAAGTTACGGTAGTCATCGCTTTCTCCTAGTCAAGTCTTGATTCACTATAACATCTGAACAGATATTCAGATATCCCTTCTTTTCAGGAACCGTCACAAAAATAGCGATCGCCCTTGCTGCAACCGGGATCTCTGACAAAAACTAAAAAGATTAACGAATCTGCCACTAGGGGCTTGTCAACACCTTCTAAATTTGTTAAATTAATAAAGCACAAAAAACGTGCGCCGGGATAGCTCAGTTGGTAGAGCAGAGGACTGAAAATCCTCGTGTCCGGAGTTCAAATCTCCGTCCTGGCATTTTCTTGTACATTTGACCGACTAATCGCTGCTGTAGCCTTTGCTGGACTTTAAACCAAGATTTGTAAATGTAACTAATCAGAGTAATTGCAGAGGTATAAAAGCGCCCTGGCTGACCAATATAGCGGGGGTCGGTTTTCAGAGAGTTAGATAACTGCTGGATCATACCAGCAGGGAGTTTACCTTTTTCTCGCCAGGTTTCAAAGTCGGGATGGTTCGCTATTTGGTTGAGGATGTCGTTAATTAAGGGCGTGTTCAATTCAGCCATTAACCGCCAGAGTGCTTGGCATCTGGGTTCTTTGGCAATTAAGCGACACTGAATAGTTATTTGGCTCATAAAAATACCATAACACAAGAAAACATTATGTGTTTAAGATGCCAAAATTATTTTGCATCTTTGTTAGGTATTATGAAAATCTATGGATAATTTCTACACCAGCACAGAAGCAGCGCAAATTACCGGATGTTCTCGGCGGCAATTACAGTATTGGCGAGAGAAAGGGGTAGTTGTGCCAACGGTTAACCCTAGCGGTAAGGGTCGGAATGTTTATTATTCGCAAACAGACTTGTTGGCGCTGACTGTGATGGAATATTTGCTGTCTATGGGTTTGAGTTTTGAGGTTTGCCAGGAAGTGCTGGAAACGCTCAAAGCTAGTGAGTCATGGCTGTTTCAACCGTCTGTCTTAGAAGGGCAGATGAAACGGTTTATGCTGTTATTGGATTTAAAGCGGCAATGTTTGGTAAGTTTTGACAGTGGTTTGGCGTTGGAAACGATTAATCAGGGTTTGCCTGTTGTGCCATTTTGGAGCGATCGCATTCATCAACGTTTACGCGACAATCTCAGCAGTTTTGCTACCGCAGGCGATTGCATAGTTTAATTTTAGACTTTGCTGATAATTGGATAATAATGGTGGCGATCGCCCCCAACTCAAAAAATATCACAATTTTGTCCGCTCCAATGATTTGTTATGCCCCGATCGCTTAACAATTATTTGGGCTTGGCGATCGCCAATAACTTCTGTGGACTTACCAACGAAGCCGACCATTTTTGCTTGCCTAATCTCGGATAGAAACAGACAACCTTAATGGGCGCATCGGTTCGGTATAACGTTCCTGGTCAGCGGCGGCAGATAACCTTCGCATCGTCACCAAGCTCTTCATACCGTCCGCTGCAACACGGTTGTTAGACATCGCGGCGCAACGGAAGCAGTTTTCGGGATTGCTAATCTCTGACTTTAATCCCAGATACTTGGCTCAAAGTGCCTTCTACTCCATAGCCAAAGGGGAGTATGTACATCAATCGGAGATAGATCAGTGCCAACTAAAATTTTTTCCCACGCCTTTGCTACATCAGTACGAACCACATTTTGATCGCCGCAAGACTCAATGACTCCAAGCATAACGCTGGCTTGAATGACATGAGTATCAGGTGCAATAGAAAGACAGGTCTTGTTCTTCAACTTTGCATCTGTGTACTGGGAGATAACGTATAGCCAGTAATTAGCAATCTTATGCCCGCTTAGATAGGGAAATCCCTTTTTGTGCTTGATCTGCACATCGTTGAGAACTAGAGATATATCATAGGAGTTGTCAGCAAGTAGATTTCTTACATCCCCTTGGTAATGATCAGTCAAGGTTCCACAAATGGTTCTCCAGATACTAGGGTGGCGATTGGGCTGGAGGGCAACTTTATGCTTCATTAAAGCAGAGCGCAAAGCATCCTCTGATGTACTGACAACCTTCTCAGGCGAAAAGATGAAGTTCGTTTCTGGATCTTCGTAAGCAGCAACGGCTGACTCCCAAAGTTTATAGGAATTACGCTGGTAATTCAGCGCCATAGGTAAGGTAAAATAATGAAAATTATCTTTTGAAGACTTATCTAGGCTGGGGTTTGAGTCCTCTGGCATCTTTTCTCCACCAAGAATACCTTGAGCATGATAGTCTCGCAATTTTTCCACAGCGGAAAGTATTTCTTCCCGACTTCTTGTTGAAGCATCTTTTTGCTCAAAGATATCTAATTGCATACCCATTTTCACCCCTACTTAGATCCCCTACTTAGATGCAGAACTCTCAAGATGTGTTGAGAAATATTCAGGAAGGAAATCTAAATATTCCTGAATTTCCATACCTGCTTTTTCAGAAAGCCTTATCACCAGAATCAGCAGCAAATCTTGCCAATATTCTGGGATGCCTGATAATTGCGATCTGCTCACCTTCCTTCCACTCTGAATTTGCGTCCGTAGTTCCTCCTCCATTGCCATCAATTTAGAAACCATCTTTAGTGGACTGGTTTCTCTGGGCATCGCTGGAAGAAGATTATAAGGGTCGGAAGTCAATAAATCCTCTTCTGTAATAATTCGTTTCACTAAAGCTTCCTCGTCAAGATAATAGTGAAGAGAGCCGCATACATGATGATACGTACCCAACTCAGCCCCTAATTCTACAGCTAAAACCTCCTGAAGAAACGTAAATGAATATATATCGTATGGCAAAACCATAGCTGCTGATTGGGAGCGCATATAGGTTATCGCGTGGAGTTTTCCATCTCTTTGCAAAAATTGAATAGCGATGGGACATGGAATATCTCTAGAAGATGCTCTGTTGTCAGATGGATAATATACTGATGCAACAGTTCTACGAGAATATGGATCTTTCTTTAGACGTTCAGTAATAGCCTCGATTTGATTCACTCCGTTTGCGTTAAATAATCTTTTGCCGTGGGCACCGTATAAAGTTATTTGATCGTCAGAAAAGTCTCTCCCTCTCTGATTATAAAAGTTGATAAATCTTAGCTCATCAGAGCCAGATATAGTCCAAAGAGAATTTGCAACTGCAAATGACAAATTAATCTTTCTAAGCTTTGAAGATAGAAGTCTATTAGTTGGTGATTCAAGGCTAAAGGAATAGCCTATGATTTCCTTGGTTGGTCTAACTTGACATCCAAAATTTGAACCGACTGACATTGGATCAATTATTGAATCCACATCAGACCCGTATTTTACAATGTCCTGTAAGACCGCTTTGCAAGCTAAATTAAAGCTCAAAAAATGCCTGTTGTTAGTTTCTAGTGACATGAGCTTAGTTAGAGAAATTAGTGAATTTTTACTTCATAACACGGTAATCTAAGCTCTTGGGGAGAAAATCGCTTTCTCAGAGCTTCTCGCCATGCCGTGAGCGCGCAATATTGGTTATTCTCCATAGCGAATTCTTCTGAGCTTTTCATGCGGTAAACTGTAGGAGAATATGGCTTAATTTTTAGAGGAGAAACTCGCAAAGGTAAATTTAGATGTATTTCTTGTAAGCTATCTAGTAGCCTCTCCATCTTCTCTGCCAACGCTGATATATTATTGGACGTAAGAACAAGATACAAATAGAGGTCAAGTCGTGTTTCCAAAAGCCTTTTCAATATTTCTAACTGTCGATAAAAATGTTCTGGTGGAGCTTTTGTGTTGAAGTGAAAGGAGGAGGGATCAAATCCCTTAAGGCATCCAACTCTACCAAAATTTTTATAACTTCTCATTAAATCCCAATCTTCATCTCGGAGTACACGCCAAGCATAATCATTACTAAGATTGTCATCCAGCCATAAATAAGTGGTTTCATGGAGATTTGCATTTATTAATGCTTTCATCATCCACGGTGTCCATTCGGGTGTGAGATCTGGTTGTCCACCACTTAATCGGATCACCTTTGGAATAAAAGCTTCTTTTTTAAGCGAGCTAACTAATGAATCGCAAGTAAAGTACTTAGCCTTTTTAATATCGGCAACTAAGAGTCGATAATCTACGAAGCAGAACCAACAGCGATAGTTACATCCTGCACTTTGGAATACTTGTATTGTACTCGCCTCTTCTCTTGAGATACCTAATTTCCACGCGGCTGGATAGTAAGGTAAAACGATTTCTCCCCAGTTTTCTTCAGGAAGTATAGATTTGTGCCAGATTCGACCATAACCATCACAATTAATATTATGAATATCAGAGGCTTGATCAGAGTCTATTAAATTTGATATTAAGATTGCCGACTCGTCTTTCTTCAATAATATCGAGCGCAGTCTCAATCCAAACTCATCTACATCTATGGATTTAGCATTAGCTGAATTAATCATATTCATGTCTCTCTACTTATTCTCGCTGGGGTCTTTACGGACAACCATCAATTGAAGGATAGGTAAATCGTCTACTCCCAAGCCTAGCTTTTGTGCTGCTTGAGTTAGTGCTGAAGAAATGGGGCGAGGAGAACTTTTTAATCCCCTGCCATGAGCAACTTCAAAAACCTCAAATCGGAAGCCACAAGATTTAACTAAATTCTGTAACTCAACATCTGTATAAGTGAAAGAATGAACCGATACTTCATTGCCTGAAGAATGGACAAATCTGGTGACATTTAGCTCTGAATTATGATTAATACTACGAAGAGCATCTGACCATATCTTTGATGGTGAATTGAATATAAAAGCTCCATCATGTGTGAGAACTCTTGCAATCTCATGGAGAGCTTCAGGAAGAAGAAAAGGATCGGCTAAACTGCAAACTATAATCTTGAATGTTTCATCTGGGAAGGGCAAGTTAAACGCGGAAGCTACAACCTTTATAATTCCTGGATCTGGTTGAATTAACGATAGCATTGTAGAAGATATATCGACTGCTACAACTGCCTTAAATAGTTTTTTCAGCTTAGAGGTTAAGTATCCTGTGCCAGCACCAAGATCAAGCACAATCTGGTCTGGATCTCTATAGGACTCAACGTGATGGTTGAAAAAATCAATACTCAAATCGTGAAAGTTTGCAGTGGTAACTCGTCGATCATCAAAGAATTCGTTGGCTATGAGATCGTAACCTACCTTATTTTGTTCTTCTAATGCAGTAATACAACAGCCCTTTGAGGCTACAATTTTATCTAATAAAGAGGCAATAAAGACAGTCTTCAAAGCCTCTGTAGACATTGAGGATGAAACTCTGAGAACAATGTCGAAGGGATATGCACTTGTATCAAGTGATTCATAAAAAGCCTGATCTTCATGTAGTCGTAGAAGTCGATCGCTACCTAACGAGGAGATCCGACTTTGTGCTCTTGTCCAAAATTTATCTGAATCTTCTGGAAGTATTAAGACTGAAAGTACATCAGGGAGAAGAGCCTTTAGCTTGCCATGATTGCTAGGATGAACCTCTTTTATTGCAATTCCGCCACGTTCAATTATTTCCTGAATTGAACTTCGCGAGATTGAGTAATAGTTTTCATAGATTTTATCGACCGTGACAAATGCCCCGCCATCATTCATTCTCTGAAAGTCATCATGAGAGATATGTTCATACTCCTGACGTGTCTCTCCAAGTCTAGGAGGTCTTGTCGTGTACGAAATCGGACGGTAAAACTCCCTGCTCTCTCTGTCTGATAGGAGGGAATCGATGAAGGTACTCTTGCCAATACCAGTAGGTCCGCCAACAAGAACAATTTTTACCATAACTACTGGAACTTTGGGTAGTCAGACTAGCCGATATAACTCGACACTTTTATTTAGGATGTCTCAGGAAAATAAATCTTGCCTGCACATCACCCACAGTTCATAAATTCTTCATACGTAAGCCCCCGACCGAAAGCGATGTCTAACGTTCGCGCTCACCGGACGTAGATAACCTTTGCAGCTCAACCAACTATATTTGGGCGTTCCGGTGCAGCGCGGTTGTTAGGTTTTGTTGTTTTCCAAGGTTATGACTACACTTCCCTTCTTGTGTCCTTGTTCGACATACCTGTGAGCCTCGGCAGTCTGTTCCAACGGATAACGTCTATCTATGACCGCTTTCATCTTCCCTGCCTCAATTAGCTCTTTGAGGAAGATGAGATCGTCTTTCCGCTCGATCGCTACTCCACCGATCACTTTCTTGTTGCTTGTCATCGAAGTCCATAGCCCTCGAAGTATTGGGGACAGATTTATATGGACAGCCCTGAGATAGATTCCGTGTTGCTTTAGTGATCTTAGACAACCTGAAAACGGACTTTTGCCTATCGTGTCAAAAACAATATCGTAGGTCTTACCGCTTTTGGTAAAGTCCTCTTTGGTGTAATCAATAACCTTGTCGGCTCCTAAAGATTTCACCAATTCCAAATTCGCCGTACTACATACCCCAGTAACTTCTGCCCCAAAGGATTTGGCAAGCTGCACGGCAGCCGTACCTAATGCTCCAGAAGCCCCATAGATCAAGATTTCTTGTCCATTCTGAATATTTCCCTTGTCTCTCAGGAAAAGTAATGAGGTTGTTGCTCCAAAAGGAATGGCGGCGGCTTCCTCATAGGTCATATTGATAGGTTTGATGGCAACTGCTGCTGCTTCAGGTAGACAGATGTACTCAGCGTTAGCACCAAGACTAGTTCCTGCTCCAGCAAAGACCTGATCACCTTCTTTGAATCGTTTTACATTTTTGCCTATTGCTTCAATTTCTCCGGCTAGCTCAGACCCTAGTATCGTGTTTTTTTTAGGTCTTTTGAAACCATAGAAAAACCTTACGGGGAATGGATCAGCCCGTCGTATGCGTACATCCGCTGATGTTACTGTGGTCGCATATATTTTTATCAGTACTTCGTTTTCCCTAGGAGTAGGTTTTTCTACCTCCTTTAGCTGCATAACCTCAGGTGAGCCGTACTCTGTGCAGATAATCGCTTTCATGAATGCTCCTCAAAGATAGCTTTAGTATGGTTCACCACAATCTTCTATCCAATGAGTTTGCGAAACCTAACTATTTATTGTACCGAAACTTTCCGTCTTGTCAACCCCAATGGAACAAAAAGCCGAAACTTTCGGGATAATCACCACATAGAGGATGATAGCTAGAAACATTCCGTATATTCTCCGATGACAACCAGAAACTTTCGGGATAACATACCAGATAGTCATACTATCAAGAAACATTCTGGATCTCATCTTATGGAACAACGTCCCAAAAAACTCCTTGAACAAGTAAGTGATGTCATTCGTCTGAAGCATTACTCTTACAAAACGGAAAAAAGCTACATTAATTGGATTAAACGCTATATTTTATTCCATAATAAACGACATCCTAGAGAAATGGGTGGAAAAGAAATTGAAGAATTTTTAACTTATTTAGCCGTACAAGAAAATGTCGCTGCTTCAACTCAAAATCAGGCTTTAAGTGCTATTTTATTTTTGTATAAGGAAGTTCTCAAACAAGAGTTAGATTTACAGGTTGATGCGGTACGGGCAAAAAGAAGTCGTTATGTACCAACGGTTCTGACCAGAGATGAAGTTCTGGCAATTATTAATCATTTATCAGGAGTTCATCAACTGATTGTTAAATTGCTTTATGGCACTGGGTTACGACAAACAGAATGCTTACAATTACGGATTAAAGATTTAGATTTTGCTCAAAAACAAGTAATTGTTAGAGATGGAAAAGGCATGGAGAGTCGAATCACCATGTTACCGACAAGTTTAGCTGAAGAATTGAAGTTTCATTTAGAGATTGTCAAGCGTTTACATCAACAGGATTTAGACAAAGGTTATGGTTCAGTTTATTTACCTTTTGCCTTAGAAAGAAAATATAAAAATGCAGATCGAGAGTGGGTTTGGCAATTTGTTTTTCCCTCAGATCGCATTTCTCAAGATCCTCGTAGTGGTATTATTCGCCGTCATCATCTTCATGAAAGTGGATTACAAAAAGCTCTTAAACAGGCGGTTAAAATGGCAGGGATTAATAAGCGTGTGAGTTGCCATACTTTTCGTCATAGTTTTGCGACGCAATTATTACAAGATGGCTATGATATCAGAACGGTTCAAGAATTACTGGGACATAAAGATGTTAAAACCACGATGATTTATACTCATGTTTTAAATCTTGGAGGTAGAGGAGTAAAAAGTCCCCTTGATGTCTAAAATCTCAGTTACAATACAAATAGCTTTTCTTGTTGAAAATTTCCCATTCTAGCAAAAGATAATCGACAGCGATCGCATCTCCCATCCTCTCACAATGCAGGCATCTTAAATCTTGCTTCACATTTCGGGCATTTGGCTAAAAGCTTAAGCTGATGGCGATGGCTTACGCCTCGGCTATCGCCTACGCACTTCCAAACAGACTTAAACTGCCACTCAATCCGATGACAAGGGGACTCAGCATAACAAGCACCACATAATCTAATCGGTTCACACTTCATCCCCTCCCCCATTGGCGGCAGCATTTCCCAAAACCTCCCAACCTCAACCCCTACCACCTCCGCGGAAGGTGAATTGCTCACCACAAAGGTCAAATGCTTGCACGCGGGGAGCTTCAGCCAGTTTTTGCTCCCCGGTTTAGCTGAACACCTACCCATCCGCGCATTCGGCAAAAAAGATGGTTTCATCCCGTGGCTGTTCTCCACCAATCCGTTCTACTTTTCGTTGGCAACAGCCACAGAGAAAGTAAAAGCGGATGCTATCAGTATCGGGTTTAATCAGCTTGTTCAAGCGCGATCGCAACTTGGCATACTGAGTATCTGTCAGCTCACACTCAAATACGCTTAACTGCATCCACTGCCCATAAGATTTGAGAATGGAGTGGATTTTAGTGCGACGCTTGTCCTCTGGAATATCGTAACTGACAACAACATACATAGTGCAGACAAGATTGGAAAGCGCTTACTTCAGAACTAAAGGCGGATATTTTTCGATTTCGCCCATCAGGTACTTCGCCAGCAGTCGCGCTTGAATTTCAAAGGATTCCTGATAAGTGCATTGCTTTTTCATGACTGGATGCGTGAATTTAAATTGTTTCTTTTGTTCGTACAATCGCAAAAATTTATGCAGCCCTTCTTTGGTCAGAGAAACAGCCCCAGAGAGTGGTTCCGCAGTAAAATCATCTTTTGTGAGCGATCGCTTATTCAGTGCTGATAGCACAATGGCATCCACCACTAAAGGACGAAACTCTTCCATCAAATCCAAAGCCAGTGAAGGGCGACCATAACGCTCAACGTGCAGGTAGCCTAGATAAGGGTCAAATCCTACTATGTTCGTTGCACTCTGAATGTCGTGGCGGAGCAAAGAGTAGCCAAAGCTAAGGATTGCATTAACCGGGTCAGTCGGAGGGCGGCGGCGTCTGGCTTCAAACTGAAATTCTGACCCTTTGATCAAATGGTCAAAGCAACCAAAATAGGCAGCACTTCCTGCACCTTCCAAGCCTCGAAGAGAATCGATTTTGATAGTTTTATCAATGGGAGCGATCGCTTGCTCTAATCGAGTAATATTTGATTGCAAATCAAGTTGAGAACATTCCCGTTCTCGACGCAACAGGTTAATCCGGTAGTTTTTCAATTTGCCGCGTACAAATCCCCGCACTAGATGCACCGCCTGTTCCGTCTCGCCAGCAGCTTTCCACTGGGCTTTTCTTACAAAGATATTTTTGCTCATTTCAGGCTCCAATCTACCCAAATAGCGTCCAGTACCCGTTAAAAAAGTCAGAGGAATGTGCCGAGAAAGCAGTTCCATAACAACAGCAGGAGAGACAGTAGCACGCCCCAAAACAACGATGCCATCTACTTTAATCAGCGGTACATCCAAAATAGTTTCTTTCCCAGCTTTGACGATGAGACGTTCGTCTGTTTTTCCGATAAAAGCTTCGTCTTGTGTCACATAAACTGTTCCCATTTGTCCTCCTTAAATCGTGAAGAGTTATCCAATACTTTGACAATTCCCCTAGCCCCTTTTCAAAAAGGGGAATAAGAGCAAAAACGCAGTTTCTCTTGTCCCCCTTCAAAAGGGGGTTGGGGGGATCTCCAATTGAAACTTAGCTAGTTAGCTTCTTGATAACGCCCTACTTTGTCAGCAGCTTGGGGCAAACATTGGGAGTAAAGGCTGCATCCTTTACAACGTGGGCTGTAAACAGCTTTTGGCATCAGTCCAGTAGCTAGCAAATTTTGGACGGATTGAATAGTAGCGATCGCGCTTTCTCGTAATTCGGCAGTTATTTCAACTTTTGTGCGTTGGTGCGAGTGGGCGTAGTAGATATAGCCAGTAGTAATCGTTTGTCCTGTCATCTCTTCCAGACATAATGCTTGGGCGCAGACTTGCAATTCATCGTTATCCCACTCGCCTGTATGTCCCCGTTTGTATTCGACTGGATACAGTTCTCCATCAGTAGCTTCAATTAAGTCTGATTTCCCAATCAATTTGCATCTTTCCGATTTCAGCCAGATTGCCCGAACTTGCCAAGTTTCTTCTCGATGTCCTTCTCCAACGGTATGCACTCTTTGATGCAAATCCGTGCCTTCAATTGTGTAGCTATTGTCTGCGAATTCACCTGCACAAAACATCCGCCAGCACCTGTGTGGACAATAAGCATATTGATTCAAGGCGGCGATGGAAATGTAGTCAGTATCGTTCATATATTTTGCAACCAAAGCTATTAGTTGTCTGAGTTATTTTTAGAAAGTGTATGGGCGAGTAAAATCGGTCTCTAGAATTCTTGTTAAGGCTTGATATGCAGTCGCCGCACCATACCCATACCCATTGGTGTCTTACGTCCCACACCGCTGTAGAGAGCAAAATCAGCCAAGGTGTTGATGTTCTTGATTACTTCAGGTGAAACATCCCCCAGAATGCGATAGCTGATTTCTCCGGTCAAGCCAATGAATTTACTGCGGGAGTCTGCCACAATTTCCGTGTGGATGTTGAAAAAACTGGGAAAAATTGATTCTATTGAAAAGTGGGACAACTCAATGCCGCTGTATTTGTTCCACCGATTGAGAAGGCTATTAAACACACACTCTCTAGTAGGGAGGGCAGTATCGTATTCTCCCTGGCGGAAGGCGGTAGGGGTGACAAAGCTGAAGGTAATTAGGCGATCGCTATCCGATGCCTGCTCGTATAATTGAGCGTAGCTGCTGGCATTTGCCCAAGGCTGAGTAGATTGGGGAGTGCCGAGAATACTGGTGATATGCAAATCCGCTGAACCCAGATGCCAAGGATGCTGAGGATTAAGATTCAGCCACAACTGGGTAAGTTTGCTAAATAAAGTGTCATCCAGTAGGGAGATGCGCCACCAACAAATCGTACCCGCAAGTATTGCTGTTTTGTGTTCCCATTGCAAAGTAGAGTCTTGCAGTCCAACCCGTTTAATTTGTCGGCTACTTTGCAAGGGACTAAGGGTGAAGGCTTTGTCAGCACCGGATTTATGGAGAGAGTTTCCCAATTCCTGATCTACGGAACTGACAAGTGTGAGAAACAGGGCGTGTAAATGCCTTCCTGTCAGAAATTGCGCTGGAATTGGTGACTGGGGAAGTAGGTTAAGGACTAGACTGTGGGGCATCTCTACCTCTATATAAGGATTTCATGCAGTTCAATTTCCGGCTCAACTCCTGAAGCGATATTGCATACAGGCTGGGATTTCCATCTGACCAAATTTGTAGTATTGCCCTCGAATTCTGACGTTTTGAATTAGGCTAACCGGGGGCATATTAACTACGTCGTAGCTAATTACTCGATGGGAAAACATCACATCTAAAGGATTGAGAGGATGGGCGAAGATGAATTCTTTTTCGGCAGATGAACTATTTACCTCTTGAGTTTCTACAATTGCTACTTCCGCCTTACTCATCCACTTACCCAGGCGAATCCATTTAGATAGTTTCAGTGGTTTTTTAGAAATCATGAAAAACTCGAATTTGCTTTCAGGAGCAATTTCTTTGGCTCTACCAAAACTGGGGATATTCTTCTGGGTTTTTTCCATTTCAACGTGGTAGTTGTTATTCGCATACTTCCAGGTGTTGAGAGTGGAGGAATGAGAGAGCGATCGCGCTGGCGTCACATAAATTTCCTGTTCGTTTAAAGGCGTTAAATGTTCCTCGTATTTTGGTACTTGTTCCGGGCAAAAGTAGCGATAGGAATGTTCTTCGGGAACAGTGGTCGCGTAAATTTCACTATCTACTAAACCCAGGGCATAGCAGAGGGCGTAATTGTGAATTACTGCCTCTGTTTCATAGAGTCTTCCAATTTCACGAGTTGCATAGTACATACTGTCATGCAACTCTAGCTGGCACCGATAAATCAAAGGCATGGCTACTACTTTCTACCTGCTTTTTCTGACTTGGTTTTATCAGTTTCAGGCTTTTGCTTGATGTGCTTTTTGTTGTAATTTTTAGCTTCTTTATGAGCTTGCTGTAAAATCTGCTTGAGACTCTCTTCATTACCTGTAAGAGATTTAATTTCAGCTAACAGAGAAGTAAAGCGATCGCTCACAAAATCTTCATGCACAATAAACTCCTCGCTCATTAAAGTTGCGATCGCGCTTGTAGCAGCTATTTTTACCTCATCCTCATCCAGTGGATCGTGGGAACTTAGTTTATTTTCAGCTTGCAGGTTGTCATAAATTGCCTGCGTCCATCTGAGATTACTGGTAATTTCACCATCTGCGAATATCACACCGATTAACTCATTCCTAACTCTACCTGTGCGGGTAGTTTGAGCGCCATAATGTCGGGTTCTGAGAATGTTATTAAATACATACAGAAAACCTGCTTCAGTCGGATCTTTCAGCGTCACAATGCTTGGAAAGAATACTTGAGGCTTAATATGATCTTGCTGATTAATCCGGCTAGTAATCTCTCCTGGTTTAGAACCATCTTCCCCTTTCGATGCCATTGTCCCATTTTCAAAAGGTGCATTGAGAGTGAAAGTTTCGTGAGATTCGTCAAAAGCTGTGATGGAAAATGCAGTATCAACAACAACTTTCGATTTCTCCGAGCCAGAATCGCCGATCGCAAACCCATAAATAATACAGTCAGGATTATCCATTGCAAACTTAACGTTGTATTCACATTCCTCAGCCGTTATCAATCCATAGTTTCGCAGCAACTCGCGACCAACTAAACGTTCTGGGGTAGATTGCTTGCGCTTGAACATCGTTAGACGGCTAATTGCCGCATGGTTTTCTGGTGTAATTCCTGCCCTTACTCGTGCCTTGTTTAACTCTCCATCTGTTTGAAATAATGGGTAAGACTCAGTAATTCGGACAGTGAGAAAGTGAACGTATTTCCCCATTGGTTTGTAGGGAATTTCAGCGTGAAAGAACTTCTGGTCGATTGATTTGAGTATTGATTCAACTAATGCCATGATCGAATCTCCTAAATACGAGTGTTTGAAAAATTAAGCAATAAGAGCCTGAACAAGAATCCGCATGAGATGGTCTAAATCGTCGGGAACGCGATAGCTATCAAGTCCTTGATCAAGATGTTTATTAGTGCGATCTAGTTGAGCAAATTCCCAAATTTTGCCAGTAGTAACTGAACCAATCAGGCGAGTCTGTTGTTGATTTTCTTGCCATTTATCTAAGGCAATTAATTCCGCAAAAAGTTGAGTCATTCCATAATCTAAATCCTCCTTTTTAGCTTCAATTACTAAGAGGGTATTGCGATTTTTTATCAGATAATCGAAGTAACCTTGTAATTGCTCATTGACTTTAATTTGATACTCAATTCTAACTTCAGATTTAGTATAGTGAACTAATTCTAAAATTATCGGAGAAACTAATACTTCTCTGCGACTTGTCTCGTTAGCCAAATCAAAGTACGGAAGAATTTCATCAAGTCGTTCTTGCAGTTCTTTTAATCGATCTAGATTCTCCTGATATTGGGGTAAATTCAGCCGTTTTCGAGTAAATGTATAGCCAAATTCTCCAGCAAAATCTTGAGGGGAAATATTCATCTCAAAATATTTGCTAAAAGTATAAGACTGAGTAGGATCGAGAATAGTCATAATCTAGTTTTCCTCAGTTTCGATTTCGGTAATTTCCTCGGATTCATGTTGATGAATATTTTGACGTTCTTTGTCATCTTCAAGACGATAAAGAAACTCACAAGTATCTCGAATTAAGTTGATTTGACGCCCTGCTAGACGAGCGCGATCGCCTGCAAAAGATTTCTCAAATACCTCCACAACAAAGTACTGAGCAAACTCTAAAATTGCCTGTCGTTCTTCTTCCCGATTCTTGAATATCCAACGTCCTTCGGCTGTGGACGCATGAACCCGATCCATTAGCTTGAACACTTCAGCCGCCACCATATGAACCATTACTTCACCTTGAAAACTTAAATCAGCTTCAAGAATAGTTTTGGCAGCAATATCAATAGGTTTTAATACTGCATTTGCTTTAGGATTGTATCGCTTATTTGCTCGATAGAATTTGCGATAAAGTTCCGTTAGCTTTTTGGGATGATTGAGATTTGATTCTTCTCCCACGATTAATTCCTCCGAATTTGGATCGTATTTAGTGTAAGGGTCAAAGCAGGGGTAAAAGTGGTAAGCATAAAGCTTAATTTTCTCAATTCGTGCATTTTCAATTCCCTGATTGCGAACCCATCGATTTAGGTAGCTGAATACATAGAGTGGACTGGTTTCAAAATCCTTTGATAGTTCAGTAAATCTACCCCAGTTGGAGTCATAGCCGGACTTACCCTGTCTAGCATTGACATCTAAATGTATAGCGTAAGCGGCAGTTAAGACGTTGAGTGGTGCGGGATAAGAGTTACCATTCTCCGTCCAACCTTCAAGGATATAGTCAAGACGGAAGCGATCGCGCTTCAGCAACACCCGAAAAGCTTGTGGCGCACTATCCAAAAATACGCTTTCCTCAAACTCAGCCCCATCATTAAACGGTGGAATCGGCGACTCAGAAACCACTGTTTTGACATCCAGAATCATCGGGAAAGCAAATGCTAACCAAGTAGGCATTACCCAAGACTCGGTATCAGTGCCATCGCGTCCAGGAGGTAGCGCCATGAAGTAAAATGTCAAGGGCTGGTCTTCTGGATAGGAAAGTTTAAAGGTTCGGTCTTTCCCTGGTTCGATATCTTCGTTAATAAGGAAAGCGTCTACACTTTGATAGCGATCGCGTTCTAAATTTGCCTGCAAGTCCTTACTAACAAAGTGATTACGGATGCTGGTATCAAAGCGAGTTTGAGCAATTCCATTGTATGCCTTTTGCAGAAATTTATTAGTCTCTGGCGTGAAGTAATAAGTGGGATAGAAATAAAGATAGCGATACTTCCCATCCTCAAACTTTTTACCCACAGCTTGAGTTTGATTCATCAAAATTTGTCGTAGCATCATTTCAATGCCTGCAATACTAGAAATATTTCGTTTAGCGTTAGAACCTCCCAACATTTGCTTATTGGTGTAAACCTGGGGAGTGAATAAAACTGCTGACTCCATCTGCTCAGTTACTGTATAAGCAGAATGAGAAATAGAACAAATTAATTGCCGTCCTCGACTGGATTTTTTTGCAGCATTGTAGTTTGTCAGTTCCTTCAGAAAGATTTCAGCTTGATCGGTGGCTGATTGATTGAACGTATTACCTGGAAGAATAATTACGCGATCGCACCAATCTTTTAGATCTTTCCATTCATCAAACAATTCATACTGAGTGATGATTGGTTCAATGACCTCTATCCATCGATTAACAAGATTTTGAGAAATCTCACGAACATCTTCCTGTCCCGGATTCCGTTTAAGGTATTGCGCTGCAATGTAATACCAGTCATAAGCAATACCTCCGGTATCTTTTAGTTGCTGAAGTGCTATGATTGCAGGCTTATGCTCAAACAGCTCAAGAAAGTCAACAGCTATTTCAGTAAGATTGATAGTTGGGATTGGAGGTAGTTCTTTGTTCTTTTTGAGTACAGTTTTAACCTTATCAAGGTATTCCTTCCAAAACTTTCCAGTGATTAAAGCTCCTAGCTCTGCCAAGTGATCAATACGAACATCTTCTGCAAAATCTATATCAATGTTCTTATCTAGAGTACTCCTGCGCTGAAACTGAGCCAAGTTAGTAGCTTTATCTGCTGCCTTACTCGTCTTGATTTTGCTAGACACTGCATCAACGGCAAATAGCATTAAACCTTTAACGTCGAAGAAGAGGTTGTAGTAGTCAGCGTATTTTATGCCAATATTTCCACGACTAAATCCAACTTTTCGAGCTAAAAGTTGATTAGCACATAGTTTTTTGATGCTAACAACTACGCGATTGGGTAAACCATTTGGAGCAACAGGTGGCGCATCTCTGTGAGCGAGATAGATGACTCCTGTAGGCAGATACAAGAGTGGTTCGTAGTAAGCTTTATCTTCAGTATTGAGGCTTGTATGTGCCTGCATCACGGCATTGTTGACTACATTAGTAAGTACGCCTCGGTTCTCAGCAATGCTATGGTAAGTAAATTTTAGTTGTCCATCACTCAGGCTATGAATTAACTCATTTAGTCTTGTATTTTCAGCATCCTGGGGATGTTTGATGATAGAGGCTAGGGAATCGGCTAGACAGGTTAAATCTGAAAGACTACGGAGAGTGCGATCGCGTAATTTTGGATTTAGTCCAAACTCCGAAAAATTCCAGTTCGTATCCCACCGTCGTTGAGCATTATAAGCCACACAAAGCAAATCATCTATATACTCTTTGTAGGCTTCTGAATCATCAGGATTGAGGAAGCGATCCAAACCTAGCTGACGGACTTTTTCATCAATAATTTGACGATGCTGTTCTAATGGTAACTTGCGGCAATCAGCAGGCATATCTGGGAACTTTTCAAAGTCATGGAGAATAAACCCAGCTATTACGATTCGCCTTTCTCGTTCTCTCACCACCCGCTGCACAGTAGTATTTAATTTTTCCAACCGTTGCTCAATTAAATTAGCTGGAAATAGTCCATTGAGTAAATGAGTATTGAGCGATTGATCGCCAGCATTGTCCCGTCGAACTCTATCTTTTCCTTCCGCTTCATTCTTGCGATCGAGTTCATCAAAAAACTTACCACCTTTTGCAGTAACGCCAATTGCGATTCGTAACAGATTAGGTAATACATACTCTGCAAAGTCACTCATCACCTGATCATTAGGATTTTGAGTCTGAATTGCCTCCCGTAGTAGCTTGAGTGTCAGTAACTCACGCGCTTGGGGTTCGATAGTGCGATCTGAGGGTTCAAATTCAGACTCTGAATCATCAGCTTGCAACCAGTTATCTTCTGAGTCATCAGATTGCTCAGAGTTTAAATAATTCTCACTATCAAATAGATTTAATTGTTCATCTTTTTTTCTAGAAGCCATGGGTTTTCTCTTTATTTCTTATTTAATGCTTATTTTTCTGTAGGCTCAAGTAAGCGATACCGTTCGATATATTCCAGAGCAAGGAGACGGATATAGTCCAGAAGCTCAAAGAACTGCTTGATTTTGGGATATTCATCCCCTGACTGGTGATACCAGTTCACAATGCAATCGACATCGAATATACTCAACTGGTGCAAGTGGTTAATTGCTTCTTGAGGTTTTTGACGTATGTAGCCGTAATCAGCAATCTGGCTAACGTATCCAGAGATATAAGTTGAAAGAAGTTCTAGCTGGCTCCAAACAGTATGTTTTTCCTCCGATTCCTTCTCGGCTTCCCACAGCTTGCGACGTTCATCTTTCATGGCTTTTTCGTAAGCAAACAAACGATTTTTAAGCTCGGATAGTCGATTACGCTCAAAGATTTCAGCTTCGCCTTGCTTAATATTCATAACCCTCCGTTAGTATGTTTTTTAATTATTGAAACCGTAAGTGACAGTTTTGCCCTCTGGCGTTTCAATAAGGTATTCTCCGGTGCTTCTAATCTCCCATCTGACTGTACCCACTTCACTAGAACCCAAGCGCGGAATTCTGACTGCTTTAGATTTGTCAAATCTTGATGCGTTCCGCAGATAGTCCAAGGGTTCGTAATTTTTTCTGAAAGAGTGGTCGAGGAGGCTGGCTGCAACATCTGCATAGGTAGCTGGACTCCATTGTTTCATCAGTTCTTGCATTTCATCGATCTCGCCTTGCGTTCTTCCCTCAAATAGTCGTCGTTCGGATGGTGACAGATTCAGTTCATAGACTTCCTTTATTTGACTGGAGAGTTCTTCAAGTTCAGTCTCGGCTTCCATCAGCAGGTTTTCGCGATCCAAGCCTACGAAAGGGTTTGCTTCAGCATTAACTTCCATCTCAGCTACTCGCCTATATTTTTCTGATAGCGCACTTAAGCGGTTTGCCAAATCTGTATTTTCTGGCTTTTCTAAAAATGCTCCATAAATTTCACGAACTTGGTCTATGAGTTCCTGGTCTTCCGATTCGTTGGGCATCTTTAATGAAGTAGCTTCACCCCTAAAACTCCACTGGTAAGAATTCAACTCGCTCGTGACCGACTAACCGACGCGCATAGACCAAACAAGCTTGCACATCTTCCTGTTCTAACCAGGGATAACCCTCCAGCAGAGTCTGGACGTTATCACCCGCCGCCAGCATTCCTAAAATATGCTCAACCGCCAGCCGACGACCCCGAATAATTGGCTTACCGCTAAAGATTTTGAGGTTGACTGTAATCCTCTCTAATAGTTTTTGCTCGTTCATTGTTGACCTCTGAAATGTTTTGGTGTTTTGACGTTGGAGTAAAGGAGAGGGAAGCTTTAGTAGAGTTAGCTGCTTTAGGTTTGTTCTTTGGTTGGAGCTTAACCAGCCTGTGCTATCAAGTTTTGCTTTTAGCAAATGGGGGTTAAGATTGCCTACGCCTGAACTTAATGCCGCAAGCTGCTCAAGAGCTTCCCTCCCTTGTAAGGGACTCTCTGGTTAGCCAGAGAAATCCCCACAGGAGCTATGAGATGCGTTATGCTGCCAGCATCCGATATTCAAATCGGTTGTGGGCAACCTTCCGCTTCTCAATTGAGTAGCCCTTCTTGCGAGCTTCAAACACTGTGTGTCCGAAGCGCCAGCTAACCTGGTTAGCTAGCTCATCGCTCGAATGCCACTGACCGTCTTTTAGGACTACAATTAATCGCTCAAGATTGGTCAATTTGACAAGCATAGTTATTTATCACCTCCTTTTAGAATTTTTCTCAAACAAATCCCTCAGCCCAAATGCTTATCATTTCTGGGCTTCAGCGATTTGCTTAATCTGAAGGTACTTAAAGCGATAGCTCATGTCAAGCAAAATTAAAGCACTGACTTATTCAACAATCCATAAGCGTTGACTTATTCAACCCTCTCATGACATCCTTGACAAAGAACATCTCATTTCACGGGTTGCAGGAATCTCAAATCCCTATCAGGGATTGAAAGGAATAAGTCTGCGCTTATTGCCGTAAGCTTCCCTGCTAAACTAACCCCTAATCCCTATCAGGGATTGAAACTATCCAGCAATCCATATTTCACCTCCTTTACTTTTGAACGAGTAAGCAAGCGTATCTAGTAGTAAAGCTGACTGGCTGAAAGCAATAGAATAAGGTGCAGTTGCATCATGAAAACTGTATTGATCGCTGATTGGGTAAATTGCAAAGTGCATGGGGAGGCGCAAGCGCGATCGCACCTCTGCCACCGGATGACGCAGCACATAACTGACTAAAGCTTGCTTTCTCAACCGCTTGTTGATTTCACTAATCCAATAGTTGTCAGGTTGCCAAACCTCGATACCAGTCAAAACCTGAACCTTCCAAGAAGAAGCTATCGCATCCAACTTGCCTGAATAAGTAAACCGCCAGTTCAGCCGTTCTTCCCGATATGTCCGTAACTTCATGAAGGCGAGACAGTGTGCAAATCGCCCTTTGGGAATGGGTTGTCCGATGCGTTCAGCAGTTTGGAGAAGCGATCGCATAAACTCCTCTTTAGTCATCACTTCGATTTCCAAATTACTCAAAATCCCTGGTAAATCATAAGTTTTAAACTTATCTACCTGATTTGATTCTGTGAGATCGTAAATGCCGCACTGAAGAGGACTAGACCCTCGAAAACTTGCTGCATCCTCAGCAATAGGATTTCCCTTATCCTTACCTGAGAGTTGCTGCCACTCTTTTTCCCATGCCATGCTACGACCAAAAACCTTTTTCAGGCTAATATTAAATACTTGTTCGCAAGCCGTTTGAAATGCCTTTTGACTGCCTTCATATTGCTGCTTAATTGTTTTATGTCCTAGCTGTCGGCAAAGCCGCATTGACTGAACTGCACCCCAGCGAGAGTAATATCCTTCAAAATCGTTGATTCTGCGGTAGTTCTCACGAATTTGGTTGTGAAAGAAGGAACGGTCATAAATGCCAGTTGCTTCTAGAACTGGAGAATCACCTAGAAACAATTTTTCTACTATAAAATTGGGTACGAGTGCATAAGCTATGAAAGTTTTAAAAGCAATCTTTTGTCCATTCTGTTCGTAGCCATCATGCCGTCCCAGTCTTCCTAGACGCTGAATGAAACTACCTGAATCTGCTGATTCAAAGATTAAGAAATTAATCTTGAAGTCAACCCCAACATCAATTGTGCTAGTACCGAGAACCAAATCTGCTAAAAGCGATCGCTCTTTTTCCTCCTTCCCAGATAAACCTGTATTTTCCCCAACCACTAACCCATGAGGATGCAACAATTCTCGAAAGAATGATGTAAGGCGCTTCACCGTTGCAATTGAGTTGAGAATGATTGCTCCTTTGCTCCCTGGATACTGCTGAAAGTGACCAAAGATTAAGTCGCTATTTTCTTTCAACCAAGTTTCAGAAGCCTTATTGCTGGGTTCCAGAGAGATAAACTGAAGAGAAATTTCTCGTGATACCTGTCGCCATCCTTGTCCATTCAGTTGCTGACACTGAGCCTCTGTATCTGGAAACTGATACTTGTTCTCTTCAATGGGGTTAATCTCCTTACATCGAAAACCAGATAACTTGAGTCGATCTATTAGTTGTTTATTCGGAGTTGCTGACAGGAAGAGAAATTTCTTTTGACGATTAGTATTCTTGATTAACAGCATTGTGTTAATCACACTAGCAATTTGTGGAGCCTGGAAAACATGGAATTCATCAAATATGAATAAATCAAAATACTTGTCAATTCGGCTCCAGAGCTTATCAGGACTATCATCACGAATTAGATATGCACCTCGATACAAGTAGTGAAAGATGTCAGGATTAGTCAATAAAATTTCAGCTTGACCTGTGCGAGTAGCAATTGCTGCTGCTTTTTTTAGCCCTTCATTTTCTGCATAAATCTCTAACTCTTGCCCACTGAGTCGAACAACACGCGGCTTAATTTTAAGCTGAAATTTTTCAATATAGTCCTGAATTTGCGTTTCCTGGTCGCGGGCAAGTTCATTAGTTGGATATAGTCCAATTGCCAAAAAGTCTGTTACTAGCGTCTCTAGATAAGCTGCCAAGCTTTTCCCGTCGCCCGTCATTGCGGTGTTGAAGATGACATCGACGTTGGGGTTGCGGATTGCCTCCAACGTTGCGGTTTGATGCCAGGAAAGCGACCAACCATCTGGTAGCTTTACGCCCTTTGGTGTTTCTGAGGCGGGACAAGAATAAACAGGTTTCAGGGTGATGCGATAATCGGACTTGTCCATATTTAGTGTCCGTGACTTGCTTGTTGCTTTTCATCATGGCACTCAAAATAGAGATTGGCAAGATACATACGAATAGAAGTATACGGACACTTTTAATGAGTCGAAAAGGTCAGTCTATTACCCTCTCAGTTTCCGATCGCGACAAAGCAGAGTTAGAAGCGATCGCCCACGAACTTGGCATGATGTGGGGAGAACGTCCCAACATCTCCAAGCTGGTAGAAGCGATCGCGCGTCGCCAGCTAATCATCGGTCGTAACCATGATTGGTCAGAAACACGCATTAGAGCGCTAGATCGGTCTATCCGGGCTTTAACCGACATCGGACAGATTGAACAAGCCCAAATCATTGCGGAGTTGCTTCTCGAACGCAGCGAACTCTCATTGCCCTTAAGAGCAGAAATAGAACGTTTTTTAGCGAACCTGCCCCCGCCTTGGCGTTTGGAGATTGACCGCTACATCCTCCGCCAGCAACCCTTTCAGCTTTCTTACCAAGATGCTGCGGGTCGCTTGTGGAACTTTACTGTCCGCCATGCCAAAGTCACTCCTCACGAAAAGCGACAATATCTCGATTGCTGGTGCGAGGAGACAGAAGGAAACCAGGATGTATCGGAACTCGTTCACAACTGGTGTTTGCGTTTAGACCGTATCCAAGAAGCGGCAGTGATACCTGTTGAGGGTGAGTGGCTTCCTAATCTGGATCGGATAGAAGTGGAAATGCACTTAACGGGTGGCTTGGCTTTTGCTTATCAAGCTAAACCTGAAGATATTGCTAATGATTGGTTAGCAGATGGCCAGCGAGTACGGCGAGTAGTTAGGCGAGTGTCTGCTACCTTCTGGTTTATCCGAGAAGTCATGCAGTATGCACCAGATTGTATAGTGGTGTCGCCGGAAAACGTGCGATCGCGCCTGACAGACAAAATAAAATCCCTCTGCCGTCAGTACAATCTGGAAATTCGGGATTAGTGCCAGCAAGAGAATTAAAAATTAAAAATGCAAAATTAAAAATTGAATAATTTCCTTTTTTAATTTTTAATTTTTAATTTTTATTGGGATGCTCCCAACTACAACTCGATATTATAATTTCTCTTTAGTTTTCAAAACCTCTATGTAAGCGATGGGAAGAACCAGAGGCCAGAAAACTGTTGCGACCACCAAAGTGATAAAAGATGAAAATCTTTCTTCTGTATTCCAACTGCGATCGCGCTTAAAGAATTCTAGCCAGATGGTAAATAAAGTAGTCGCTATCAGCAGGTAAATCACTTCTATACAGATCATAAGTGTATCTAGAGTCCTTTATTTCTCTCTATTGAGCATTCCCGTGCCAGAGATCGGCAATTTCTATTGCTTAACAAAACTTAACGCAAAGGGATTTTCTCAGACTAACAGCCTGTTATGACAACAGTATGAGCAAGTTGTGCCTAAAGTTTGTAATACGAACATCTAGTAACGAATTATCAGAATTGTTGCCAAAGTCAACTTTTGCTATGTTGCTATATTACTTTTCAACGCTTCCTTTGCCCTTTACGCAAGCAATTCCGACATTACACACTTGCCCTCCAACCTTAGGAAGTGGAAAGCCCAACCAGGAACGGTGCCTTATTCATAAAATCTCAGGACTTACGCAAAGCTTATACATATAGCGTTTTTTCGGGTTCAATCCCCCTGTGGTTGCCGGTGGCAGATGTGGTGATGTGCGGCGAGTCCTAAAATCTATAAAAATTGAGGCGCTCCAACAAAAGCCCCGTACAGTCATTAGCTCAAGTACAACCGTCAAGCTAAAGGCAAGAAAAAACGAAACGTACTACCCTTTCCCAGTTCGCTTTCTACTTCAATCTGACCGCCTTGCAGTTCTAGCAACCGGGAGGAAATAGCTAAACCGATGCCAGTTCCTCTGGAATTTTGGATTCGAGACTGCTCAGCCCGCCAAAATCGCTCAAAGATATGAGGCAAATCTTTTGGTGCAATTCCTTGACCCGTATCCACTACAGCAATCCAGAGGCGTTTTGGTTCACTCCAGGCTTTGACCGTAATCGAACCAGCACTGGTGTATAGCAGTGCATTTCCCAATAGATTAACCAAAACCTGCTCCACACGGTCAATATCAGCTAATACCGGGGGCAACTGGAGCGGACAGTCTAACCGCAGCACCGGGCCATCTTCCAGCACCTGGTCAGAAAATTTTTCCAACAGGGACTCTAATAAAGGTCGTAGATTGACCGGCTGGAGATTGATTGGTAAATACCCCGCCTCTGCTTTAGAGAGTTCCTGCAAATCGTTGACTAACCGCTCTAGCCGGGTTGTTTCCCGCACCAACCGCTGGTAAACTTCTGGCGATGGTTCAATCCTGCTGTCAGCCATCTCCTCCAGGTAGCCGCGAATCACAGTTAGGGGCGTTCGGAGTTCATGCGTCAGGTCGCTAATAAGTTCTCGCCGCCGCTGTTCCACACCTTCGAGACTAGACGCCATGCGGTTAAAACTAGCACCCAGGCGGTTGAGTTCTGGAATTTCGCTCTTCGGTAGGCGCTCATCCAAGTGCCCAGCGGCAAACTTGCGGGTAATTTGTTCCATCTGCGTCAAAGGCTGGGTAATTCGGCGAGATACCCAATAACTCAAGCCCCCAGCAGCCGTGGCACCCGCGATAAATGACAAGAAAGTGCTGCGACTCCAGGCTGTTTCAAACCCTCTCACCAGCTGCCTGCGAGCATAGCGTACCTGTATGCCGCTGACTTCGATTTGTTCAAGCTGGACGATAAAGAAGCGGGGAGAAGACAGTTTGCTGATAATGAGTAGACTACCCACTCCTACCATCATCACTAAGAGATGGGAAAGAAACAAGCGCGATCGCAGTCCCATTTTATTCCGGGGCATTTTATAGAGGTGAGTCTTCAAATTTATAGCCCACACCAACCACTGTTTTAATAAAGGTGGGATTGGCTGGGTCAGGTTCAATTTTTTTCCGCAACCGAGCCACATGAGTATCCACCACCCGTTCATCGCCAAAAAAATCGTTCCCCCAAAGTTTCTCAATGAGTTGCGTTCGGTTCCAGACGCGACTGGGATGACTGATAAACGTAGTCAAGAGATTAAATTCTAACGTAGTCAAATCGAGTGCTTCCCACGGATGAGGACTCAGTTGACGAGAGGCAGAGTGCTGTTCTACATCAACCGTGAAATGCTGAGTGCGGTAAACCTGATGTTGTCCGCCCTGACGCAAGCTACGCCGCAGTAACGCCCGAACTCTCGCAACCAGTTCTCTAGGGCTAAACGGTTTGACAAGGTAATCATCCGCACCCGTAGATAGACCAATTACCCGGTCAATTTCTTCACCTCTAGCCGTCAGCATCAAAATATAGGGATCTTTTGCTCCCGGTTTCTGCCGTATTCTGGCACACACTTCCAGCCCATCCAAACCCGGTAACATCAAGTCGAGAATCATTAAATCTGGTTGTTGCTCCTGAAAAACTTGTAAAGCTCTCAAACCATCCCGGCATAACTGACAGGAAAACCCCTCTTTTGCTAAAGTCAACTGGATGAGTTTGGCAATTTCCGGTTCATCCTCAACAATCAGAATATCCATATTGCTCGCAGGCGATATAAAGACAATAAAAAGATTTCTCGCCAAGTCATTTTAAATTCATCCCGATGACACGGAAACGGCAAACAGTTTTGCAAGAATTGAATTAAGTGATGAAAAATTATAAAACTTTAACTCACTTAAGTCTGAGATCAGCGATACTAACGGCTGGGACGAGAGTCTTACGTTATTGTTTCTAGTTTATTAAAAACATTCCCATGAGAATTTATCAGGTTCGTCTGCGTCAACTCCATCGCGCCCTTGCCCCGATTATGCTGCTGCCACTCCTATTGACGCTCTTCACCGGCTCGATTTATCAAATTGTCGATCTCGAAGGCAAGGGTGAGGACTTCGACTGGCTGCTAGATTGGCATAAAGGTCATTTTGGTTCTCTGAATCTAGAGATAATCTATCCGTTCCTGAATGCGCTGGGTTTATTAACCTTGGTAATTACTGGAATCTGGATGTGGTTTCAGATGCGGCGTAACGCTAGGAAACGTTCTGAGGAAATTTGACCTGTGCGGTTCGGAAAAATTTTAGGTGTTTTTGTCGCGGGTGCCCCTCAGTTAGCTCCTCCCCAGGTGGAGGCAAATACAGGACTGACGTTTGAGCTGCAAACGTTTAAAAGCGCTGCAATAGGCGAAGTGCCTACTTATTGCTTGATTTTGCCTTTTGCAGAATAACTTTAATATTTTGTTTAGCCACAGCGATTACTTTCAGAACCCTGACACTTAAAAATTAAGAATTGAGAAATTTAATTTTTAATTTTTTGGGCGCATCGTCTCTCGACCTAGCATCATCATTCCAGCAACGCCCAAGCAGACAAACCAAATATACTCATACCAATATTCGCGCACCTGCTGGACTGGGCTAAGTTCTGGATGCAAGAGATACAGATAAAGCAGCAACAAAACCAGAAAAAGCGCCCCAAATCCCGAAAAAGTCAAACCAATCAGAATACGAGCTGGTTTCAATTCCTCATCGCTGATTTCATCTAAGTCAATCTCAGCCAGTTGGTTGAGAGATTCATCAGCCACCTCTGAAGCATCTTGCAAACTGGTTGCCACTAGAGGCGGCAAAACCGGCGTCAGAGTTGCTAAAGTTTTGCGTCGCAGCAACCCTTCGGTATCTCGCAGCAACTCCAAAGGCGTTAGCGTCGCAGCTTTGAAGGCGCTTCGTGGTGGTTCAGCAAATTCAGTTGCTTCGGGCATTGAGGTTGCAGTAACTTCTGGTTCAAAATCCATAGCTTATTTCAATCCCTAATCGGAATTATAAACTTATCCCCACGCCTAACCATTCTTTTAACCTAAAAGTCTTTGCCATGTCACATCAAATTTCTCAGATTTTCAGGACTTACGCAACTTGCGCGACATCTGAGGGCAACCACAGGGGGATTGAACCCGAAAAAACGCTATATATATAAGCTTTGCGTAAGTCCTGATTTTGTAGAAACTGTCTTGAGGGCTTGGCAGCTCAAGACAGTTTCTAGGAAACAATCACGGTGGTGAATTTTCTACAACTTAGATAAACACCGATGCCAGGACTAAAGTAGCCCACCCTACCCACTAAAAGCCCAATTTTTCCAACACCGGATGAGTCGAGACAATGTGTCTATCCAAACCGAGCTGTTTCGGGCTAATCCCCAGCGCCAGAGAAATTAACTGGGGTAAATGCAGCACTGGCAAACCCAACTTATGCCCGATTGTTTTTTCAACCTCCGGTTGACGGGAGTCGAGATTCAGGTGGCACAAGGGACAAGGTGTCACCATACAATCGGCACCAGCATTGAGGGCTTCTTGAATATGCGACCCAGCCATCTTGAAAGATTGCGTGGTGGCATAGCTGGAAAGGGGCCATCCGCAACACTGGGTGCGTCCTCGGTAGTAAACTGGCGTCGCCCCTACTGCCCGAAACACATTCTCCATAGATTCCGGTTGATGCGGGTCGTCATAGGGGATATGAGTTTGGGCGCGTAGCAAATAGCAGCCATAGAATGCCGCACATTTCAACCCAGCAAGCTTGCGGCTAACTCGATTTTGCAACTCATCTAATCCGTAATCGGCTACCAATGCCCAAAGCAGATGTTTGACTTCTGTACTGCCTTGATAGGGAGAACAGCCTTCTTTCTTCAATAAGCCATTCACCTGCTCAATATAAGCTGGGTTTGATTGTTGGGAGTCCTTCAAACGCTCATCCACATGACCAATGACGCCCTGGCAGGTACTGCAATGGGTTAGCAGCGGCAGATTCAGTTCTTCTGCCAGAGCAATATTGCGGGCATTTACCGTATCTTCTAGCAGTTGAGAATCTTCTTTGTAGGTACCAGAACCACAACAAGCAGCTTTTTTTAGCTCAATCAGTTCGATGCCCAGAGCTTGGGTGAGGGCTGCTGTAGACTGGTAAAGCTCCCGGCAAGCCCCTTGAGCAACGCAGCCGGGAAAGTAAGCATATTTAAGAGTCGGGGATGCCATATTTTGACGAAAGACTACAGGCACTTGAGAAGGACTGATAACTTCAGGACTGAGGACTGAGGAAAGAGATGTCAGGAATCAGGAGGAGCAAAAAAATTACTTTTTTCATTCAGTCCGCGCTGTCACGCCTCTAAGCTAACAGTCCTCAGCACTCCCTTTACCCCTATCATCGCTTGTCCATACCGTACCGGGGACAACTGGTCACATTCGTTTAAGTTTCAATATGACAGTGCCACTTGGAGAAGCGACTATCTACCGCTTTTGTTGTCCCCTCTTTCAGATAAGATGAAGAGATGCTTAGAACCGTATAACCCTAAGAACAAGCTTGAGGGAATGGGTAGAGGATCAATATGAGCCAAGAGGAAATTTTTGTAAGAGTCAAGAAGATTGTGGCGGAACAACTGGAGGTTGAACCCGACGAAGTCACGCCGCAAGCTAGCTTTGCTAACGATTTGGGAGCGGATTCCCTCGATACGGTTGAACTCGTGATGGCGTTGGAAGAAGAGTTTGATATCGAAATTCCAGACGAGGCAGCTGAGCAAATTGGCACCGTTCAAGCCGTTGTGGACTATATCACTGGCAAAGTGGCGGCTTCGGCATAAATAATCGTGCTGAATGCTGTAGGGGCGGGTAAAGAAGAATTTTCTTCGGGCGCGTTAATTAAAACTAATTAAAACTCGGTGCAAAACTCGCCCACAAGGAAGTCCTAAGTTGAAAATAAAAATAGATACTTAGTTCTGGGTCTTCTTTCCTCGGTCTTATTACTGTTTTGCGTTTTGGGTGCAAAACCCATCTATTACTGGCATAATGACAAATTTTGAACGGAAGCGCGTTGTTGTCACAGGTCTCGGCGCGATTACACCGATAGGCAACACTTTGGCAGATTATTGGTCAGGGTTGTTGAGCGGCACAAATGGCATTGGCCCGATTACATTGTTCGATCCTTCCCGGCATGATTGTCGCATGGCTGGTGAAGTCAAGGGATTTGACCCCCACAAATACCTGGAACGTAAGGAAGCAAAGCGGATGGATCGTTTTGCCCAGTTTGCGGTAGCCGCGAGCAAGCAGGCGATCGCAGACGCTCAATTTGTGATTAATGAGCTGAACGCAGAACAAGTAGGCGTCATCATTGGCAGCGGAGTGGGCGGTCTCAAAGTGTTGGAAGACCAGCAAGAAATCTACTTGAGTCGTGGTCCCGACCGCTGTAGCCCGTTTATGATTCCCATGATGATCGCTAACATGGCAGCGGGTTTAACGGCAATTCACACGGGTGCCAAAGGGCCAAACTCTTGCCCAGTGACAGCCTGTGCATCTGGCTCTAATGCGGTGGGAGATGCCTTTCGCCTGATTCAAGGGGGATATGCCCAAGCGATGATTTGTGGCGGTAGCGAAGCCGCCGTGACACCTTTATCGTTGGCTGGATTTTCGTCAGCACGGGCACTTTCGACGCGCAATGACGACCCGGCTCATGCTTGTCGTCCTTTCGATCGCGATCGCGATGGCTTTGTCATGGGCGAAGGCTGTGGCATTTTAGTTTTGGAAGAACTGGAATACGCCTTGAGCCGTGGCGCTCGGATTTATGCGGAAATTGTCGGCTACGGTATGACGTGCGATGCCTACCACATGACAGCGCCAGTTCCAGGTGGTGAAGGAGCTAGCAGAGCCATGCAGCTAGCTTTAAAAGATGCAGGATTGGCTCCCGATCGAGTTAGCTACATCAATGCTCACGGAACCAGCACACCAGCCAACGATGTGACTGAGACAGCAGCGATCAAAAAAGCTTTAGGTGAGAGTGCCTACAAAGTGGCGATTAGCTCCACCAAATCGATGACGGGGCACCTACTGGGCGGTTCTGGAGGGATTGAAGCAGTTGCTACGGTGATGGCGATCGCCCAAAACCAGATTCCTCCCACCATCAACCTGGAAAACCCCGATCCGGGATGCGACCTAGATTATGTACCCAACAAAAGTCGCTCTCAAACAGTCGAGGTGGCGCTGTCGAACTCTTTCGGGTTTGGCGGTCACAATGTGACACTCGCATTTAAAAAGTACAGATAGGGGCGATAAAAATATCAGCGGGTCGGGTGAAGGAGAAAATATTTAAGCCTTCACCCTCTATAATTTATCCTGTTTCTCACAAAGTACGGGATCTCCCATTCCGAATCGAAATGGGGTAAGCAAGAGAGCCACCTGTTTCGATACCAATGGGCGATCCCTTAATACTGCCCACGACTTGCCCATCCATCCGGCTAATGGGATGATCGGTTAATGGGTGCTTAGGGCGATCCAGAGCATTCAACTTCCCGCTCACCCAATAAGCGTGCTAAACCGTCGTTAAGTAGAAGAGATTATGGCCGTTGCAACCCAATCACTCGAAGAGCTTTGTATTAACTCCGTCCGCTTTCTGGCGATTGACGCCGTAGAGAAGGCAAAATCAGGCCATCCAGGGCTACCAATGGGCGCTGCTCCAATGGCATTTGTGCTTTGGGATCGCTTTATGCGGTATAACCCGAAAAATCCCAAATGGTTCAACCGCGATCGCTTCGTGCTATCTGCCGGTCACGGCTCAATGTTACAGTACGCCTTACTGTATTTAACTGGTTACGAAGATTTGACGATTGAAGACCTCAAGCAGTTCCGGCAGTGGGAATCGAAAACTCCCGGTCATCCGGAAAACTTCATGACTCAAGGGGTAGAAGTCACCACAGGTCCTCTCGGTCAAGGAATTTCTAATGCTGTGGGCTTAGCAATGGCTGAAGCTCACCTAGCAGCTAAATTTAACAAGCCCGATCACACGATCGTAGACCACTACACTTACGTGATTTTGGGTGATGGTTGCAACCAAGAAGGCGTCTCTAGCGAAGCTTGTTCCCTAGCCGGACACTTGGGATTGGGCAAGCTGATTGCCCTCTACGATGACAACAAAATCACCATCGACGGTCACACCGATTTATCGTTCACCGAAGATGTCGGCAAGCGCTATGAAGCCTACGGCTGGCACGTCCAAACCGTAGAAGACGGCAACACCGACCTAGAGGCAATTCACAAAGCAATTGAAGCCGCTAAAGCTGTTACTGATAAGCCTTCCTTAATTAAAGTTGCCACTACGATTGGTTACGGTTCCCCCAATAAAGCCAACACCCACGGTGTCCACGGTGCTGCCTTGGGTGGCGATGAAGTGAAAGCGACTCGCGAGCATCTGGGTTGGGAATACGAGCCTTTTGACGTTCCAGAAGATGCCCTCAACCATTGGCGCAAGGCAATCGAGCGCGGCGCTAAGTATGAGGAAGAGTGGAACAAAAACTGGGAAAATTACAAAGCCAAATATGGCGAAGAAGCTGCTGAATTAGAACGGCTGATTAGCAACAAACTGCCAGAAGGTTGGGACAAAGTTCTCCCCACCTATACCCCAGAAGACAAAGCAGATGCTACCCGCAATCACTCTGGCAAATGCTTGAATTCTCTAGCTGGAGTTTTACCCGAACTCCTTGGCGGTTCAGCTGACTTGGCTGGTTCTTGCATGACCTTAATCAAGAGTTCTGGCGATTTCCTCAAAGGTCACTACGAAAATCGCAACCTGCGCTTTGGTGTCCGCGAACACGGCATGGGGGCGATTTGTAACGGCATTGCCCTGCACGGCACAGGTTTGATTCCCTATGGGGCAACCTTCTTAGTCTTTGCTGACTATATGCGGGCAGCGATTCGCCTCTCAGCCCTCTCCCATGCGGGTGTGATCTGGGTAATGACCCACGACTCGATCCAGTTGGGTGAAGATGGCCCCACCCACCAACCTGTGGAAACGATTGCCTCCCTGCGGGCAATTCCCCAGCTAACGGTGATGCGTCCTGCGGATGGGAACGAAACCTCTGGTTGTTATAAAGTAGCGATCGCGGCTGCTAATCAGCATCGTCCGACTCTGCTGGCGCTGTCTCGTCTAGCACAACCCAACTTGGCTGGCACTTCGATGGAAGGCACCGCCAAGGGTGCTTACATTCTTTCCGACAGCGAAGGTACGCCTGACATCATCTTGATTGGCAACGGGAGTGAACTGCAACTTTGCGCCAAGGCAGCAGACCAGTTGCGCGGCGAAGGCAAGAAAGTCCGTGTCGTTTCGCTGCCCAGCTGGGAGTTGTTCGACGAGCAGGATGAAGCTTATCGGGAATCTGTATTACCCAAGTCTGTAACTAAGCGCTTAGCTGTGGAAGCGGCTTCTAGCTTTGGCTGGTGCCGTTACCTCGGAAACGAAGGCAAAATGATTAGCATCGATCGCTTTGGCTCCTCCGCTCCGGGTCCAGTTGCTCTAGAGAAGTTCGGCTTCAACGTAGATAACGTGGTAGCGAAGGCGAAGGCTCTGTTGGGTTAAGACTCAAGTAATAATCTCTTGTAGGGTGGACTGAAAAGTCCCCCCTTTTTTATTAACATCTGAGCAATGCAAGCACCTCACCCCCAACCCCAACCCTCCCCGCTCTTCGGAAGGAAAGCTGGAGCCGCCGGTTCTAGCGGGGTGGGGTTCCTCTTAATTGTGGGGAATCAACCGGATTTGATATGGCTTTTCTCGCTTTTGTTGATTCCCGTCTTCTACTTCAGGGAAGGAAGTTTTTAGTTTGATTGTGTGTGCCGGTTGAGGAATTGTCTACTGTCAGAGGCGGTAGTGTTTCGACTTCAAAGCGCGATCGCTAGTTCTTCTCCAAGCCACAAGTGCTGATACAGCAAGGAGTAGCTAACCACATCGGCTAAAAAACAACAAGCAAACAACATTAGGGTAGAAAGTCGGCTAAGAGAGTGACACAGCAACGATTGTGGGCTACGCGAAAGTTTTTTATTTTAAGTAAGTACCGCAACGAGAACACGCTATTCGCTCAATCTGAGTGATTTAGGCGTAAATCGAGCAAATCTTGCAAATAAAGTGTCAAAGTCATGCAAAAAGATATTAACTACCCAATGATGGCGATTATTAACGATTTAGATGCTCTGATGACCGAAATAGATGAAAATCCGCACCTCTCTTCATGGGTAGTTCGTCTGGTACTCAAATCGATTAAAGAAAAAGCCAAGAGAATAGCTACCGAGACAGCACCTCAATCAATTTATTTAAATCAGCCTCCTCATCTCGACGCTTTTGCCAACTCATCCACGCTCAACACCTCACAAATCAAAGTATTACGGCAGCTACGGTAGACTGTAAAGGGCGTGCGATCGCCCAAACGCGACTCAGCGCGATCGCATCTGTCATTCACCCGTCTTTTCTAGCTGCAAAGGCACGTAACACGCGGAAGATATTAGAAAAATCATCTGTCCACAGAGGCGCTGATTTTGTTTCCGGGATGGGTTGCCAGCGCGAATCACTGACGAGATTGCCCAAATCTTTTTGATTACGAGCAAATAGCACCCAATGAGAAGGAGATTTCCCAATTTCCCGCTCAGATTCAGAAATATTCGCTTCCCTCTGCCTCAGCGTAGACAATCCTAAATCCTGAGCTAAAGCACCCAAAACCGGCTCAAGATTCAGGAATCGATTAGAAATGTTAATGACAATTAACCCTTCTTTAGTTAACTTACTCAAGTAAAGCTGAATGGCTTCCCGCGTTATTAGATGAATGGGGACTGAATCCGAGCTAAAAGCATCCATAAAAATCAAGTCATAGCGATTATCTGGAACTTCAGCAAATCGCCAACGAGCATCCCCTAAAACTACGGATAATGGCGCTTTTGAATCCTGTAAAAAGGTGAAATAACGAGTGTCACGAGCCAACCTTTCAATAGTTGGATCTATTTCATAAAAAGTCCATTGTTGCCCCAGTTCTGAGTATGCAGCCAGCGTCCCAATTCCCAACCCTAGCACGGCAACATTCGTGGGAGGTTTAGTTTGATTTAAAGAGTTAAATAATTGCCCAATCGGGCCAGTAGGATGAAAATAAGTTAAAGGTTCGTCGTGCCGTTTTGGATCGAGACTTTGTTTCCCATGCAAGATGGTGCCATGCAGAAGACTATGATAGCTGCCGCGCCTGTCATCTAAAACGCGGTAAACGCCAAAAAAGCTGCGCTCGGTATCGAGGATACCACCGAGAGTTCCTATCGAAAACTGACTAATTAAAACAATCAAAGCTAAGCCTAACCCAAAGCGAATCGGGTGCAGTTTGAAGGAGTAGAAAATGGCAGTCAGGATGCTAAAGCCGATAAAGTTACCTATCAGGTTATTAGTAAAGTTTTTGCTAGTAAAACCAACAAGCAAAGTGCCGATTAAAAGACCTAAACTGATGGGGAAAGTTAAACGTCGCTGTAGCCTGGATAGGGGGTCATCTGCATCCTTGGGAGTTTGCATCAGTAGGAGACAAAGTACCATAATCAGAGGGTATTCTAGGACAGATTGAAATAAAAGCGGAGCCGCGATCGCATTAAATAATCCACCGAGGACACCCCCGACAGAAATCCACAGATAAAAATTAGTTAGATACTGCGTACTGGGACGACTTCGAGCCAATTCTCCATGAAAAACACAAGCAGCTACAAAAAATCCTGCCAAATGTAAAGGGAATAACACCCATATTGGCTGCATCACCTGAATCAAAAATAAAATTATTAGTACAGTCAACCATAAAGGTAAAATTGCCACTAAAGTTTTATGGGGCAAAAGTGGTTTACGGGCAAAAGTTAAAATAAATGTTAATAGATAAATCGCTAAGGGAATTGCCCACAAAAGCGGAATTGCTGCAATGTCTGTCGTTAGATAAGCGGTAACTCCTAGAAGTAAACTAGAGGGTAAAAAGGACAGTAATACCCATTGCGCTTGCTGTTGAATCGTGGGAGATTCTTCTGTAGGCGCGGATTTATTGACTAAATTGGTGTCCCCAGCAACATTTTGAATAAACCCAGCGTTACCCGCCTGTAAACTTTTGAAATTTTCAGGCGATCGCCACACGCATACTGCACATCCTAGAGTTAGCAAAACCAATAACCCGTAACCGCTTGTCCATAACCAACTTTGGTGTGTCAGAGAAAAATTCGGTTCAATTAAGATGGGGTAGCTGAGAACTCCTAACATACTGCCCAGGTTACTTGCGGTATATAGGAAATAAGGATCGGAACTGGCTGGGTGTCCTGTGTCAGCAAACCACTTTTGTACTAAAGGCGCACTGGTAGCAACAACAAAAAAGGGAAATCCCACACATAAAAGCAGCAAAACTAACAGCCACGGAATAGGATTGGCATCATGAGGAGGAATCCAATTCTTAGCGGCAGTAATCGGTAAAAATGCTATTGGCAATAGCAGAAAAATACTGTGAATAACGGCTTGGCGACGAATCCTAAACCAACTCGTTGTGATGTGGGAATATCCATAACCAAGTAATAAAATCGCTTGAAAAAAGAATAGACAAGTGTTCCAGACTGATGGAGAGCCACCTAATAAAGGCAGAATCATCTTAGCAACCATCAATTGCACCCAAAAAAGCAGGAAGGCACTAACAAAAAGGGTGGAAGAGAAAAGAATAATCAAAAGCGATACTCCTTTGGTAAATAGCTGAAACTCAATTAATTATATTTCCAATACTCGACGATTAAACTCAGTCTATGCAACTAACCGATAAGAACGAATATCTGGTTCATCTGCTAGTAATCCGTTCAATTTTGACTCGGCTTTCGTGTGCTGATGCCAAATTCGCTTCCAGTTGTGGCTGATTTTTGCACTTTTCATTCAACAAAGGGAAAATCAGTCGGCTCGTTGTGATGTCTGCACCAGCTCATAACTGATGCAGACATCTTCTTG
Source organism: Coleofasciculus sp. H7-2 (assembly GCF_042747725.1). NCBI lineage: Bacteria > Bacillati > Cyanobacteriota > Cyanophyceae > Coleofasciculales > Coleofasciculaceae > Coleofasciculus > Coleofasciculus sp. H7-2. Next base: position 278,620 of record NZ_JBHZGO010000105.1, read on the forward strand.
GCGCGTCGGTTCAACTAGCACCCTAAGAACCGATTTCACTTCTGCCACTTTGTCGAGAAGTGCAACAACACCCACTACGCGAACAGTTGTTTTAAGCATCAGCTTTTTCTGGCTTTTCCACGTCAAAATTTACTTTCTTAATCGGTTCGCTTTTTGAAGAAGCGATCGCGCTCATCCCTCACTCCGTGTATCCCTCAAGCCTTCTAGGAAGCCCCGTTGAGCGTGCGATCGCATATTCTCCTCGCCCAACTCCATCAAGCACACCAATTCATCCCCTTTGTAATATTCCGGATTCCGTTCTAAAAAGTAGCGTACATCCGGTTTATGCTGAAATCCTTCTTTAATCTCTGCCCAGCTTCCTCGCAAATGTCCCAGCGACGCGGGAAAGCGAATTAACCCACTTGCAGGATCGTAGTAATCTCCAAATTTTGTCTTAGCCAGGTAATCCATCAACGCCTGATAATTTGCTGGCGTTGGATATCGCCAAGTCGGATAAAAACGTTGGGCAAATACCGACAAGTAGCGATACGTCCGGTATCCCTTAACAATTAGAAACCAATACAAAGGTTGCTCCATTGCTTCGCCTTTAATTTTCCCAGCCAGACGACACCACGCCAAAGGCAGAGTTTGTTCTCCCCAATATTGATGATGGATAATCGTATCGCCGGAGAAAATAGCGCGTTGCAGCTTTCCCTCAAATTCAAACGAAAGAACCGCCACTGTGGAAAAACCCTGAAGTTTTTCCTCTTCATTCCACAGCAAAATTATATAATCTTTGTTACTTAAATCCTGTTGAAAAATTTCCCAACTGGTGCCATCGTAATACTGGGCATATAAGTCGTACATCAACCGGATTAGGTACTCTTGGATTTTGGGTTTAGGGACAACTTCAGCTTTTAAACGATTCATAGAATCAGAAATGAGCCAATAGAAACTGCTGGATGGTCAGTCCATCATAACAGTCCAATTTCTGAGTGGGGTCTAAAAAAGGCTTGCTACTTCCAATCACCCATGTAAACGCTTCCTGCATCTGTCAGAAGACGAGTCAGCTAAATTCAGTCAAGTAACTTTTAATCAAAAACATCCAATCCGGGATTTTAAAGTTAGCAATGACTGTCTGCTAAAGCCTAGTTTCAGTTTTTACTGTAATTGATTATCATCGCGGGTAGAGAGGGAATGACGCAACAAATACCAAAATACAGCTAAATTTACCAAAAAAACTGCTAGCTTTAGTAGCGACATTCTTCGGATAAGCTCAAAAATTTCTGGTGGGATACTAATTCCTACTAGTACCAGAACTAATATTTTTGCCCAAGCTTTTTGATACCACAGACCGATTCCCTCAATCGCAGTTACAATGGCGTAGAGTCCAACAGCCATACTGGTAAACTGCAAAGTTTTAGGGTTGAGATTCAAAATTTCCTTCAAAGTCCATTTAATAATCTGTAATTTACCTTCTAAGGCATAAGATTCTGAAAAATCAACCAAAAGTTGATGTTTTTTAACTGTTAATCCTAAAGCGATCGCCATCACCACAAGCAGTAAAGCACTGAAGGTTTTGTAAATCACGATTGCCACTAAAGCCGGTGGGCGCTTAGTAATATTTTTCACATGAATTATCCCTGATTTTGGTGAATGAGTCAGTCGCTTCTGGGACACCCGAACAATTAAGCACTCGCTTACGTTTGATCGTATGTGGGCAAGTGGGGGAAAAGCTGCTGCTTTGAGAGGTACTCCTAAAAGTAGATATCCCTCTCCAGCGCCAAGAATTTTCATTAGAGTGCAACATCAACGTCACAAGCACGTCACATGGGATGTCTAGATTGAGAGATGTAGAGATGTTAAACGAAGCATCTATACGGGCAAATCTTCACAGCGTTTTCACGCGGACGCACCTGGTGAACAAGCGAATAACCGAGCTATCTTCACCAGAGCCAAGCGTACAGAATTTTAACTTCCTTGTCTCAGATGTCAACAATGAAAAGCAAACAGCAAGATAGCGATTATAATTCCAGGCAACCCAACCAGAAAGGATTTGACGCTTCGGCACCCAAACCCTGGCAAAAGGCAGCCACCTATCTATCGCTGGTGCTGCTGGGAGCTGGTGTCACCTTTTCAGGCAGCTATCTGGGGTCAAATACCCTGCTGTCCTCCAAGGATTCTACTTCTAAAGTGTCTCCAACCCCAGGAGTTGCGGTTGCTCAGGCACAACTACCGCTTACCACAGACACTAACTTTGTTACAGAAGTTGTGGAAAAGGTGGGACCCGCAGTGGTGCGAATTAATTCTTCCCGCACGGTGACACAACAACTCCCTGACGCCTTCAATGACCCGTTCTTCCGCCGGTTCTTTGGAGCTGAATTGCCGACTGGCCCGCAAGAGCGAGTGGAACGGGGTACGGGATCGGGCTTTATTATCAATACGGATGGTCAAATTCTCACCAATGCCCATGTAGTCGCTGGTGCCGACACTGTAAACGTCATTCTCAAGGATGGGCGCAGCTTTAAGGGTAAGGTGATGGGTACAGACCCGGTAACAGATGTCGCCATCGTTAAGATTCAGGCGAATAATCTTCCGACAGTTCGTTTGGGCGATTCAGATGCGCTGAGACCTGGAGAATGGGCGATCGCTATCGGCAACCCTCTCGGTCTAGATAATACCGTCACAACAGGGATTATCAGTGCCACCGGACGCTCTAGCTCTCAAGTCGGCGTTCCCGATAAGCGGGTAAACTTTATCCAAACGGATGCCGCGATTAATCCGGGTAACTCAGGCGGGCCACTGCTGAACGCCAAGGGTGAAGTGATTGGTATGAATACAGCGATTATCCGGGGTGCCCAAGGATTAGGCTTTGCAATTCCCATCAATACCGCTCAACGCATTGGCAATCAGCTGGCGACGACTGGCAACGTGCAACATCCTTATCTGGGCATCCAGATGGTAAAACTCACTCCTGAAGTCAAACAGCAAATCAATGAAGATTCCAACAGTCGCGTGAATATAGATGCAGATCGAGGCGTCCTTGTCGTCAGAGTTATGCAAAACTCCCCAGCTGCCAATGCAGGGTTACGCACGGGAGATGTTATCCAAAAAATCAACGGTCAATCGGTCACAGACACAGACACAGTACAACAGCAAGTAGAAAGGAGCCAGGTGGGCAGTAGTTTACAGATGGAGGTGCTTCGGAATGGGCAAACGATTAACCTACCTGTAACCACTGCCGCTCTCCCGGTTCAGCGCGAGTAATCTGTTAACAGCGTTCTAAAACAGTGAGTAAGACAAGGTTTTTGAGGATGGGTATTTTGCCCATCCTTTTTGTATTATCAGAGTGGCAGGACTTACGCAACATCACCACATCTGAAAGACGCAATCCCACAGGGGGATTGCCCGTACAAAACGCTATATGTATAAGCTTTGCATAAGTCCTGGTACTACCTGATAGCACGGCAACTGAGGAGTCGGTGAAGCAGGAAATGAACGATCAAAAAGCGGTAGATGAGTCAAACTAGAGAGGCTGGGTGCTTTCAGGATGAGAGATGGTGACAATTGTTGTGGTTTTCAATGTGCTGCTCTCGCTGATGCTGCTGTATGTTGCCTGGAAAATCCAAAAACTGCGATCGCGTCTGGCAAAAATCACAAAGATTGTACTCGCAGCCGAACGGAATACTTATGCCGTGCTACGAGGTGCCCCCAAGACTCTTTCTAAAGGTCAGCTAGGGGTTAATCGGCTCACAGAGCGATATCAGCAACTCGATCCTCAACTACAACGGGTGCAAAAAATTTTGGCATTATTCGGTTTGGGACAAAAGCTCTGGCTGCAAAATAAGCCAAAGTCGATAGCAATGACGCAGCGCTTCTGGCGCAGGAGTTGAAACTCGCTCATACCGCTGCTGTTAAGATAAGATTTTCTTTTTCCAAAGGTACTCGTATCGCTGCCTGTACCGACGACGGATTATGGAAAACTGCCTAAAATTGGAATTAAGACATAGAGACTAGAAAATGTCAAACAACCGTGCTGGATCGTTTATTGGTGGTCTGCTGCTGGGAAGCGCTCTCGGAACCATCACCGGATTATTGATGGCCCCTCGTACAGGTCGAGAGACGCGGCGGCTGTTAAAAAAATCTGCCGATGCCCTACCAGAATTAGCGGAAGACCTATCGACCAGCGTACAACTGCAAGCCGACCGCCTCTCAGAATCAGCACTGCGAAACTGGGATGAAACGCTTTTGAGATTAAAACAGGCGATCGCTGCTGGAATTGAAGCATCTGCACGCGAACAACAAGCACTCAAACAAGTCACCGATGAAGAAGTCCCGGCTGATGCACGCCCGCTTGTAACCACAGAGGATAGGCGATCGCAAGAGTGACTGAACCCTTATTTTGGTTAGGACTATCGATTCTGCTGGTAGCGGTTAGCTTAGCCGCCGTCTTAGTATCGCTGCTACCAGCGGTGCAAGAATTAGCGCGGGCGGCTCGCAGTGTGGAAAAATTAGCGGATACGTTGAACCGAGAATTGCCCCCCACGCTGGAAGCAATTCGCCTGACGGGTTTGGAAATTAGTGACTTGACAGATGATGTCAATGAAGGCGTCAAAAGCGCCAGTCAAGTCGTTAAACAAGTCGATCAAAGCATTAGCGGTGCTAAAAAGCAGGCTCAAAACGTGCAAGTTGGCACTCGCAGCGTCTTTGCAGGTGTCAAGGCTGCTTGGAAAACCTTCAAGCGTCCCACAGGGGGGCGCAGGTCAATCGATCGTTTGCCCCCAGAGCCAAGAAATGGTTTTGAGCCTCGTGGATACAGTGAAACTTCTTATCAAGACACTGACAGTGCCTCCACTTCTCATAAAAATTATGAGGAGTGGGAGTCGTTAGGCTCAGAAGATTATTAATATAGATGCCGTTGAAAATACCAGCTATGAGAAAAAATCAGGGAAACTCAGAACCGATCGATTCTGCCACTGACTTGCTGCTAGAGGATCGTTCATCAAACCGCAGACGAAACAACCAATACAACGGTGTTTTTGCCCTGATTTTGATCAACCTAGTTATCTTTATTGCTGACCATATTCTCGGTCTTAATCTTAGAGGTTTATATCTCAATCATGCCAACCCAGCCTTATATCAATTCTTCACGGCGATGTTTTGTCACGCTAGCTGGGCGCACTTGTCGGGAAATCTGTTTTTTCTTTATGTCTTTGGTCGCTTAGTTGAGGAAGAGGAAGGAATCTTCGGGGTTGTCGCTTCTTACTTAGTCTGCGGACTGGGCGCTAGTCTAATGAGTTGGCTTTTCCAGCATGGGTCAATCTATTCTTTGGGGGCTTCCGGAGCCGTCTTTGGCTTATTTGCTGTCAGCGTGTTGATTAAGTTGAGCTGGAATTGGCGCAAAGTCGTGGAAGTGGTGATTCTGGGTCAGTTTGTGATTGAGCGAGTGTTCTTTGAATTTCAACAAACCGGGATTCAAGACGGGGTAGACCATTTTGCTCACCTGGGAGGCGCTGTTGTAGGGGTAGCGCTGATTATGGGTTTGATGCGACTTGACCCAACCCGTTTTCGGAGAACGTAGCCGTGCTGTAGACATCCCACAAGAGTCAGGGGTGATTTGATGCAACATCAAAGCTGACATTGAATCACCCCTCTTTATACTCTTCCCTCAGTCCTCAATCCTGACTCCTCACTCCTCAGCACTCACTCCTCAGGACTTACGCAACTTGCGCGACATCTGAGGGCAACCACAGGGGGATTGCCCCTACAAAACGCTATAGGTATAAGCTTTGCGTAAGTCCTGTCCTGACTCCTCTTCCCTCACTCCTGACTCCTGACTCCTCAGCCCTCAGTCCTCTTCCCTCACTCCTGACTCCTGACTCCTGACTCCTGACTCCTGACTCCTGACTCCTCTTTTCTGACTCCTCAGTCCTCAGTCCTCAGCACTCAGTCCTGACTCCTGACTCCTGACTCCTCTTTTCTGACTCCTCAGTCCTCAGTCCTCAGCACTCAGTCCTGACTCCTGACTCCTGACTCCTCAATGGGTGCCCCTAGACACTCGTTGTATTAAAATATGGTAAACAAGTGTAAAGAAATATTAGTTTACCTAACCCACTCACTTTTAAACAAACCGAACTGCCAATGAAGCATCTTCCTAAACAACGAATTGTGGCATCCCTAGTCGCATTTTTCCTGGCTTTGTCGATTTGGGCGATCGCTCCCGTTGCTCATGCCTATAACAATCCCGACTTACTGCCGGAGACTCATACCCCAATCATTGACTTAGCCAAAGCCTTGACAAATATTCAGGAAGAGGCACTGGTCAAAAATATAGAGAGTTTTGAAGCAGAAACGGGCTGGAAGCTGCGGGTATTAACTCAATACGACCGTACCCCCGGTCTTGCCTTGAAAGATTACTGGAGCTTGGATAATAAAAGCGTGTTGCTGGTTGCTGACCAACGCGGCGGCAATATTCTCAACTTTAATGTAGGCGATGACGTTTATAAACTCATGTCGCGTACCTTCTGGATTGAGTTGCAAACGCGCTTCGGCAATCTGTACTTCGTGCGCGAAAACGGCGAAGACCAAGCCATCATTCAATCATTAGAATCTATTAAAACCTGTCTGCGTCAGGGCGGTTGCCGCGTTGTACCCGGACTGCCCAGAGAACAGTGGATTCTCACCCTGATTACCTCCATTGTGGGCGGAATTATCTGCGGCTTTGCCGCTGTACCCCGCAAAAAGGGACAACTTTTTGCATGGCAGTGGGCTTTAATATTCTCTCCTTTGTGGGGAATTTTATTCATTGCCTTTGGCATCGGTCCCGTTGTCACTCGCACCTCGGAGTGGTTGCCCCTGTTTCGCAACTTCGCGGGTTTTTTCATCGGTGCTTTAGTCGCTTACCTGTCACCGATGATCGTTCAATCTTCTGCTCCGGAAACTTGAAAAAATCCGTCAGCGGCTAGAGCATTTCCAGGCTTTGCCTGAGAATGAGGGCAAGAGGCAAGAGGCATCCCCTCGCACCTCTAGCCCGGAAAAAGCTAATATAGCAATCCTATTTGATTTGTCAGATATTTTTTTAACGAACTGCAAACATCCCTGCATAAAGGAAGAAGAAAATTTCATAAAATCTTTCTCTCTTCCTTTGTGTCTTTGTGGTTTAATAACACTCTTTTGGTTTTCACAAATCATTTCGGACTGCTAGCTGGTAAGCTGATAGCTAAAAGCTGAAAGCGAATCGCTATGGAATGGCACGTAACGGATGCCCAAAGTTTGGCAATCATTGACCGAGAAATTGGCGACCACATCTTCTCACCAGCGGAATTTGAGATTGTGCGTCGGGTCATTTACGCAACCGCTGACTTTGAATATCGGTCTTTAATTCGCTTTTCTGAGAGGGCACTCCAAGCTGGCGCAGCCGCTTTGGCAGCTCGTAGCACCATTGTGGTAGATGTACCAATGGTGCAAGTCGGCATTAGCCCCACGATCCAAAATACTTTTGCTAATCCAGTGTATTGCAGTATGGAAGCCCTGACGCGGCCCCAAAAAGACAAAAGCCGCGCTGCCTGGGGAATTGAAACCCTCGCCAGACGCTATCCAGAGGGAATCTTTGTGGTAGGTCAGGCTCAGACGGCTCTCATTGCCCTGGTTGAGCTAATTGAGGCAGAAGAAATTCGACCGGCATTGGTGATTGGCACGCCTTCGGGATTTGTGGATGTGGATGTCGCCAAGGCACGGCTGAAAGATTCGCTAGTTTCTCACATCCGAATTGATGGACGCAAGGGCAGTGCGGTGGTGGCAGCGGCGATTGTCAATGGTTTAGTTGACTTGGCATGGCAAGCTTATGGGCAGGATACGAATGGTGTCGGCTAAGGGCAGGGAGCCAGGGAGTTAGCCATTAGCCATTAGCCGCTTCTCAATTCAAGGGCGACGCGATCGCCTACGCTTAGGAGTACGATTTTCAGGATAAGGAGCATCATCAGTGTCCTGTAACTGACGACTGACATCCTCAAAAAAGTCCCGCCGCAGATAAGGATAATCACTCACCCAGAGGTTCTGACTGGGAATATAAATGTCTGTCACCTTGGCAATCCGACCCAGGTCTTTTTGATTAGACAGCACTACCATCTCAGCAACTTGACCGGGTTTAACTGCTTTATGAATGCGGCGCAGCGGTACTTGCATCTGTGTCGTAAATCCGGTTTCATCCCCAACTTCGATGTTCAACCGACGCTCTCTGTTTTCAACAATCACCAGCTGCCCGCGATTGTTGACGGTTTGCTCTTCGCCAATCAACTCTTCAGAAACAAAGATATCCACTACTTCACCCCGCCAAAATCCACTGTAGGCGTAGCGGCGATAGGAAGCATTCCGCAGACTTGCCCAATAGACGGGTGCCCACAACCAGTAAAGACCCGTAATGATTCCCAGGAAGAAGGTGATCCCGCTCAAATCCTCACCCAGCAAAAACTTGCCGACGAGTAAAACCACCACCACAGCTACTACAGAAATTAGCAATCGCTTTAAAAAGTCTGGGAACTTGCCCCAGCAGTAAGCATACTGGGGGCCAGTGGCAATCTGGGGAATCAAGTCTTCAAATTTCTGGCGCGTTAATGGGACTAGCATATTGTTCAAAAGCGAATTGCTAATTGAAGGATTGAAGGATGGCTAATTGTTTAAGAGCAGTCCTTCGATTAGGGATTAGCTACTTATAGTATCTTTTCTAACCCATAGACTAGAGATTTGAGCTGGAGAACTTTGCGGATGGCGAGAAGAACACCAGGCATATAGCAAGACCTATCTGAAGTATCGTGGCGCAGGGTATAAATTTGACCCGGTGCCCCAAAAATCACTTCTTGGTGAGCGATGAGACCGGGTAAGCGAACGCTGTGGATGCGAATCCCCTCATCGGCTTGGCTGCCTCTGGCACCGGGTAGTTTTTCGGTTTCTTTTACCATCGGTGGATTGTAGGTTTTACCCAGTTCGGCTAACATCTGGGCAGTCTGAAGGGCAGTACCGCTAGGGGCATCGGCTTTTTGGTTGTGGTGTAACTCGATAATTTCAACGTGGTCAAAGTATTGGGACGCCTGGACAGCTGCCTGCTGTAGTAATACCATGCCAATGGAAAAGTTGGGGATAATCAGGGCACCCGTGCTGGCTTTGTCGGCAAATTCAGCAAGCTCTTGGATTTGCTGTGGGCTAAGTCCGGTTGTGCCAACGACAGGTCGGATGCCGTAAGCGATCGCACTCCGCACGTTGTCATAAACTGAGTCGGGATGAGTAAAATCTACCATGACGCCCAGCTGTCTTTCCTGGGTCGCTAGCACCAGCATCCCTTGTAAGTCACTCACAATGGGCACTTCCAGGGGTTCGCAACCCGCTACTTCTCCAACGTCTTTACCCTGGTGTTCCAAAGTGCGATCCACTGCCCCCAGCAAAGTCATATCATTTGCTTGAGCAACGGCTTTGACGACTTCGCGACCCATTTTGCCAGCCGCACCGTTGACGACAACGGGAATCGGATACTGTTGATTTGCCATGATTTAAGAATACCCTTCTCGACAAGCGCATTCTAGACCAAGAAGGGCTTCCCACGATGACTGAATTGGGCGATCGCGCAGATATTCTTGGCAATTCTCATTCTGTCTCAAACACTGCTTGCTGGAACGACTTGGGATACAGCAGTGGCTTTCTCTGGCTCTAAGTCATATAACTTATTAAAACTTATTTTCAATAAGCTATACTCCACATCAGAGGGACTTTCTGTTTAAAAGTCTCAATTTTAGTTTATTCAGCGGTTATAAAACAATGTCATTTCCCAAAAATTCGCCCACCTATGAACTGGGAAAGTTTGGCAGTAAAGCCGATGCCACTTCTGCAAAAATAGAGAACAAACAAGATAAGACTGACGCCGCGTCTCTCGATTCGGCACTCTTCTGTAACCTCGACAGGAACGGGTCAGCGGAGCATTCCACTGTTAAAAATCAAAACATCCCGTTTGCGGAGAGTATCGTCCCGACCTATTTTGAAGATGAAGACCCGGAACGCACGCCAGAACGATGGTGGAAGAGACGGCAATGCCAAGGATTGACCGGGTTTTCTTAAATTAGTTCTAGGCGCAGTAGGGTTGTACAGCATCTGTACAACCCTAGCAAATACTACCAGCCCCAGGTTCCTGGCTCACCCTTGAATGGGCCAACAATATCGCTGGTAATCCAACCGCCGTAGAAACCTCCAGGTTGCGGCTGCACTTGTTCTCCATCGACCAAACAAACATCCATCATCTGGGGATAGAAAGCGAGATAATCCTTGATGCTGGCGAAGTTTGGTGTGGGATTGGGATAACCCCAAGCGGCATTAGGTGCCTGTTTGTCACCAACAACGACTGTGTAGTAGACAGCACCTCCCTTCCACTCGCAAAACGATCCCTGAATGCTTCGCACCAGGTATTCCATCTTGATATCTAGCGGAGGAATGTAGTAGACAGGTGGGTGGCTAGTTTCCAGTACGCGCTTAGCCCGCTGGGTATCGACAATTGTGACGCCGTTGAAGACGATCTGGATGTACTTGGATGATTCCTCAAGACGCGGGGGACGAGGGTAATCCCATACTGACTCTTGACCGGGGCCGGGTGCAATGCGATCGCGTTCCATGCTGACTTTTTCTGCTGTAAAATCATACTCGCTATTCTAGATGTGCTGCGCTTGTCGCTTCGCTGATTGTTGTAGCTGGCGGTAAGAAACGCGAGAAGCCGTGTATAGGAGCATACAAAAAGAGCGATCGCTCCACGAGAAATTTTCGCTGAATCTGACTTCTAGTACAGGCACCTGACAAGATGTGCAAGGAATAATAAAGCTTAGGGAGCAATTCTCAGGGTGCTTACTTTGACAGTAAATAGCAGACAAAAGCGGTGGATATACCAACACAGTTCGGGTTAGATACTAAAAAACCAAAATTCCAGAGGACATATCCCTAAACAAAATACGGTCTGCTTAGCCGTATTTGGAAATCCCGCAACCCTCTGGAAAACCTTGCTATGAGCTATTTTCCCTCCTTTTAAAGAGGGCGAAGGAGAAATTTTTCCTTAGAAACGCTGCTTGGGGCAATTAAGTATTTTGCATTGAAAAAATTAACCGAACCGTAGTGGGTGGATGTGTTTGAATCCTTAACGCTGAGTATTAGTGTTTTTTTAATCGCCGCTGCGGTCATTGCCGTTGTGGGAACGACGATGGCAAGCACAGCGGATCGCCTAGCGGATGAAACGGGTCTTGGGGAAGCACTTATGGGTGCCTTGTTTCTCGGCGGTAGTACCTCTTTAGCAGGAATTGTTACCTCTGTTACCGCCGCTGCTGGAGGTCACGCCGAACTTGCCATCAGTAGTGCTTTGGGAGGTATTGCCGCCCAAACAGCATTTCTCAGTATTGCCGATCTTGCCTATGGTAAAGCCAACCTGACACACGCAGCTGCCTCCGTGCCAAATCTGATGCAGGCAACACTCCTAGTTGCTTTATTGGCAATTCCTCTTATGGCAATGTCTGGGCCAGATGTCAGTGTTTTTGGGATTCATCCCGCCTCGTTCCTAATCCCAGCTGCCTATATCTTCGGCTTGCGTTTGGCGGCTGAGGCTCAAACTACACCAATGTGGTGGCCTCGGCGTACTGCGGAAACGCAAGTTGACGAACCGAAGGCAGAGAAGTCCGGTGGTACCAGATTGACTGTGTTGTGGTTAAGGTTCGCTTTGCTGGCGGCGCTGCTTGCCGGTGCCGGTTATTTTGTGGCAGAAGCTGGAATATCCATCTCTATGCACACCGGCCTTTCCGAAACTGTGGTAGGAGGGCTTTTTACCGCTTTGTCAACTGCCCTACCGGAACTGGTAACAACCATCGCGGCGGTGCGACGAGGGGCGCTGACGCTTGCGGTTAGTGGCGTTATCGGGGGAAATAGCTTCGATGTGATGCTGGTGGCGTTCTCTGACTTTGCTTATCGGCAGGGTTCGATTTATCATGCTTTGGCACAGCCTCAGATTTTTGCGATCGCATTGACGATTCTGATGACTGGCATTCTAGTTTTGGGCTTGTTGCGGCGGGAAACTCATGGAATTGGAAATATTAGCTTCGAGAGTTTTCTGATTCTGCTCCTATACTTAGGTGGGTTTTCGCTGTTATTTTTTGGGGGTTGAGCAGCTACCAGTGAGGTTTACTCTGCTAAATGAGTAATAATAATTTTGAGTTGTTAGAAAAATTTTTAACTCAAAATTAAGACGTGATTTCTCGGATCTATCTTTAAAAATTCTTACCAATTACCAAACTTCCTCACATTTGATATCAAGCTGCCACTTTGAGTTTCGTTAATTTATTTTGATGCGACAAAAAATTGCTTTTTACTTAGAAGACATTGAAACACCAACAGGAAAAATATTCAATCTTCTAATTACAGGAATGATTTTGCTTTCTTCAGTAATTTTTGTTGTTGAAACCTATCCGCTTCCAAATCATGTCCGAATTAATCTTAATACTATAGATTTTTCGATTTTACTGCTTTTTGCCTGGGAATATTTGCTTCGTTTATGGTGTGCAGATAATAAAATTAAATATCTATTCAGCATTTATTCAATTATAGACTTAGTAGCAATATTGCCATTTTTATTAGGAGTAGCAGACATCAGCTTTATCCGAGTATTTCGATGGTTTAGGATTCTGCGATTTATTCGATTTATAGAAGGTAAAAGCTTGTTTGGTCGCACCATTAATGAAGATGCAGAGATTTCGGCTCGAATATTATTTACTTTATTAGCAATTATATTTGTTTATTCCGGCTTAATTTATCAAGTTGAGCATCCAGTAAATCCTAAAGTATTCGCTACTTTTTTGGATGCCGTTTACTTCTCTGTCGTCACAATGACAACGGTTGGATTTGGCGATGTGACACCGAGTTCAGAAGCAGGTCGCTTGATGACAGTCTTAATGATTTTGACGGGAATTGCTCTAATTCCTTGGCAATTGGGCGACTTGATCAAGCGATTGGTTAAAACAGCTAATCAGGTAGAAACCCTTTGTCCTACTTGCGGTTTATCATCCCATGATGCAGATGCTCGGTGTTGCAAAATTTGCGGAACTAAGTTGGAAAAATTAGCGGGTAGCTAGTAGCAAAAGAAAGCGATCGCATTTGCGGCATATTGTGCTATCGTTGCCTAATTGGCGATAGTCCGGTAGAGCGATCGCGCTAATGATTCCTTTGGCTAACAGAGGGTAGGAGTGCGATCGCCTCAGCTATCTACAATAGATTGAATTTCTATCAGTGGTTGAATCTCTGTTTCAACTTGAGCCTCAACAAAAGGCGTATAAATTAGAATATCAGCTTGTATGGCTTCAAAGCTAACAACTAGAGAGTATGGAACTTCAGCATATGGATCATTATTCCAACCTTCATGCCCTACTACTACAATACAGAATGCCTCTCTAAGATTATAAGATTTCACAAAAGCCCAATCTTTCTGAATTGTTCCTATACTTCTTGATACATTTTTGATTGTTTTATAATGCTTCTCTTTACCGAGAGTCCATGTAAAAAGTTCATCTCCCTTGTCAGCATCTTCTGGCACATTTTAATTAGCTAAAACTCTGCCAAGAAAATGCTTTGGATCTTCTCCTTGTTTACTACACTCCCAGTCAAGCCAAGTTGAAAGATACTTTCTTCTATTACGCCGAGTTCGACGCGGTTCAGCTTTATATGACAAAGTAATTTCTATCAGAATCTCAAACTCTTCTCCAGGCGATCTCAGACTATTCGGTAGTTTGACCTGATAAATATGAGCATCTCCAGCTTTAATTAGCTGTTCTCCTCGTGTAATTAATGTACTACGATTTGGAGTATTACTCAAGGCACGCTCAAGGTTTGGAATACCATACCCAATTTGACGAATAACATTCTTCTTTTCTTCATCACTCTTTGCTATGGCCCATTCTGGCCATCGGGCTGATTGAACAATTAATGCCCGATATAATAAGCATTTTTCATCAGGAAACTCAGCAGCAAGACAAGCCGCAATATGGCTTACTTTTGGTGTTGCGAATGAAGTTCCAAAAGTGTCAGAGGCAACTATAGGAGTAGAACCAGTACCTAAAGTTGACCTTAATAACTCAGGGCCTGTACCTGCGATACAAGTTATGTTTGGTGGCTGACCTTCATCTTTCACAAGATCACCACCATACTCAACCACCTCTGGTTTAATCGTGTCCCATATACCCAGCCCAGAGCAAGAAAATGCTGATGGTTGGTCTTTTTCTCCTAATGAAGACCAAGATAAGTCACGGAAAGAATTTCGAGTAATTGAGCCAACAGTTAATGCTTGAAGGCTTTGTGCTGGATTAGCAATCCTACAAGAGTTCTCAGAAAGATAGTCTGGGTAAGGTCTACCTGCTAAAATATGAGATTTAATAGATAGTCTTGTTGAAATTCCATGACTTTCTACAGGAATATTTCCAGCAGATACTATGAAAAGAATATCTTTTTCATATGTTAATTTATCAATAGCTGCTGCCCAAGCACTCATATACCTAGTTCTACAAGGAACATCTCCATTAATAGAGTGGTTAAAAATTCTTGTTCCTGTTTGACTATAGTAGAACTCTACGATGTTTTCTAGGAGTATAGGCGGATATAATTTGTCAGATAATCTACAATTACTATCCAGCACTCTTGCATTTTGAAGCCAACAAATTGCTTGATGGGTTCCACTCCGAGGCACACTTATTGGATAAAGCACTGCTCCAGCAACTCTGGTTCCATGACCACCATTACTCACCAGATCAGCAGTTAAGTTTAATTCTAAAGGAATCCAAGATTTTGAGTTACCCGAATCAATGGCATTTTTTAAAAGAGGATTCTGCTCTTGAATACCACTATCAATTACACAGACATTAGGTGCATTTTTTTCTGGTGGTTGTAAAACTAAAGATATATTACTAATATTAGATATTTCACCATTGGGGGAAAATGGTTCAGCAATGTTATCTTTTTCAGTTACTTCAAAAATATAAGAAAAATTAAATACCAAATCTTTTAAACATAGACCAGATATTTGAATAAGACATGAAAAACTGTCTGGTGCTTCAGAAAATTGAGGAGGATTATCTTCAATAAAGCTACTTAAAAGCTTACCATTATATTTATATTTAGGATTGCTAATAAAATTCATCAAGTCTTGTTGTCTCTTTGATGCTAAGTCATCCCATTCATCATATGTAATATCACGCTTATCAATCCAGTTCTTGATTGCTTTTACATAATTTTCAGGCTTTCTATAATTTTTTTGTTCTGGATAGTCACGTAATTTTGTTGTAGTTCCTAAACAAGATATACCTACTTCAACGACATAAACCTGCTCATCTTTTATTTGCTCCCATTCCTCTAATAACTTTGGAGATAAAATAAATTCTGGGCGTTGATTTTTGTCAAGAATATTCAAAATTTTTGCAATTACACCACCACCTTGTTGCTCATTGAAAAATTTTTCTATTTTCTTTTGAAGTTCAGTAAGGTTAGTATCCGCAGACGCACCAATAATATATCCATCTTCTAATTCAGATATTATTTCTATCTCGGAAGTTCTTAGATCATCTAAATCGAAAGTTTCAGGATCTATCTGTAGTATTAAAGGTATGGAATCAGGAAGTATGAGTTTTTTATCTTCTTCTTGTTGCTGTTGAGTTATTTTCCAATCGGAAATGAGAGAAGATACTAATTCTTGAATTTTACTTCCGTGTCCCTGCCGATTAGACAAATTTATATGTGTCTGAGTAACTTTTTTATTACCACCGCCACCTAGAGATTTTGCTGTACCCTTGTCTGTCAGCCTGAGATCGATATGCGGAAACCCCTGAGAACTTTCAACCATTTATTTATCCAGACACCAAAATTTAATACTAGGAAACTTTGATTTCTGCGATCGCTTCTTCTAAGTGTTCCTGAATCACTAGCTCCTCTCGCTCAAGGATTGCTCTTTTAGCTGCATCTTGTGCAACCCTCACAGCTTGAGCGGCAGAAAAATCTCTCATCTGCTCAATGATCCTTGGCCAGTTGATAGATCCCACTTCAATTGCAGATAATGTTTCCTTTAGTATAAATTCTAGCTCCTGTTCTCCGGGTTTGGGTACTGCGATCAAGTCATCAAATCTTCTCCAAAGGGCAGTATCTAGAGATTTATTTAGGTTTGTAGCTGCTACTAAAAGCCCTGAAGAGGGTTGATACTCATCCAAAATTTGAAGAAATGTATTGACTACTCGCTTAATTTCTCCTACTTCTTGAGAGTCTTCTCGTGTCTTAGCAATTGAGTCACATTCATCAAGAAACAATAAACATGGATTTTTTGAGGCATCCTCAAATACAAGTCTCAAATTGCTCGCAGTTTCGCCTAAAAAAGACGACACCATTGCATCAAACCGAACTTTCAAAAGTGGTAATCCTGTATTCCAAGCTAAACGTTCTGCTCCTAGTGTCTTTCCACAGCCAGGAGGCCCATACAGAAGAATTTTTTGTCTGTAACGCAATCCATGATGAGCAAGTCTATCTCTTGCCGCATATTCGCGTTCAATTCGGCAGAAACGTTTCTCAATTTTTTCTGGCAACACCATGTGATGCCGCAGATTATCCCTCGGTATGATAGTTACTAAGGGAAGATTGAATCGCTTACTCGTTGGCAGTTCACTTAGAGCCTGTATGTTCTCTGGCGCGTTGGTAGCTCTTTCTTTGCTGCTTGAAGTAGACTTCTCCTTCTGGCTCTTCTTAGCAATGTTCTCTAACTGGTCAGCTAGCAGCGTATGTCCCTTGCTGCGCTCTTCCTCAATTACTAGATATGCGAGCTTGTCAATCGCCTCAGTGTCTGAACTAGCGATCGCCCTAAATAGTCTCTTGAGAAGCTCTGCTTTCATGTCGCCTCTCAGTATAAGGGGTAGTACTGCACTATGGTAACTTGATCTGGTCTTATTAGTACATAAGTACTATAAAGATTATTACTTTGTTTGCTGAAGCTAAAGCTTAAAAAGGCTCTCCATCTCTAGAGAGCCTCTTTGATAACAGCGGATATACAAAAACCGCGTCATTAGCTCAGCAACGCCTTCGCCTTCGCTACCACGCTAAAAGGTGTAGCCGAACTAGGGAAAAGTTGGGGAATAGGTTACTCAGGGATTTTTGCAATAAACCTATTCTGGATTCAAAAATTTCGGTCGTGTCTGCTGGTTGATGGAAAGTTTTTCCTGCAATGCGTTCCAGTCTTCTTGCTCAATTTGAGAAATAATTTGATCGAGGCTGTGGCGATATTGTTGAAGGCTTCGCAGTAATTCCCCGCGATTGTACCGCGCCATCATCACGCCTAACTCTGGATTGCCTCCACCGACGCGACTGGTATCCCGAAAGCCAGAACTCGCCAATTGTTGCGCTAACTCTATAACCGCTGGATCGGTTTCGTTGATGCAGGCATTAATTAAACCAGCACTCACCATCACCGGCAAGTGAGAAATCCAAGCCACCGCGCGATCGTGGTCTTCTGGACGGCACTGATATATTTTAGCTTTGAGCGATCGCGCGATTTCCTCGACAATATTCACCGCTGTTGGAGGCGTCGTCTTCACCGGCGTCAGCACATAAGCTTTCCCGGCAAATAGCTGAGTTTGAGCAGCTTCCAGACCACTTTCTGCCGTACCCGCCATCGGGTGTCCCCCCACGAAGTTCGTCCAAATCGGTTCTAGCGCTTCCACCACCGGCTTTTTGACCGAACCCACATCCGTGATGATAGCGTTGGCAGACAAATGGGGAATGAGCTGCTGTACGCTTGGCGCGATCGCGCTAATGGGCGTACACACGAATATCACATCGGCATCTGCCAAAAGTGCCAGATCCACACTCGCATCATCCACAACCCCACGCGCGATCGCTTCAACACAAGTTTGTTCTCGACGCGCAATCCCCAAAACCTGATAGCCAGCCGCTCGTAAGTCCAAACCCAGCGATCCGCCAATCAGCCCCAACCCTACAATCCCAATATTCATTGTTGTGTCTAACACCATTTCACCTTAAGGTCGCCACACATAAATTGCTGGAAGTGGCTACTGGCAGAGACGCGATAACCGCAAGTCTTCTACAATCCAAAATCTGAAATCCAAAATCTAAAATGGTATAAGCCCCTAAATCCCCCAAAATAGGGGAAGCAAGAGTAATTTGGCTCCCTCCCCGAAACAAGGAGCGCTCTTTGGGGGTTCTCCCTGGGAGTGCTGTACCGATGTTCTAGCATACAGCGCCAACTTACTCCCCGATCCAATCAGCCGCTACGACCGGCTTCAGTCAGAATGGCTATACGACTATTTTCCTCAGGTAAAGTCCTTCCAAACAGGTGAGGTAGGCAGCATAATAGATTTCTTCATTCATCCTTCATCATTCTAAGGATGCCCTCACAGAACTTACTTCTAAGATTTACAGAGGGGCACGCTAGATTAGTGCTTGTACAACTTTGTACAACTTTAGATAGATGCCGGGGAAAAAGCCCGACTCAAAGCAAGCAAAGCCAGGGTTCATCTGCTGCACACTTACCCAGCCACTCAAAACGACAAATGAACCTCAAGGCTTGCTGGTAGCGCCCTCCTCCTAACCATAAAATGAGAATGCTGGCAAGGTGGCTCGAAATGAATGTCGATGAACTGATAGTAAGATATGCAGCCGGTGCGCGAAACTTCGCGGCAATTGACCTGAGTGAGGCAAACTTGAGTGGCATCAACCTCAGCGGCGCTAATTTGACAGGCGCTAATTTAAGTGTGGCAAATCTCAGCGGTGCCAATCTCGAAGCCGCTAACTTGACTCAAGCCAAACTTAATGTCGCTAGGCTCAGTGGAGCCAATCTCAGCAATGCCATCTTAAACCAGGCCAACTTCAACGTCGCTAACCTGATTCGAGCGGATATGGGGGGAGCGCAACTCATCCAAGCCGTCTTGATTCGAGCCGAGCTAATTCGCGCCGACCTGAGTGGGTGCAATCTCAAATCAGCGAACCTCAGCGGTGCCGATTTGCGTGAAGCAACCCTTAGAGAAGCCAATCTCAGTCGCGCCAGTTTGAATGAAGCCAACCTCCGGGGTGCCTTTTTGACGGGAGCCAACTTGGAGCAGGCAAACTTAAATGGCACCGACTTGAGCCGCACCGACTTGAGCGGTGCCAATTTCCGAGAGACAGAACTGAGACAAGCCAATCTCAGTCGCGCCAATCTCAGTGGGGCGGACTTAAGCGGCGCCAATCTGCGTTGGGCGGACTTAAGCGGCGCCAATCTGCGTTGGGCAGACTTAAGCGGCGCAAAATTAAGTGGAGCCAACTTAATCGGGGCAGACCTTAGTAATGCCAATTTACTCAATGCCAGCTTAGTTCACGCCGATCTCACCCAAGCTCGATTGATTAAAGCCGATTGGATTGGAGCTGATTTGACTGGGGCGATATTAACCGGGGCAAAACTGTATGCAGTCTCCCGTTTTGGTTTGAAAACCGAAGGAGTGACCTGCGAGTGGGTTGACTTGAGTCCGGATGGCGATCGCACTGAAATTTTTCGTCTCACCACTGAAGAATCAAAAAAGTTCTTCAATGAAACGCTGCCAACCGTCCGAATTATCGTGGACGCACCGTTAGATTTAGAGGCAAATTTAACGCTAGCCACTACTTATCATCACCTCTGTCAGCATTATCCGGGGATCGCCCATCCTCCCAGTTTGGAAGTCAGCGCTCGAAAAACAATTCTCACTTTCAGAATTGATAGCAACGATCAATTATTTCCCCTTGCTTACGTGGCTATTTTTCCCTTTAACGATGCAGTAGCAACTCAGAGAAATATCAGTGCCCTAGTTAACCTACTTCAATCTCAAAATCAATCAACACTAGGGCATAAAGATGCTCAGCGGATCAAGCAATTAACTGCTGCCCTTAGTAAAACAATCAATCAAGTCGGCAGTCTCGATATTTTCAAAATGGTGCCCGAACTGAGAAAAAAATTAAACTTCTTCCAGGCTCCAACTCAAACGGTGCTACACAATTCTACGGATCAAACATTGAATGTTTATCATCACCCAGTGTTTGGTAAACGGTTTATGAATCAAGGTCAATCTAATTCGACCAGTCCTCCGAAAAACAACTCGGTCGAAGCACAAAGCTCGATTCTCCCTCCTGTAGGTACATTGATTGAATTTGTCAAGGAATTTGATTATTTAGAAAAATTACAGCAAAGTTGACAGAAAGGGTCGGCAGGCAAAAGGCGAAAAAAAAGAGAAAATAGGTAAGACGAACTTTTTTACTTTTTGCTTTCCTAACTCCAAAGTCTCAAATCTAAAGTGATAGAGGTAGAAGTTCATTCCTCACTACGTGCATTTCTTCGCGAACAGGAGAATCGTTCTTGGCCTCATCATCTGACAATGGCGAGGCTGGTGGCGCGGGCTTTAAGATTAGGGCGTTCTGCCCTGATTCAGACTGGGGTTTCTTCGCACGGTACAGGAAAGTATCGCCTGAGTTACCTAGCACCAGCACTGCTATGGACGAAACCCGTCATCCTAGTGGCTCCAGAATCAGTGCAGCAACGCTTGCTAGAGGTGGAAATTCCCCAGATGCGACAGTGGATGGGGACGGAAAAAGCTATCCTGACAGGCGATACATGGCCTGACGCCGACTTTCAGGGACTGCTGTTGATCTCTCCAGAGGTTTGGTTGGCTGACCGGCTCAAAGGGCTGGGTCGGATACCATTTGGCATTCCGACTATTTTTGATGGTGCTGATAACTTGGAAGAATGGGCGCGCGACCAACTGACTGCTGGCTTGCGACCCAGTGATTGGGACGATTTGATGCTGGCTTTTCCCCGCAAGGCAAAGGCAATCCGGGATGCGCGGGTACAGCTAACAAAAGCCGTCTTCCAGCATCCAGCCAATCCTTACGAGTGCTGTCTGATTTCACCCGATGAGCAAGACATCTTGAGGCGTCTCTACGCGGTCTTAGGGAAGGCGATAGGAGTCGGAGACAGGGAGAACCTTATAGAGACAAGGTTTATCCCGTCTGGAGAGGCAGAGGGTGGGAGAGGAGAATTTCCTTCCTCGCCCCCTTTCCTCTCGCCGAAATTACCCCCAGCTTGGAGAATTTTTTGGCAGCGGTTGCAAGCAGATGACCAACTGATGTGGGCGGAAATTGCTCGGAATCTGGGTCAATTTTCTTTGTATTGTGGTCCTGTTGAGGTGGCAACTGCTTTAGAAAAAATTTGGCTTCACGATCCGGTGGTGTTAATTGGTGCGGCACTGGATTTAGAGACAGAAGCTAACGCCTATCGTCAGCGGGTAGGATTGGGAAACCTGACGTGTCTGAAGTTTTCTCCTGACAGGCAAAACGAACTGATTCAGCTATATCTCCCAGAGCGGCTGCCCATGCCGAATACGCCCCAATTTCAGGGAGTTCTGATTCAAGAAGTCCAGAAGCTAGTTGGGACAATGGATCGGTCGCTGGCAGAGAATACCGACATTCAAAGACTAGCGGTGATTTTGGTGGAGGATACGCCTTTAAAAGCCCAGGTGGCGTCTGTGATGGCGGCTGAGTTTGGCTCCCGCGTGCAAGTGGAAAAAACCAGTTTGTCAAACAATGGCATTCTGGTTACGGGATGGGAATTCTGGCGGCATCATCAGGAGGTGTTGCCTGCTCCCCAGTTGCTAGTTATGGCGACGTTGCCGATCCCCTCTCTAGAAAATCCCCTGGTAGCGGGTCGGGTGGCTCATTACAAGGAACAGCGTAAAGATTGGTTTCGCTTGTATCTGTTGCCGGTGGCTTTGAGTGAATTGCAGCGAGCGATCGCCCCCGTGCGAGAATGTCGGGGCGTCGTTGCTCTCCTCGATGGTCGCGTCAACAACCGCAGCTACGGCTCTCAGGTGCTGGAAGCGCTGAGTCCCTTGGCTCGGATTAACTATTTGGACAGTAACTGGTTTACAAGCGATCGCTAGCTTCTCCTACGCCACTCGCTCCAATGGCTCTTTGTCACGATACTTGTAATTTAATCAATAATTCAGCTGCGGCTCCAACGCCAGCGTTATGATGAATAAAGGTCTAAAGGCATCACCAAAAGCTATGGGTGAATCCAAGCGTCGTAAAGAAGCACTCGGAGAGAACTACGGTCAAGATACCTACATCCTTCCTTGGGTACCGATTACCAAAACTCAGGCACAACAGTTTGTGAAATGGTCTGGTCAGGGAGCTTGGTATGGTATCGGCTTCTTGATCCTTTTCTGGGTGACTATCCGCTTCATCGGACCTTCCTTTGGTTGGTGGCAGGTCAACTAGACCTTCCTAACAACCTGGTTCGGTGAAGTGCATAAGGACAAAGCATTTGACAGTCTTGGCTTGTTTGTCAGCAAACTAAGTTTGGCAAAGGCTTTGTCCATATATTTATAAGTAGGCTTTGCCTAGAGGACTGAATGTAATTGATTATTCTTATCTTTTACACTTGCACTATTTCGCCGCCAAGCCCGTCTTTAGCGAGAAGTAGCCTCGATCGCTAGCCTTGAGGATGCACGATCGTCCAGCTAACTGTTATTGTTGATACTTGGCTTTTCTGAATAGTCAAGTTAACCTGGTGCAAATCAGGGAGCAGTCAAGTTCTAAATTTTTCCAAGCTCCTAAATTAATTTACCGTCATGCCTGAGGAGCAAAATCTTAAGAAAGTATAAAAGGTTTAAGATTAGGTGTGGTGGTTGGAGGACAACCGTGTTTCTACGACTTGCAGAGCAACACCGTCAATTTGTACAGGATCTAGTGATGAACCTCCAAGCTCTGGCGATTGTGCTAGAGCAGCGAGGCTATCTGGCTTCTTGCTATACCTGCGGAGGCCAAATGAATAGCGCATCATTTATGGTTAGTCTAGGTGACAACCATCTGATTCGCTTTTTAGTCTCGGATTATGGCATCACCTGGACAGAGATGCGGGATGACCGTGAATTAATGAAGCTAGAGGGCGCTGAAGCTATCTCTCAGCTACAAGACCTAGCAAATCTAGTCAAATACCAAATCAAACCTTCTGAGTATCGTCCCGCCGTGCCCCAGCGAGGCTAAAGGAGTTAGCGAGGTTTCGCCACTCTCTTTAGGCAGATTAGCTCCGGGGACTGCTAATCTGAAAAGTGAGAAACCTACGTGCTAACCCCTGGCGATGGATGCCTGAAGAGATGTCTATGACTGCCCTTGATTGTGCATGGCAACACCATTTTATTGAGACCAACAACATTCGCTTACATTGTGTCACCCAAGGAGAGGGAGAGCTAGTTATACTGTTGCACGGGTTTCCAGAGTTTTGGTATTCCTGGCGGCATCAGATCCCGGCACTGGCTCGCCATTTCAAGGTGGTGGTTCCCGATTTGCGGGGCTACAACGATTCGGATAAGCCACTTAGTGGTTATGACTTGGATACCCTTAGCGCCGATATTCGGGGTCTGATTGAGAATTTAGGGTATGTCCGGGCACATATTGTTGGTCACGATTGGGGCGGATTGATCGCATGGCATCTGGCGCAGAAGTTTCCAGATGTTCTGAATCGTCTGGCTATTTTGAATGCGCCGCACCCGTACAGGTTTTGGCAGGAATTTGCGGGAAACCTGGATCACTTGCGTCGCAGCTGGTACGTTCTGGCGTTTCAGATTCCTGGTTTGCCAGAGTGGCTGATTCAGCAAAATTTAAAAGATTTTGTAAATAACGTCTTTCGGGGACAAGCGGTTCGCAAAGGCGCGTTTTCTGCCGAGGATGCCCAAGTGTATCAGGCAGCATTGGCAAAGCCTGGGGTTCTGGCGGCGGCGATTAACTACTATCGCTCCTCTTTGTCGCCTCAAAATTGGCTGCATCACTGGGGGCGATCGCCCGATCCCGTCACCGTGCCTACCTTGATTCTGTGGAGCGAAGAAGATTCCTTTTTGAGTCGAAAACTCACCGAAGGCATGGAACGCTTGATCGCTGCTCCTTTCAACCTAAAATTTATCAGTCACTGCGGTCACTGGATGCAGCAAGAAGTTCCCCAAACCGTCAATCGAGAACTCTTAAACTTTTTGCGCTCCCCAAAATTAGCTAGCGGGAAAAAAAGCTTCTAAATCTACTGGTGAAGACATACCGAAGACACTGCTGCCAGTGCGGTGAGGTTTAAAGCTAACGACTTCTCTCGTGTCAACAATCTTTAACAACACGCTTGATAGCGCCAAATTAATTGGCGCTGTTGGTGTTGGAATGTCAAACCCTCATCTGGCGGTCAACGAACGAATTGTGATGCGAAACACAGAGCAACCATGACAGTTGACAACCCCAGCCGCCAAATTTTGTTGCATCCTGAAAGGGTAGGGGTTGTATCTATATCGTTCTATAGAGGAGAAGGTTTTATCCTCGCATTGACTTGATTTATGGCGTAGCGCCACCAGCAAAATGATTGGCTACCGTGAGAGCGATCGCCTCATGCTCAATCATTTCCCAATTCAGCAACGCCCCCTCACTGCACTCAGTACCAGCGAGAACTAAGGATGTTTAACGCTACAGAAATTCTGATTGACTCTTTTGTTCAAAGGATTCGTGAAGGCTACCGACGCACTTACGGCGGCTACAAGCCCGACTACGAAGATATTATTGCCTGGGCGGGGGGTATGGCTCTGGAAAACATTGCCAACAGCGACGCCCTCTATCACAATGTTGAACACTCGATTTTAGTCGCTCTGGTAGGGCAAGAAATCTTGCGGGGGAGACACATCCGCGAGGGTGGAGTGTCCTGCGAAGACTGGTTGCACTTCATTCTCTCACTGGTTTGCCATGACATTGGCTACGTTAAGGGCGTGTGTCGCCTAGATAGAGACTACGAAAGGCTGTATGCGACGGGGAACGATGGAGAAATGGTCTCCGTTCCTCGCGGATCTTCAGATGCCAGCTTGACGCCTTATCACGTAGATCGAGCCAAACTCTTTATTGAAGAGCGCTTTGGCGGTCATAAGCTGATTGATGCGGAATTGATCAAGCGCAATATTGAACTAACCCGTTTTCCAGTACCAAAAGCAGAGGATCATCAAGATACGGTTAATTATCCGGGCTTGGTTCGTGCCTCTGACTTAATTGGTCAGCTGAGCGATCCCCGCTACCTGAAGAAAATCGGGGCGCTGTACTATGAGTTTGAAGAAACCGGCGTCAATCAAGCCTTGGGTTATCGGCATCCCGGAGACTTGCGGCGGAACTATCCCAAGTTTTACTGGCACGGGGTATTCCCGTATATTCAAGATGCGCTGCGCTACCTGTCGCTAACTCAGCAAGGTAAACAAATCATTGCAAACCTCTACTCGAATGTGTTTGTTGTTGAACACGAAAGTGCCGAAGATGAGCGGAGGCAACTGGAAGAACAGTTAGGAGTTGGAACTTAGAAGGCGAGAAGTCGAGAGTTAGGAGTTAATAATCAAAATAAGCTTGGAAATACTGAATTCTAGCTTATGATTTAATTTAAAACTCCTAACTCCTAACTTCTAACTCCTAACTTTATGAACTGGTGGCAAAAACTTAAAAACAATCCCTTAGCTCGTTTTGGCGCTTTAATCCTGTTAATTTTCTACTTAAGCGTCATTGCATCTGATTTTGTTGCGCCTTATCGTCCGTGTGACTCTTATGACTTGTCTCATGGCCTGTGTGATGTGCAGCCAAATACGTCTCTTCTGCCACCAACTCAGATTTACTGGCGCAACCGCGAGGGACAATTTATTGGACCGCACGTTTATCCTACGACTCAGGGGCCGACAGATTTAGAGACGGGCGATCGCAAAGTGATTGTAAACTTCCAAAAACCTTCGCCTGTTCGCCTGTTTGTCCGTGGACCCAAATACCAACTGTTTCAGCTTCGCCTACCATTGCCACCCAAATTTGATGAGGTGGAAATTCTTAGCGGTATTCCCTTTAATTGGCACCTCTTCGGCACCCTTGGGGAAGGCAAACTGAATTTGTTAGGCACCGATGAACAGGGGCGCGACCAGTTCAGCCGTCTGCTGCATGGGGGCAGAATTAGCCTCAGCATTGGTCTGGTGGGAATTGCCATTTCTTTTCCGCTGGGTTTGTTGGTTGGGGGGATTTCTGGCTATTTCGGAGGCGGAACCGATAGCGTCTTAATGCGCTTTGTGGAAGTGCTGATGACGATTCCCAGCCTTTATCTGTTGGTTGCCCTTGCCGCAGTGCTGCCGCCAGGACTGACGAGTGCCCAGCGATTCTTATTAATTGTGCTGATTACCTCATTCGTCGGCTGGGCTGGGTTAGCACGGGTGATTCGGGGACAGGTGCTGTCGATTAAAGAGCGGGAATTTGTGCAAGCGGCACGCGCAATGGGTGCGAAACCGCTTTACATTATCATCCGTCATGTATTGCCGCAGACCGCCACCTACGTGATTATCTCGGCAACTTTGGCAATCCCTGGTTTTATCGTGGCGGAATCAGTGCTGAGTTTGATTGGGCTAGGAATTCAGCAGCCAGATCCGTCTTGGGGGAATATGCTATCGCTAGCAACGAATGCATCAATTTTGGTGTTACAACCTTGGTTGATCTGGCCTCCAGCGCTGTTGATTATCCTCACCGTGTTGGCGTTTAACTTGCTGGGCGATGGGCTGCGGGATGCCCTCGATCCCCGGAGTTTGCGGCGGTAATTTTAAAGATTTTTTGCTAATTTGTGTGACATATTTAGCAGAGTTGGTCACAAATATGACCGACTCTGCTAAATTTTTGTTGAGGTTGTTACTGAGATATATGAGTAGCTCAGTAAAGTGTGGTGTGAGAGGAGTTGGAAGCAAATGATATTTAAAATTATCTTAAAGAAATTTATTTGCTCAAGTTTGAAATACGGGTTATTTAGCTGGATTTTAGTAAATGGCTTTGCCTCTCAAGCTGCTCATGCTGCGGATGTAGAGAAAACACCTCAAAAGAGCAAAGAAATTACTACGTTTTTAAAGGCAGATTCAGATTTACCAAATTTGGATAATCAGCCTGATAACACCACGATGCAACAGGTGGAGCAACTATGGCAGGAAAATGCAGAGGAGTCAGAAGCTGCTGAAGCTCCTATGGAGCAAGTGACCAATGTTTCTCAGATGACAGACTTGGAACCAACAGATTGGGCGTATGAAGCACTGCGATCGCTTATCGAACGCTATGGCTGTATCGCGGGCTATCCGGATAATACTTATCGTGGTAATCGTACCCTAACGCGGTATGAATTTGCAGCCGGATTAAATGCTTGTTTGGAGCAAATTAATAACCTGGTTCCGGTAGCAACTGCTGATGGAATCAGACAAGAGGATCTCGCTACCTTACAGCGATTGCAATCAGAATTTGCAATCGAATTAGCAAGTCTCAGGGGTTCGGTGGATAGCTTGGAAGCTCGCACTGCGGAAATAGAAGCAACCCAATTTTCTACAACTACTAAATTGAGCGGACTGACAATTGTTGGCGTTCAAGGGCGTAGCAACAATCGCGCCGATTTATTTCCTAGAGATGGCAAAAAAGAGACTGATGACCGTGGTACGAACATCAACGTAATTAATTTTAATCAGCTGTATCTAACTACCCAATTTGATGAGCGTAGTTACCTGTTAGCAGGTCTCCAAGCTAGTCAAGGAACCACTGCACCTCGACTAACTAACGATGTCCTACTTAGCTATGAATTATTTAATGATAACGATGTGATTTTGAGTGACCTAAACTACCGCTTCCTCCTCACCGACAAATTTGCTGTCCTCGTGGGGACAGAAGGGGTAAATATGGCTTACGCTTTCCGAGGACCCAATCGTGTGGAAAGCGCTGCCACAGGTCCAATTTCTGCTTTTGCCCAAAGAAACCCGATTTTGAATATTGGCTTTGGTCGTGGTGGTATCGGTTTTGATTGGCAATTTGCTAAACGTGCCAGTTTGCAAGCAGTTTACTCAACTACTATTCCAGGATTTTTTAATAGCGATGGACGACCTGACGGACATAATACCGCCGGTGTCCAACTAGCGCTTACCCCAACCGATCCGCTTGATATCACTTTGTATTATGTTAATGACTACTCGCCCAATGGTTCTTTGCTGACTGGGATTGGAGACGACCAGTTGAGTGCTATTAATCCACTGACAGGCAATTCAGCATCCCTGCAAACTAATGCCGTTGGTGCCACGATTAACTGGCGGATTACGCCACGTATCACGTTAGGTAGCTGGGCGGGCTACACCAATTCCTACATTCCAGGAAGATCGGGAAATGTAGAAACAACTAATTATATGGTGTATCTCAATTTTCCCGATTTATTTGGACAAGGAAATTTGGGAGGAATTTACATTGGACAACCGCCAAAAATTGTTAGCAGCGATTTGCCCGTAGGAAATAATATACCTGACTTTTTCAATACGGGTTTGGGACGAGAAGGAGGACAACCTGGAACCACCACTCACGTAGAAGCATTCTATCGTTGGCAGGCAACGGACAACATTAGCATCACGCCAGGGGTAGTCTTTATTTTTGAACCAGGACATACACCCGCCAGCGATCCGATCGCTGTAGGTATACTACGGACTAGCTTCTCCTTCTAGGAAAATTTCCCTATCTACACCTGTCACATTAAGCGAAGTGCAACATCGCAGGAATTCTGCGAGCTTGCTCAGGATGACATTCTGGTGCAAAATGCCAGTTTACACTTCATCAAAACTTGATTTAACTATAAAAACTTTATCCAAATATACCGTAGATTTACTAAATACACTCTTTTTTTAATTTAGGATTTTTTTTATTTTCAGTGTTATTTCGCTTGTAGATAAAAGAGTAAAAGCTATAAATTGAGATAAGGTTCGGTTAAGCAATTATAGTGGCAATTCCAAGAATCTCTAGTTGTTATTTGTCACTCTTTAATCAACCTCAATAGAAATTGTAAATTCTGCTGTATTTGTCTGCCTTTAAAAACATTTACAGCAGAAAAATTTATTGCTTGATTTAAAGGATTTACATCTGCAATTGCTGACAGATACAGATTCTTTGTGCTTTGGCAAAAGTTAGTTTATTTATTCAAGGAGGTTGAGTAGTCAAAATGACTAAATTTATTTTTTCTTTGCTAGTTTTGATTTTAACTGAAAGCTCTGTTTTGATTGCGACTAATTCTCAAGCGCAAACTGTTATTTCCTCAGAAAGTAACATTGTTGATACTATCCACCCAGACTCCTATGATCAAATCCCAGCCTGGAATACAAGCGTTAAATCTGACGTTGGTAATGCTGCCGCCAATTCTACCAATTCTGAGCAAGTTGTTGTCTCTGAAGCTGGAATTAAAGCTACTGATTCTAACTCAACTGTAACTGGCAAGAAAGCCAGTGTTAATCAACGAATTCCCATGTCAAGCAGAATTTTTGATGTATCTTCGATGCGACAGTAGCGCCAAGTAGTAATAGGTTGAAATTTTTGAGATAGTATCGAAATTATTGTAGACGTTGCTGGCTTGATATCTTTAAGCGATCGCATCTCTAATCCTACCGCCCTGCTTTCTCCTCCACGGGGTGTTGACCATAAAAGGGTAGCGCTTCTGACCAGTGGGGGCGCTTTCCCTGTTGCCAATCTAGATAGGCGAGTTCTAGTAGGCTCGAAACCGTTGCCCCTAGCCCAGCCCTAGCGGCGATATCAATTAGCTGATAGGGATGCCAACTTTCCAAAGTTTGTTGCCATGCTGCCGGTGTCATCACGCTATCTGGTAACATCTGAGCGAGTCCCGAATCGGATGGCGATACTTGATAAATGGCGGTAAATAATTGACCCCGTTGAGCTGGCAATTGCACAGCGATCGCATTGCTGAGTGAAGATTCTTCACTATTTGCATTGCCTTTTTGCTGTTTACTTTTACCGGCTTCTGACCAAGCCACAGATGCCAGTGTAGAGACAGAAAACAGGGGAATATCCAGCTGTTGCGCCAGTGTACGCGCCGTAACAACGCCGATGCGAGTCCCTGTAAAGCTGCCTGGGCCTATTGCCACACAGATAAATGTCAAATCAGCCCACATCTGCGGCTGAATAAACTCAACCAGATGATGGTGTAAATGGGTAGATAAATCGCGCCCTAAATCCCAAGTTTGGCAGCGCGAATCTCCAGCAAAGTTGTTTAGTGCTAGACCTAGTTCAGGACTGCTGGTATGCAGTGCTAAGCCGTATTTTGTTGGATCGAGCTTCACGGAATTCATACCCAGTTCAAGGGATCGATAGTCCAGACAGGGAGACACCATAAATCGGCGTTCCTACAAGTGCGTAGCCGCGACTTCTTAGTCATTAA
Organism: Coleofasciculus sp. H7-2; assembly: GCF_042747725.1. Taxonomy (NCBI): domain Bacteria; kingdom Bacillati; phylum Cyanobacteriota; class Cyanophyceae; order Coleofasciculales; family Coleofasciculaceae; genus Coleofasciculus; species Coleofasciculus sp. H7-2. The sequence goes on from NZ_JBHZGO010000105.1 coordinate 308,918, forward strand.
TGGCGTTGATTTGCAGATCATAAATTGCTTGACCCGTCAAGCAGTGCCAGTGGCAGGTGAATAAATCTGGCTTTTGGACGCTGATGGTAGCGATCGCCGGTTCCCCCGGAAAAGGCAAAAGTCGGTCAAAAACAATCTCTTGCTCTTGAAAGCCGAACTGTAATAAATAAACAGCCGATGGCGCTGATAAAAATTGCAGCAATCGATGCCCCAGTTCGTACAGTGGCTGACGCCAGAAATCCGATAGATGCACCGGCTGACGATAACTTTTAAAAGCCGGTTCTAAGCGCCTACTTTCATCATCCTCAACCCTACCAATTACCTCGCCGTAGAGCGGTCCCTTTGCCGTGAGAACTATTGGCAACCAGAAATCACCGACACCCGACGGGTGTCCTAATTGCTCCACCCACTGGCGTAAGCCTGTCACATTGCGGCAAGCCTGATAGAGGGATTGGGCTGGAAATTCCAAGTTTTCCGGCAAATTCAGCGTTAAAGGACACCAAAGAATTTCTGCTTGGTTTTGCAAGTCCGCGCCAGCAGAGGCGATAAATTGCGTCTCTACAATTTGTATCGTTGTCGGTACTGGTGAATTGAGCGCGCTTTGCTTGAGGGCAGACACCATTTCGGCTGTTGTGGGCGATGCCGCAAATTCATCAACAGCATCAACCACAATCAGAACTTTACGCATGACCAAAGGTGGGAATCGGGCTATTACGAACACCCGCACGCGGGAAACTGGGCAGATCGAGTCCTGTCGTCGTGCGACGGGTTCTGACAGCTAGACGGTAGCTGACACTTTGCAACTCGGCATGGAGTTGACGGTTTTCCCGTTGCAGCATCGCCACTTTCTCCCGCACGGGTGCCATGCGTTCGGCAAATTTCTGGCGATAAATCTGTGGCAACTCCTGCACCACTTGCTCTAGCATCCGGCTGCGGTCGGTCAATTCCTGTACGGACTGCCGCAATTGATAAATCTCGGTGTCGCGGGTGGTAATCTGTTCCTGGTAGAACGTTACCTGCTGTTCGACCTCTTGCAGTTGTTCTCGCAGCGCTCTCATCTGAGCCATGTGCCGCTCAGAAACTTCCGGTCTGGGCATAAAGTTGGCATTGCCCTTGACCAGCCGGAATAGTTCTTGAGACAACTGCTGAACCAGTTGATCTCGCATCTGCAACTCTTCGCGCAGGCGAGTTACGTCAGATTGAAGCGTTTGTAGGTTTGGCGTGTCTGTCTGGCTCACAATGGCTTACGGCTCCTATTGAGATGATTTTCCTAATGGCAGGCGTGAGGCGAGAGCGGATTGCTCATAATGCTTTTGCAGCTTAATTTACCATTTGCAACGGCAATTAACACCTGATTGCTACCCTTGTTTGCAATTAAGGGTTGGGTCTATCGTATCCTCAGATTCAGCTAGATTTTCTACTGCCACGAGCAAATGGTTCTGTTTATACAAGCCATTTGTCATCTGGCGGCGAGATGGAAAGCGATCGGCGTCTTGTAGTATTTAGGTGGACTCAAGAGGAAGTGGTTAAGATGAGTGCAGCCAGCAGTTCAAACAAGATTAAATTTGGTACCGATGGATGGCGGGGGATTATCGCCGATGACTTTACCTTCGCCAATGTGTGTAAAGTAACGCGGGCGATCGCGAGTTATCTCGAAAACGCCTATTCCAAAGACCGTCCCGTCTTAGTAGCTTACGATACTCGTTTTTTAGCTGACCAATTCGCCCGGACTGCCGCTGAAGTTTTGGTAGATGCCGGGTGGACGGTGAAAATTGTCGATCGAGATTGCCCGACGCCAGTCATTGCTTACAACGCTAAGCTTCTCAATTCTGCTGGAGCGCTGATGTTTACTGCCAGTCATAACCCAGCACCTTATTGCGGCATCAAATACATTCCCGATTACGCCGGACCAGCTACACCGGAAATTACGGATACAATTGTAGCAAATATTGAAAGTGCTACGGATGAGCCGCCCAGTGGCAACAATGCCAATAAGATTTCCACCTTTGATCCCAAGCCAGATTATCTCCAGTTTATTTACACACTGCTGGATGTAGAGCGAATCAAGAGCGCAAGGCTAAAGGTGAAGTATGATGCCCTCTACTCGACTTCTCGCGGCTACCTGGATACCGTCTTGGATCGCTGCGGTTGCGATACAGAGGCATTCCACACCTACCGCGATGTTCTCTTTGGCGGTGGAATGCCGGAACCAAAGGGAGAGCAATTGACTGAACTCGTCGAAGCGGTGAAAAGAGACGGGGCAGATTTAGGTTTGGCGACGGATGGAGATAGCGATCGCTTCGGCATTGTTGACGAACAAGGAAACGTGCTGACACCGAACACCGTGCTGCTGTTGCTGGCGCGTCACTTAGTCAAAAATAAAGGCAAAACTGGCGCGATTGTCCGCACCGTTGCTACCACCCATCTGCTGGATAACCTCGCGGCTAAGTACGGCTTGGAAATCTACGAAACAGCAGTAGGCTTTAAATACATCGGCGAGAAAATGCGCGAGACGCAGGTATTGATTGGCGGCGAAGAGTCAGGCGGATTGAGCATTATCGGGCATATTCCCGAAAAAGACGGTATTTTAGCCGATATGCTGGTGGCAGAAGCGATCGCTTACGAAGGCAAGCCTTTAAGTCAGCTAGTAGAAGAAGCGATCGCGGAAGCCGATGGCCCCCTGTACAACAAACGTCTCGATTTGCACTTAGATGACGCCCACAAAGCCGCTGTCATCAATGATTTCACCAAAAATCCACCAGCAGAAGTTGCAGGAATTAAAGTGAAAGAAGTAGGGCGCAAAGACGGGATCAAACTCTACTTAGAAGAAGGCAGTTGGATACTCCTGCGTCCTTCCGGAACAGAACCGCTAATGCGGGTTTATCTGGAAACGAACACTCCAGAAAAAATGACCCAAATCGTCCAGCAAATGGAACAAACCATTAACCAACTGGAACCCGTCGCAGTCTAAATGATAGGTAGGGGCAAGGGCATTGCTCTTGCTCTTACTCGGTAGCAGGATACCCACTAGCCATTATCAACATGAAAGCCTTTACCAACCTGCTTACCTCGCTGATTTTAGCCAGTTCCGTCGCCGCGATCGCTATTTTTTCCATTCAAAACATCACGCCGGTATCGGTGAAATTTCTAACTTTCCAGTCGATCCGGATGCCGGTAGGCGTCGTGCTGGCGTTTAGTGCTGGCGCGGGAGCGATTGGGAGTGCCCTCGTGCCCGTTTTTTGGGGATTGCCTTCCAGTAATCAGTCTCAATCAGAAGATGCCAGTGAGTATGCTGACGAAGACTTTTGATGGTTATTGTTCATTGCAATGAACCATGAGCCTTTGCTACTTACTGTCACTCCGATACTCCCACGGCGGCAGAAATTTGGAGTCACGCCAAATGCCGCGCCGACTCTTCTTCGCCTCAGCTTCTGCTTGCTCAACGATAGCAGCGCTAGGGCAATCTTTTAGATATTGACGATACACCAGCACCAGTCCTTCTTTTGCCAACACTTCCTGAATAAAAGTGCCATCGGGCAGACGCACCTCGCTAACTTTGCGCCCATACCTGTCAGTATCGGTTACAGTTAAACGAACGCGATCGCCTCCTTGCTGTACCAATTCTTGCAATCGCTGCTGGGTTTTAATTCCCCACTTGAATTGGTTTTGATCTGCTGCTTTTTTGCTTGCCTTTTCCTTACTAGAATGGGGAACTTCCGGAGCATCCACACAAGCAAAGCGCACGTTGATGTTTTTCCCACTGCGATCCGTCACGGCGAGAGTATCCCCATCGCTGACTCGCTTAACTGGGTAAGTAGGAGGACCAAAAATAGCTTCACATCCCACCAAGCCAAGGATGAGAACAACTGCACCAGTCCAGACGAGAGAGTTTTGGATGAGTTTGCGAGTGCCGGTCATTATAAATATTTACTACAAAAGAAAAGTCCATCTGGACAGACGTTTCCATTGTCCAATAGTTTCGGACGCCTGTTGCTGGCTTTTGGCAGTGGTGAAGGGAGATGCGATCGCATCTTCTTTGCGCTGAGCTTAACTATCAGATGGGCAAACCTACGGGAGATACAGACATTGCTGTGGTGGAAACACAGGCATTGTTGCTATACCTTCTGAGCTGTTTTTCGCGGTCGTCCCCCTCGCTTACCGTTTTTGCGAGCCGCTGTTGCTTTTGCTGTTGAGGTAGTAGAGCCTCCTCGGCTGCCTAATTCAGCCATCCAAGCCTTAGTTCCAAATATCCCTACCATCAAGGCGGGGATGCTCATATCTATATCCAACTTTTCCCAGTGCAGTCCGGCTCCGGAAGGGGTGACTTCCACTTGCGTGAGATCATCTAAGGATGCCCCCGCCAATCCTTGAACCAACTCAGGGGGAACCAGAAAACTAGCTCCATTTCGCAGTTCGATGACGATGCGACCAGCATTCGGATCGTAGTAGGCGGAGTGAGCGCGTGGCTCTGAGGCATCTGCGATCGCTGCTGCCGCTCTTGCCTGGGCAATTTCACTCTTTAAGCTTTCCTCACTCAGATGTAGGTTCTCCATGAATCTCTCTCCATTTCTCTAATAGTTCCACCTGATGAGCGATAACAAGTTTCAGCGCCTTAACTGCATCTTTATCGCTCATGTTCCAGATGCCGACCAATGTAGGACGCTCAGTTTCACTGCCAAGGTTGATCTTGGCTTCTCCACCAGCTTTAATAACGTGGACATGGGACGGAAGGTGATCGTTGGTGTAAATACGAACGCTAAAGCCATCTTTTGTAAGTACGCTTGCCATAAAGTTTTGTATAGAAATTGAAATAAGAGTATTTATATATTTTTATACTAACCTAAGCGCTTGGGTTTTGTCAACATACTAAAAAATCTTGGCTAGACTGCCAAGGGTGGAGATAGGATTGCTACGGAGTATGTTTTTACTTGCTCTTCATCCAATTTTGTCCAGCACGGACATCAACCACTAGAGAAAAGCTCAAAGAAACAGGATTTTTCATCGTGGAACGAATCTTAGGGTGTAATTCTTCTCAGTCAAGGGAGGTATTTTAAACACTAACTCATCCACACCTATTGGCAGTCACTCTACTCAGTTGCAACCTGGCGCAACCAATCCTCCAAATCTTCTGAAGAGGAGAAATCCAACAACCCCTCTGCTAAATCTTCTAACTGAGCCTGGGATAGCTGCTGAATGCGCTGTTGTAACTCAGAGGGAATTGCGCCAATTCGCCGAGGCAGTAGGCGCAGAACCAGCGATAGTGCCTCTTCCTGTTTTCCTTGTTGCTTTCCCTGTTCAATACCTTCTTCCATCCAGCTAGTGACGATTCGCATAATGACCTCCCGCTCATTTGGCTCCATCCTAGCAATGTCAGCTCTTAAAAGCCTTTCTTCTTGTGAACTTAAGCGCAGGTACAGCACTTTTGAAGCTAGTGAGGTACGAGGATCGCCTAAAACCTTTGATTTTGGAAGCTTGACTGTACCTCATCCAGAAAGAAAACGCTGTAAGTGTCAATAAATCCGGAAATTAATTGCATCTTGGCAGGATCTAGCCTCAAAGTAGCCAAAAGACGCAAACATTCAAATTTTACGCGGCGGCGGTCTTTAGCAGCGATGTTCATTTTCGCCATTAGCGCACTAGCAACTGGATTGGGTTGCTGCACAAAATCCCGCCAATTCAGCTGATTTAGCTCAATGACATCATAGTTGAACTGCAAAACAACTTTATTAGGAAAGACCACCTGATAAACGTTAGGTTCTGGAGTTTTGGGACTGTTATAAGAAAATACCATCACAGGATATACAGGTAGGTCAAATTTTTCAGACAAGCGGGAGAAATAGCGGAACATTCGCTTGCCAAAGTCAGCTTGATGTTGTGCTTGGTTCTCTACATGAATTAGGAAGAAAGATTCCTGACCTTGAAATTCAGTCTTGACGATTAAATCAGCTTCATAATGTTCGCCAGCAGTAACATCTGTAAAAACTTCTTTGTCTAAAAACTCTATGGAGTCGCGTTCCAGATAAGTTGCTACTTCTGGCAAAAATAACTCTATGAACTCCCCGAAAAAGGTAGTGAGGAGTTCCTTAAATAAGCGGTCATGGTCAATCATCCGCGTTTTTTGAAGTTACGATTCTTTACTTCGTTTCCATCCAATTATGCCCTGCACGCACATCAACCTTAAGAGGAACGCTCAAGGAAACGGCGTTTTCCATCGTCGAGCGAATTTGAGGCTGTAATTCTTCCCATTCAGAGGGAGGAACTTCAAGCACTAATTCATCGTGAACTTGCAATAGCAAACGCGCCTGATAATTCTGCAAAACTGCGTGCAGTTTATCCATTGCAATCTTGATGATATCGGCGCTAGAACCTTGGATTGGAGCATTAGCAGCGGCGCGTAGCGAACCGGCGTCAGCTTGTCCCAAATTACGCAGTTTGTCAAGGTTAATTTCATCGGGATTGCTACCTTGCAGCTTGCGGAGACTGCCACCCTCAAAGTTAAAGTAACGACGGCGTCCTAGAATAGTTTCGACATAACCGTGAGCGATCGCTTCCCGTTTCACCCGCTCCAAATATTCAAAAACCTGGCGATAGCGCTCGTTAAATCGATCGATAAACAATCTGCCTTCTGTCGCCTTCACCCCAGCTTCCCGTGCAAATCGCTGCGCCCCCATCCCATAAATTACGCCAAAATTGATAATCTTCCCCAATCGGCGCTCCTCAGATGTCACCGTATCCTTCTCCAACAACAGCCGAGCGGTGACACTGTGAATATCTTCATTTTGCTGGTATGCCTCAATTAGCACTGGCTCTTGGCTCAGATGAGCCAAAATCCGCAACTCAATTTGCGAATAGTCAGCAGCAACCAGTAACCAACTAGTTTCTGGCAAAAATGCTCTGCGAATCCGCCGACTAAACGCTGTGCGGATGGGAATATTTTGTAAGTTGGGATTAGAAGAAGACAATCGCCCTGTTGTCGTACCTGTCTGATTAAAATTCGTATGCACCCGCTGGGTATCAGGACGTATCAGCAAGGGTAAAGCGTCCACATAAGTAGACTTCAACTTGGAGAGGGTGCGGTACTCTAAAACGGCATCGACAAGTGGATGATCGCCTTGCAGTTTTTCCAGCGTTGCGGCATCTGTAGAATAACCCGACTGAATTTTACGAGACTTTTTGGTGTCTAACTTGAGTTTGTCAAATAAGATTTGGCTCAGTTGTTTCGGTGAACCCAAGCTAAATTTTTCCCCGGCTTCCTGATAAGCTTTCTGCTCAATCGCCGCTAAATCCTTTTCCAGTTCTTGCGATAGTGTTTGGAGATAGGCTGGCTCAATGCGGATGCCCACATATTCCATCTGGGCTAAAACTGGCTCTAAAGGTTGTTCTACTTCCCATAACAGCCGGTGAAGAGCGGGGACTTCCTCTAATTTTTCTCGTAGCTTTGGCACCAACTGGAATGTGGCATAGACCTGCATCCCGCAGTAGTAGGCTACAGTCTGAATATCCAGATCGGCAATTGTTTTACCTTTCGGCACCACATCCGTATAATTGCTGATACTTAGCTCCAGATGCCGCAGGACTAAGTCGCTGAGGTTGTGGCTGTTTTCTGGATTCAGGACGTAACTGGCAAGCATCGTGTCAAACACCACCCCAGCCAAGTTAATTCCCTGACAGCGCAACACCAGCCGATCAAATTTGGCGTTCTGCAACGTCTTGGGATAGTCAGCACTTTCCAGAATCGGACGCAACGCTTCTAAGACAGCCGTTTTATCCAGATTTTCACCAGTTTTGTGACCCGTGGGAATATAGGCAACTTCAGAGGGATCGATTCCCCAGCAGCAGCCAATCCCCACAAGTTGGGCGTCTCGTGGCTCTAGGGCATCCGTTTCCGTATCCCAAGCTACGGGTTTGTCAGAGTCGGTGCAATTTTGCAGCTGCTTTATCAGTTCTGTCAGTTTTTCTGGAGTATTAATAATTTGGGCGCTAATCTTACTAGCAGCATTTGTGTCTGCCTTGCTAGCAGCTTCGGTGTCAGCGGCACTGAAAAACCAGAGGTCGCCATCATCAAAACTGATTTCTTCAAGTTCTTCTTTAGATTCAACGGGTTTAGCTTCCTCTGCCACACCGCCAAATGCCTGCTGCAACTGCTTGATTCGGCTCAAATAAGTCTTAAACTCTAACTTTTCTAGCAGCGGTTCTAGGTCGGCGTTATCAAATCCCTTCAGCGGGCAGTCTTCTAAACTAACGTCTAGGGGGACATCAAGAACTATCCTTGCCAAGTGCTGGGAACGGTATGCCTCTTGTTTCCCGGCTTCCAGCTTCTGCTTGACCGCTCCTTTCATCTCATCCAATGAGGCATAAATCCCATCCAGGGAGCCGTACTCTGTAAGCAACTTCACAGCGGTTTTGTCGCCAATTCCTTTGACACCGGGGATATTGTCGGAGGCGTCGCCACACAGAGCTTTGTAATCGACAACCTGCTCTGGTGTAATGCCCTTTAGTTTCTCTTTAACTTCCTCTGGCCCAAATTCTACTGGCCCTGTACTGCTGCCACGTTGCCAGAAGGTTTGACCGAGATAAAGAACGCTAATTCCCTTTGCCGTGTCAACCAGTTGAAACAAATCTCTGTCGCCCGTAACAATCTTCACCCGATACCCGGCGGCACTCGCCTTTTGTGAGAGCGTTCCCAAGACATCATCTGCCTCATAGCCCGGTGCCGTCACAATTGGCAGATTCAAGGCATCCAAAAGGTCGTGGAGATTTTTCAGGTCGATGATAAAGTCTTCTGGCGTCTCAGCGCGGTCAGCTTTATAGGTGTCGTCGGCTTCGTGGCGGAAAGTGGGTAAGCCGAGGTCGAATGCGATCGCCATCGCCTGAGGTTGCTGGGATGCGATCGCTTCCAGTAACGACTTGAGGAAGCCAAAACAAACACTGGTGGGAATCCCAGTCTTTGTTTTTAAGCCTCCATCCCGCCCTTTAGCAAAGGCAAAGTAGGCGCGGAAGGCTAACGAGTGACCATCTACTAGGATGAGTAGAGGTCGGTTTTGGGATGAGCTAGCGGCGGAGTTAGATGGGTTGGAGGCAGAGGTAGATTGAGACATAGCCTTATTTTAGCTAGCGCCAGAGAGCAGATATTCTTTCAATGGCTCAGATTGCTCGCTTCACGCGAACAAGCCGTTAGATATCTCATCTCACGGCTCAGCCTGACTGATTTTAGCTACCCCTGGGGGAAATTCCTAGCTATGCGCTTAGCACTGGCTACGCTTACAGCGAAGTAGCTGCTAGATAAACTTCCTAATAAAAAAGCCCGCAGGCGCAGGCTAGAAACAGGGGTTATTGACTACTTGAACTTGCAAAGATTATCAGCGATAAGCCAGGTGATTAGCCGTTGATTTGGCTGCGGCGGCGACGCAGTCCAAACATACCTAACGTACCCACAGCTACCAGTGCCAACGTTGCAGATGGTTCAGGTACGCTTTGCAGACCTTGCTTACCGATATCGACGATGAAAACTGTGTCGTTGAAATCCCGGTCAGATGCTGGAGTCACGCCAGTCTCACTTCCGTCTCCGTACAAATCTTCAAAACCGACCACCAAGTAACGGGAGTTAAAGAGATACCCTTTGGCGTGCTGTAGTCCATCGGGGTTAGGAGCATTAAAAGCAGAATTGTAAATGCCGTAGGAGTTGCTGGTGCCGTATAAGCTATTAGCGTTCAACTGGAAGTTTAGGGTTGTACCTTTGCTGAAGTTGCCTAAGTTGACCCAATCTCCTTGCTTGAGATCGGTAAAGCTACTTTGATTTTCCCTAATGCTTTCTGTGCTGTTGAGTTCCCAGAAAGCCATTCCATCTTTGGTAATGTTCCCGTTACTGTCAAGTGCTTGATAACCCAGCTGATTGTTATAATCCGCCCCTTCATTGACGAAGTAAGCGCGAACATCAGTGTTGTTTTGCAACGTTAGTTTGCTCAAATCAAATGATTGACCGCCTAAAAGGCTCAAGTTAGGAAATGCGTATTTTTCCTGAGACTTGTTGAGCTGCGAGTTTAAGCTATTTATAAGCGTGCTGATGTTTGAAAAATCATCAGATTGGCTCAATGTATTCTTTGTGGGTGCAGTATTTACAGGACCCCAGTTAATCTCAGCCGATGCCGGTGCAGTTGCAGAGATGACGCCGGTCAGGGCAGCAGCAGCGGCGAGCAGACTAGTAATTACTTTGATTTTCATTTGAGTACCTCTACCAAGGCGATGAACGACTTCACCCCATCTAACCGGCAAATACATCCAAAATAATTTAGTTTATTTTTACTTTAGAAGCCCGGTGCAGACGTGTGTTTTCTTTTCCTTGTCTATTCATAACTGAAATCTTAATTCTTTGTCTACGACTTTTTTAATTCTTTTTGACCTCTTCACACTATTCGATATTTACGCAAGATGATTGAATATACTTACAAGCTTCCTAATTATTCCTGAATTTGTTAGCAGTATTCTCCTCGGTTTTTGCAGATTTTTTTGAAGCATATCGGTAAATATTCTGAAAGCTTTTAAGGGATTTTGCGGATAGCGTTTTTGGCTTGGCAGTGCTAACCGCAAGAGTTCAGTATTATCAAGAATGGGGGAATTTCTAGAGTCAGGTGAAAACACCAGTAGGAACTGGGAATACGCACGACGCGACGCTGACAGCCTACGCAGATTACGTAAGGTGATTTTGGGATAAGGAACAGACAAAACAGATAAGCTGAAAGTGCTGAATTCTCTATCCATCTGCTTGTCTCAGGCTCAGTTAAGAAGAAAAGTTCTGTGGCGTCGATGGCTGGTGCCAAAATGAACCCCGTTGGCAGCAACAATTGCTTTGTGGATGGACTGCAACAACGTCAACGAGAACGTTTAGCCTGCTGTTGCGGAAGCGATCGCTAATTGAGACAGCGATTGACATCACTACAAGTGACGGCGTTGCATAATAAAGTATGAATTCAAGGTGCTTAGCCATGCAATGTCCTCGTTGTGGTTCTACTCATACCCGTAAGAATGGTGTGAAGCAAGGTAAGCAAAATCACATCTGTGCGGAATGTGGTC
>NZ_JBHZGO010000106.1:0-3138 GCF_042747725.1 Coleofasciculus sp. H7-2
CAACGCTATCCTATACCCCAACAAAGTGCTTGCCTGACTTGTCGGTAATCTCCGGAGAGGATGTCAACAAGTGCGATCGCGCCCTAGTCACAAGTCGGGCAAGCTCCTGTGAGGAATTGAGTGCGATAGGGAAGCGCCGACCTGTCAGTTCGCTCTTTTATTATCTGAAATCGTAGAGAGCGATCGCGCTGATTGCAGTTGAGGTTATGAAGATGCGATCGCAAGAGATTATTGCCAAAGCGCGATCGCTCTTTTCTTCCCCCAACAAAACAAACCGGGTTTTTCCGTTCGCGCAGCGTGCCGTAGGCAATCGCCTTTACCTCTTAACCGATATCTTGTGCAAAAACCCGGTTTCTGAACTACAGGCGATCGCACCTCAACCATTCCCCAAAGTTGTGATCGCATCCCTAACAAAAATCCAACCTCCCTAACCCATGCCATCAGGTAACATCCTAACTGCCGCCGATATCCTCAATTTACTTGTCAGTGGAATTGACAAAACCACCTTAGAAACCGAACTCACCGCCTCAGCTTGGATATCCACCCCAGCTAGAGGCGGATCAAAAAGCGGTACCGGCACAATCTGGACTAGCCCAAACAATCAATCTAGCGTCAGAATAATGACTAAACCTGATGATTCATCCTATACCCGCGTTTATAATGGCCCTGGAGGTGGCGCACCGGGAGAACAACCCCTAAACGCATTCGGACAACCTGGAACTCGTGCAGAAACCCATTTTATTCTACTTCCCTAATTTAACCCCAAACCAAACTATGAATTTTGAAGAAATTTGGCAACAATACGACTTTACTGAAGCAGAATTGCTCTCAATGGGATGGCAATTTCCCTATAATTACATCCTCAATCTCAACTACTACTGGGAATTCAATCCAACTAACACAACTTCAGAAATTGCCACCACCGAGCAACCCCTAAAACTTATTCTGAAATCCTGCATTCGGCTTGATATACAACTCAATTCAAATCCTAACGACTTAGAGCTAATCCCGGCTAATCTTGGCACAATTATCGGCTGGGGTAAAGTCACTCCCTCCCCTTGGGTAGAAAACCTCTCGCTTTCCCCTGATGAATGGCTGCATCTATTTTTTGATATCGGTGGAAACAACAAAATTGAAGCACTTTGTCGATCGCTTGTCATCGAACAAATAGCCAAACAATCCTTAGCACTAACTTCGTAATCATTTGAGAAACTAAATCATCAAATATCATCCTATTTGAAGTATGAATTATGATAGCATTATCCCAAAAAACGGCTAAAATTTGGTTGAGCATCACCGAATATCCTTTAGAAGCTATTCCTTCCTCAGCTTATCTTCGTTGCTCCCTGACAACGGCTGTTAAAAACATCCTAGAAAACGGCAACAATTTAGTTATTGCAAAAAGTGTAGATAATCAAGAAAACTTACCTGATATTGAAGTCTTTTTTAACTCAATTCAAACTAGCAACCAGCTTTACAAAGCCTCCCTCTCCCGTCAACTAGCAGCAGACTTACCCCCCGACGTTGAACAAGCCTCCCTCAAAGACGAGCCCAAAGACTGGTTCATCAAAACCGCAGACTTTGGCGACGACTGCGACAGAGTTCTGCAACACCGCGACGGCGAATTCACCCAACTCCTAGAAGACATCGCCCGCTACCATCAAATATTCCAACAAGGCTATGACAAAATCATCCTCTTGCGTCCCCCCACCTACACGGGCTACGATATCCAACTCACCGCCGCCATGCAATGCTTAGGCTACACCAAAGAGCAATTTCAATTCATCATCGTTCAACCGATCAAACTCTACGCCTTCCACAAACCCACCCAGCAAATCCATCCCGTACCAGATCTCCAAGAGATAATTGTGGTAAGGGGTACGACAATTATCCCACTTTTTCCGTAATACTCATGTCTAATAGGAGGTATAAATGTCATTAGACTATGATTTATCCATAGCAACCGATCTGAAGCCGATACAAGCATTACATATTGTGTCCAAAGGGTTTGACCTTGAGTGGGATTCAGCTTCCTCAAATCCCTGCTTGTTTGGTTCAGGAATATTGGTAGGAGCGCACCCTCAGTTAGATATTCGTCAATCTGTTATTGAAGAAGCGTTTGGATTTAGACCGACGATAGATGTGTGGTTTCAGATCAATTCTAATGTGAATTATGAGGGAGGAAAGCATACCTTATTATGGGTAACTATAGAGCTGCTGCGTCAGATTTCAGGAGATGCAGTATTATTATTCAATGGCGAAAGCATAATATTTCAGAGACTCGCAGGACAATTGTTGCTTAATGAAGATTGGCACGATTGGGCTACATCTCATCTTTCAGAAGTGACGCTGCCATTTGAGGTACAGAATCTTCCATCCCCGTTGCTGTAGAGTTTTGATAAAACCATGTCTCAAGTTGGGCTGAAACTTGGAATAGCAATACTTGGAATAATGACATCCACAGCTATGAGTCAATCTCTCGAAGTGGCGAATCTGACCCTAGCACTGACGAATCCGACTATAACTTTTTAAAGGCTGGTGAGCTATATGCACAATCGAAACCAGCATTGCAGCATGGTAATAAATCGCTGAGTTCCGCTCAGTGTGAAGACCTTGCACGCCAAATGAAACAGATTCTCAGTGGAACGGATGATAACAGAGGTGCAATACATTGCTGTGAACTACTCTACAAAAGCGCGGTCGCCAAGAATGCAGAGTTGAGAGTGCGATCGCTTTTAGGAATTAGTGAAAGTGCGATAGCGTTGCGCCGACAAGTCGGTTCGCTCAATTGGGAATTGAGTACGCTCGCATTTGTTATGAGGTAAGAGTGCGATCATTTTTTTGTAGAGTTGAGAATGCGATCGCGCTTTGATTATTGCCAAAGCGCGATCGCTCCTACTTTCCTCCTTCCGAAAGAATATGCGATCGCCTTTTTTCCTCTCATAGAAATAGGCGATCGCCCAACTAGGGTATGCGATCGCGTTGCGCTGACAAGTCAGTTCGCAGTTTGTTTTGCAGATGCTACGCGATCGCGTATCCTGTATGCTCTCGCACTTGGGGCGGATGGAACGCCAGCACAATATGACCTTTAGGCACTCCAGCCGCCACCAGTTCACCCGTGATGCCATCCTCAATGCC
>NZ_JBHZGO010000107.1:0-3120 GCF_042747725.1 Coleofasciculus sp. H7-2
CAATTCGATTACTAATTCATTATCTCAGATTTGGAGATGTTCCAATTCCCTATCAAAATCAAAGAAATCATTTTCGGCTCCCCTCTCGCATTCTCGCTCGCATCATACCCTAATTCAGCAACGCCCTACAGCGAAGGGTGATCGCACTTTGAATGATTCACATCATCCGCGATCACGCTACAAAGGAGCAAATTGATAAAATATAGGACTTACGCATTGACAGAAGTAGCGAAGTCTGAGGTTAGGCAGTGATTGGCTTGGAGAGGTTTTCCAAAATGAACTGGCGAATCACAGGCACAAATAACTGTCTCGACACCTGATAGAGGTTATCAATCAAGCCCTCAACTCGCATCGTTTGCAGTTTACAGCCATGCTTGCAGCGCACAGAAGAAGTGGGTTCTGAGGGCAGACTCGGTTCGCACGCTTGAAGCGTTCAATGTTGCACACTTGCTTGATCACCCGATGAAAGCTCTCAATCTGCCAATGGCTATCATGAATCTGGCGAAAGTCTTGGCGGTTGAGTTGTCGCAGTTGCGTCTCGTCGGGTTGGTACAGGATGTAATACCGAACCTCGTTTTTGAAGCTCTGGCAAAACACTTTCACCCAGCCAAACTCCTTGAGGTAGACCACCAACCCCGACTCCGGGATCGTTAAGGTTTGCACCTGCACTTGAGTGCCCCGTTCTATCGAAACTTGGCGATTGTCCGCAATGCCAAACAGAAAACCCACCTTCTCGTTTCTGAGAAACTTCAGATTTTCAATGCCTGAATACCAACTATCGCCCGTGACCCAAGCCAGTTTCAGCCCCCAGGCTTTGACTTCTGTTACCATATCGCGAAAATACTCGTTCTTGGTTTTGCCCTCCCGCTTGTCATAAATCCGAAAGTTCACCGGATACGAGGTGCCTGTGATGTCGGTGTAGTACAAGGTAATCCGATTGATCCCCTTGACGGTGCGCTTGTGTTTACCTGACCAAAAGTAGCCCCTGATGGTCGGTTCTCTGGGGGTCACGGTAAGGCTTGTCCAGCACACTATCATCCCCAATCGCAATCCCACCGCTCAGAATCAAATGGTCTTTGACCTCATCAAACAGGTCTCGCGGGCTGTAGTTCTCGCGCAGCAAAAAACGATTCACACTGTCGTGACTCAACCCCTCCATCACCTCGGCTAGGCGAACACAACTGACATACTTGGGTTCTGCCAATAAAAATAAGATGTAGAGGGAGCAGGTACACTTGGCTGTTGAGGGTTTAGACCGTTCTCTCACGCTGATTCCGGGGGCTGCAAGACTATCCTAGATTCACCACATTTTCCTTTCCCTGTCAATGCGTAAGTCCTATAATACTGGAGGCTCATCGTTTCTACATTAAACTGACAGTAGATATCGAGCATGGCATTCTTGCAGGTGGTGGGGAGCTTCATGCGGATTGTGAAACGGTGTTGCCGGAAGATGGGAGTATGTAGGAAAATATATGGGGAGGAGTTGGAACCCATTGACGCAGGAAGTGGTTCTATAAATCGCTGATTAATATCCGCCCTCGTCAAAATAATCGCTCAATGGAGATTCTTCACCCAGCGTAAGATGAGCAAGTTGCCCAAATCACTTAGGAGTTCTTAGGAGCCTTATGAAAGACCCGACGGCAATGTGAGAGCGTTATTTGCGTGGATCTGTACCTACTCGCTTAGGATAACTCGCTGCTTCTTTAGCTCTAATTCGGTCATTTTCTAATAACGACCTGAACCGCGATGCAGTTGCCCATTTGATAGAGAAAAGCAAGTTCTTTATTGAGAAGACAGCAATTGATGCTGGAATAGACATTGCAGCAGAGTTAGTTGAGTTACAAGTGCAATTGGCTCGTTGGCAATTAGGTTGGGCAAACATTTGGGCAGATGATGCACAACGAATGAAAGTTGCCCAACAAGCTCAATTTTTGTCGGAGCGTGTGTTAAAAATGTCAGGATTGCTATCTGAGCTTGTGACATCAGCAAGTCAAAGTAGTTAGAGTAATCAGAAGCCGAAATGATGCAAGTTGTAAGCAGCCCGCAGTTTAAAGGAAAAGACGGATTGCATATCCTCTCGTTTGAGCAAGAGTTTGTTACTCAGCCGTGCGGATAGGTTTAAGGCATATTCTAGGGAGTTTCTTACGCGACATCCTATACACGCGCTGTCAGGATTTGTACCAGCTAGTCGCAATACATAGGGTCAATAGGTTTGCCAATGCCAGCTATCAAGAAAATTCTACTTGCTGTAGATATCAAGATTCTGTCTATAAAATTAAAGGAAGAAAGTAATGATAACTCAGTTGATTAAAGCATTTCAGCCTAAGGATGCTCATATTACTGTAAGTGTTAGGTTCGACAACAAGTATTTAGATTATGGGAAAATATTGCTACGTTCCATTAGAAAAAATTTTCCCAGAGTGAGGGTAGTGGTATTAGCAATCAATACACCTGAAGCCAGCTTACAAGAGTTTTCAGATTGGGAGAACATAAGAATAATTTACGAACAAAAAGAATTTGCTTATCCTTATGAACAGCGTTTATATTCTATGGCAAGGAGAATTTTTTTAGTTAATGAACTAAGGCAAGACAGCTTGGTTGACAATTTACTTCAATTAGACGCTGATTTAATTGTAAGAAAAGATTTAAATAGATTCGGCAGTCTCTTCAAGCAGGGAGATGTTTGTATTTTTGCTAGAGCCAAAATGAAGTATGAATTCTTAAGATTAACAATGAATGTACTTGGTTTAGCTAATTCTCCAGCAGCTAAAGCTCTAACTAAAGAATGGGTTGCACAACTTTGGCATTTGCTTGAGGAACCTCAAGACAGTAAGTACATCGATCAGCTAACTCTGTGGAGAGCTTATGAGAAAGTAAATCAGGAATATGGAATAAAATTAGTGAATCTAGTTCCTCCTTTTATTGGTGGAGAAGGAAATACTATTATAAGGACATTTACGGCAACAAAGAATGCTAAGGGTAACAAAAAATTATGGCTCTTCAGTACCTGTTATGCTAGATCAACAATTAAAATGCCAATTTAATAAGCATCTAATCCGGAAGTTTTCCAAGTTTCTAAATCCATAAGCCGAGCGTTTAATTAGCTTGAGTTTGTTATTT